>JACQWL010000151.1 GCA_016209255.1 Verrucomicrobiota bacterium
TAACAATTCAGTCGAACGCACTTTTCATTCGTAACGACGAGAACTGAAAGGTGGACGGCGACCTCCCGTCTTCGCCCTTCGGGCTACGACGTGGCTGTGGTCAAGCGGCGCGCCGGAGCCTTGGCGAAGGCGGCCGGGCGCCGTTGAAGCCGCGTCCGAGGGAAAAACGCGCCCGGAGGTCGCGTTCCACCTCGAGCCGACTGCATGGATACGGCTAGGCTGTGACGATGCAGTGAAACAGTTCAGATAGCTGCCCGCGAATTACGCAGCGGGGCGCAGCCGCAACCGAACTCCCAGCCAAGGCCTTCTACCGCGGATTCCGCGGATGGCGCGGATGGGTTCAGGACAACGGCGCGTTTTCAAAGTGAGTTTTTTCCTGTCATTCTGAGCGCAGCGAAGAATCCATTTGGACATCCGCAGCTCACAAAGGCTTCGCTACTCCCGCTGGATTCTTCGCTGCGCTCAGAATGACAAGCGCCGCGTGTCTATTCGGACGCCCTTCACTTCACAGGCTCAAACTTCGTCGTAAACGTCGCGCTCGTGGCCGGGGTCGTGAGCTCGAGGTAAAAGCTTTCGCGACGCTGCGGCGGCACGTCGGGCGACGAGCCGTGCCAGAGCTTGAACTCGCCGGGCGTCGCGAGTGTCACGCGCACCCACCAGGCAAAAAGCTTGTCGGTGATTTCGATCTGCGGATCGGACGGGCTGAAGAAGAATTGCGTCTCCTCGCGTGGGATCTTCCCGGACCAGATGACGCGCGAGGCGTCTTTCGGGCTGATGCCATCGTGCGACCAGCCAGCGGCCCACTCGACGCGGTCGCGGTGTTTTGCGATCCAGGCATCGACGTGGCGGCGTTCCTTGTCCAACCATTCGGTCCAGGCGGGATCGCCGGCGACGCGCCGCCTGGCTCCGGCCCAATCCTCGATCGCGGCGCGCCACGGGCGACCCTGGGCAGCGTAGACCTTGAGGTCGGCGAAGGTTTTTTCCGGCTCGGGCTTTGGAAAGGACGCGGCCAACACCGGAACGGAAAAAAATCCAACGGCAGCGAAGAGGCGGAGCAAATGCAGCATGCGAGAGCGAAGTTGGGCGGGAAGCCGCTCGCTGGCGATTCGGAATGCGTCCAGGCCAATTGCGCGGATATCCGCGCAATTGGGGGCGAGCAAGAAACCGCGGATCAAGCCCGCGCCGGTCTTCAAAACCGATTTCGAACGACGCGATACCATGGGTAGGAGCCGGAACGAAGCAGGTCGCGGATCTTCCCGGGCAGGCCCCAGCCCGGCGCATCGGGCAGGCGGAGATTTCCGCCCTGCAGCAGCTCGCGGCAGGGCTGGCGGGCGGGATCGCTGGTGAGGATGAGTTCAACGGACGTGACAGCCGGAGAAAGGGCGGCCGTCTGGAGCGCGGCGCAGGCCGCAACCGGTCCGGAGGGATTGTGCGGCGAGACCTGGCCGGACAATTTCTCCGCCATGCGGCACACACGCACGAGCGCGCTGAAGCCGCCAACGTGCTTCGGATCGGGCATGATGACATCGGCCCAGCCGGACTCGAGCAGTTCGCGAAAGCGGTCTTCGCCAAAGAAAAGTTCTCCCACGGCGAGAGGCAGCTTCGACTGGGCGCGCAAGTTCCCGAGCGCCGGACCCGGCGGGCACGGTTCTTCCAGCCAGTCGAGCCCGAGGGCCGCGAAACGCGGCAGGAGGGCGGCGGCGGCGGCGGGCGTGAATCTCTCGTGGCAATCCACCCGCAGCGAGAGCCGTGGGAATTCCTTTCGCACGGCCGCGAGCCGCGCGAAGCCTTCTGCGGCCTGCGCGAGCTGGTCGCCGTCGCGCGTGACCGCCTCGAAAGGCGTGAGCTTTATCGCTTCGACGCCGAGCGCCCGGGCGGACTCGACCGCGCGGAGGAAATCAGGAATCGCCCTCGCCCGGAGGACGCGATTCAGCGTGAAGTAACACGGGACCTCCGCGCGAACTGGCGCGCCCTCCGGACGAAAGAGCCTCCAGACGGGAACGCCCGCACGCTGCGCGACCAGATCGAGCAGCGCCTGGTTGAGACCGGAGATGGCGGTGGCCGTGATGAAATCGGGGGCCGTCGCGAAGACGCCTCCGTCCAGCGCGGTGATGGCCGCCAGATTGAGTTCGAACCCGCCGGGGGCGCCGGCGATGTGTGCTTCGAAGAGTTCGCGGACACGGCGGAGGCACGCAGGGTCATCACCGTTGTGGCTGATCTCGCCGAGCCCGACGTGCTGGTCGTCGCCGATGCCGACGAGCAGCCAGTCGCCCTTGAGCCGGAGGGCAGCGTGATGGCCGTCTGGGTCGGGCAGGGTGGTGTGGCGGAGTGTAAGCAAACGGGGACGCGGGCGCGGACTTGAGGGTGCAGCGGCCAGCGTGCGGCTGGCGGACAGCGAGGCAAGCGCCGCGCCGCCGATCGCGCAGTGCCGGAGAAACCGGCGGCGAGTCGATGGGTGAGGGGAAGCGGACATCCTCAATAATTCCAGATGACGCCAAGGGCGTAGCTGCGGCCGGTGTCGCCATGGTAGATACTGCGCTGCGACGCGCCGGCGTATTGCTGCTCGGGCGCGGCATCGAGGTTCGTCGCCTCGAATTTCACCGTCCACCGCGGTTTGATTTTGTAGCTGGCGAGCAGGTCGTAGCTCTGGAAGCCGCGCGCATACTGGTCGAGTCCGGCCGTGGCGAGCGCCTGCAGATAGTCGCCGCGCCAATTGTACGCCAGGCGGACAAACACGCCCTGTTTCTGGTAGGTGAGCGCGAGATTGCCGAGCTGACGGGACTGGTGGAACAGCGGCAGCTTTTCGCCCGCGCGACCGGGCTCGGTCAGCGTGACCTCCGAACCGACCAGCGTGTAATTCGCGTAGATGCCGAGCCCATCGAACGGGCCGGGCAAAAAGCCGAGCTGGTGCTGATACGTGAACTCGGTGCCGGAGACGCGGGCCTTGCCGGCGTTGTCGAACACCGTGAGGCGCGCGGGACTGCCCTCGTAGGCGCCGTCGTAGGTGCGCCGGTAGACGGGGCCGTCGATGTTTTTGCGGAAGTAGCCGGCCGAGAGCAGACCGATGGCCTTGAGGTAATACTCCGCCGAGAAATCCACGTTGACCGAAGTGGTTGGCCTCAGCTCCGGGTTGCCGCCGCTGACCATCACCGGGTCGGCCGCGCTCGGCGTCGCCGGTGTCGTGACGTTGAGCGACGGGGAGAGGCGGTTCGTTTGCGGCCGCGCCAGCGTGTTGTTCCATGAAGCGCGCAGCACCAGTTTCTTTCTGGGCGCGTAACGCAGGTGGATGCCTGGCAGCAGATCGTCGTAGGCCGAGTCATGGCGCACCCAAGTGTAGCGGGCGGGGTCGGCGGTCGCGAGCCCGGTGTTCTGACGGTAGCCCTTGCTCTCCGTTGTCGTGCGCTCGTAACGCACGCCGCCGAGCGCGGTGAACGTCCGGCGTGTCCACTCTCCCATGACGTAGCCCGCGCCAATGCCCTCGCTCACGTAGTAGTCGGCGGCAAGGGTGTTTTGCAGCGTCGTACCGGCGTTGGGCACGAAGAGACTGCGGTTGGCTTTGGCGAAATCGTAGAACGAATACGGCGCCACGCTCGGGCCGAAGGTCATCAGGCCGCCGAGGAAGCCGGACTTCACCTCGGAGGCGCCGCCCATCCGCGCGTCGTTCAGCGCGAGGGTGCCTGCCGCGAGCGTGTTGTACTGCTGATTCTCCTGGTCCCATTTTTTCGGACTCCAGCGGAACTTGAATCCGGTGCTGAGTTTCAGCGGATTTCCTCCGCCCGTGAGCTCGCGGCTGGCGTCCCCCTTGACCGAGTATTCCAGATTGCGGAGCCGGCGGTCCTGCACCTGCAACTGGTTGAACGCATAAGCGGCGGCGTCATTGAGATCGACACCTGCGACGCGCGTGATGACGGGGCGCTCGCTGTCGGTGAGATCGAAGCTCGCGGTGGTGTTTGCGGCGGTCTGCCACTGGCCGGTCACGGAATCCTGGCGGTTGGCGCCGCGGGCGAGTGCCCCGGCGAGTTCGAGCTTCCAGTCGTCGATCCGGGTGCGGCCGCCGAGGGCGACGCTCGAGCCGGTGTCGGTGAACTGGCGGGGATTGACCACGCGCTGACCGCGGACGGTGGCGGACGTAAACGCGATCAGCCGCCCGTCGGCGACGGTGACGGGCGAGGCGGCGCTGATCGCCCCGGCGTTCTGCACGACGAGGCGGGGCCGGGCGTTGCGTTCGATGAACTCGTTGTGCGACGCACGCAGGTAGAGCAGCGCGGAGGAGTCGGCCTTGCGCTCGAGCGAGAAGCTGCCGCCCGTGCGCTCGCGCTTGATGTCGACGTAGGTGAACGAAAGGTTGTTCGGCGCATAACCCGCGTAGGCGCCGTTGGCCGCCGCGCCGGATCGCACGGCCCAGCCGGCGGGCTCCGCCGTTTCCTCCAGCGCCTTGCGCTGGGCACGGCTGGCGGAGAACTGCACGCCCCATTCGCCCTTGGCACCCACCACGTTCGAAAAATTAAGTCCGGTGCGGTAGCTCGATTGCGCGGCGAGGTCGTTGTAGTGCCAAAAAGCGTTGGCCGCGACGATGCGCCCGCGGGCGTCGAAAGCGCTTTTGGTGCGCAGGTTGATCACGCCTCCGATCGAGTCGCCGTCCTGATCGGGCAGGGCAGACTTGGTGATTTCGACGCCGGCCAGTTGCTCGGCGGGATAGACGTCGAGCGAAACGGTGCGGCCGTCCACCTGATTGGAAAGGACGCTGACGCCGTCGATGGTGATCGCGTTCAGGTTGGGAGCGGCGCCGCGGATCGTGATATCGCGATCCTCACCGCGCTGCCGGACGGTCGAGATGCCGGGCAACCGCTTGAGCGCCTCGGCAGCGTTGACGTCGGGAAAGGTGCCGATCGTGTCGGCGGCGACGATGTTTTTCAGATTTGTGGCGGAGCGCTGCTGGTTGATGGAGCGAGCCTGGCCTTCGCGTGCGCCCTCGACGCGCATCGCCTGAAGCTGGACGATTTCCGGTGTGAGGGCCGCTTCGAGCCGCGCCGTCTGGCCGGCGGTGACGGTGACGCCGAGCGACTGGTCGATGTAGCCGACGTAGCTGACGTTGAGGGACCAGTTCCCGGCCGGGATGCCGCGGAAGTCGAACGTACCATCCCGCTCGACGGTCGTGATCGTGCCGGGGCCGACCAAGATGACCGCCGCGCCTGCCAGATGTGCTTGGGTCGCAGCGTCGATAACGCGGCCGGCGATGGCGCCGGTGTTGTCCTGCGCCGGCGCCGCGGCCGGCGTCAACAGGAGGGCGCTCAGAATGGCGGACAAGCGGATGACCGAAGGCATGAACGGGAGGAGAGATTGAATTGGCCGCGGATCGGGGGCAGAGAGCGCTTGCCGTGCATCATAATTCATCTTCCCCGCGACGTATAGTGGATTTCCCAGACGCATGTGCCCGCGCGGTGGCATCAAAATGGGCGCGGAAAAAGTGTCACGTATTACGTTACACTACCCATCAGAAAATGCCCGGCTCGCGGCCGGGTTCGGAACTGCGAATCGAGAGCGGAGTTTGCCCCTCAACGGCGACGGCGCTCCTGCCACCGTTCGCGGGCGGCAAAGAGGGGGAGCGACTCGGCGGGGGGCACCGGTTCATCCACGACGAGGTCGAAGTCTGGGTCGAAGAGCCGGGCCGCTTCATCGGGCGCGAGTCCGAACGGCGGGCCGTCGTCCTTGTCGCCGAAAAAATAGAGACCGGCGAGCGTGCCGCCGGGTTTCAAGAGCGCTGCCGTCCGTTCGGCGATTCTCGGCCACCGGTCGGAGGGCAGTGCGCAAAGAAACGTGCGTTCGTAAACCAGATCGAATGGCGTCGAGTCGAAACTGCAGGCGAAGAAATCGCCCTCGAGCACGTGCCCGGCCAGTGCGGGCCCGACCCGAACGCGCGCCTGGGCGACCGCTGGCGGACTGAAATCGATCGCGGTGACGGCGTACCCGCCGGCCGCGAACGCGGCGATTTCCCGGCCCGCGCCGCAGCCGGGAATCAGCACGCGGGCGCCACGGCCGGGATGCGCGGCGAGATAGCGGGCAAGTGCGGCGGGGACACCGCCCTGGTCCCAAGGCGTCCGGCCGGACAAATACCGGCTGTCCCAAAACGCGCGATCGGTCGGCGGTTCATCCATGGGGCGAAAAATGTCCGGTGCCGGCGAGAAGCGGGCAAGAAATTTCCAAGGCCTCCGAAACTGTGGCGCACAAAACCCAGGGCGGCGCAGCCGGCTCAGATCAGCCCGAGCTTCATCTTTCCCTCCTCGGAAATCATCTGCTGATTCCAAGGCGGATCCCACGTGATGCGGACGTCGGCATCGCCGACGCCGGGGACGAGGAGGATTTTCGACTTCGCATCTTCGGCGATCGCGGGGCCCATGCCGCAGCCGGGCGCGGTGAGCGTCATGGCGACGTTCACGCGATAGCCGGCCGGCGTCTGGTCTTCGAGCTTCGCGACGTCCATCGAGTAAACGAGGCCGAGGTCGACGATGTTGACCGGGATTTCCGGATCGAAGACCTGGCGGAGCTGGGCCCAGATCGCCTCGGGATCGGGCGCGCCGTCGGAGAGGGTCGCGGCGGCCACGCTGGTGTCGGCCACCTGCTCACCGATCGCGTCGACATCCTTGCCGTCGATACGGAAGAGGCCGAAGTCGGTCTGCACGGTGTAGGCGCCGCCGAGCGTCTGGTGAATGAAGACGCGCGATTGGGCGGGCAGCGTCTGCTTGTCGCCCGAGGGAATCTGCGTGGCGACAACGTCGCGGGAGAGGGTGCGTTCGCGGTTCATGGTTTATGCGCCCATGGAACACACGAAAGACACGGAAACAGGCGTTTCATCGGTGTGTTCTGGGCGTTTCGTGGGCCAAAATCACCTCTAAAATCGCGTTTGAATCAAGCCGCTGAGCGCGGCGTGGAGTTCGTGGCTGGCGAGGCGGTTCAGGACTTCCTCGAAGAAACCGAAGGTGAGGAGCTCGTCGGCGGCTTCCTTGCTGATGCCGCGCGACTGGAGATAAAATTCCTGTTCGGGATCGATCCGGCTGCTGGTGGCGCCGTGCGTGCAGCGGACGTCGTTGGCCTGGATTTCGAGGCCGGGAAGGGAGTTGGCCTCGGCTTCCTCGCTGAGCATCAGGTTGCGGTTGCTCTGGTAGGCGTCGGTTTTCTGGGCGTCGGGATCGACGATGATGAGGCCGGAGAAAATCGTCCGCGCCCGATCGCGGAGTGCGTTCTTGTAAAGGAGATCGGACTTGGTGTTCGGCGCCTGGTGGATTTGCAGCGTGCGTTGGTCGAACTCCTGCGCGCCGTCGGCGACGGTGAGCGCCAGCATCTCGGAAAACGCGCCGGGCGCCTGGAGCTGCGAGAGCGACTCGTGCCGGGCCTGGCGTCCGCCGAGATGCAGGTTGAGCGACTGCACGCGCGCGTCGCGCCGGACCACGGTGGAGTTGAATTGGAAGGAGAGCGTGTCGACCGACCAATGCTGCGCGCCGATGTAGGTGAGTTGCGCGCCATGGCCGGCGTAGAGATCGTTGGCGCCGCATGCGAAGTGGGGGAGGGGCTCCTCATCGGCGGAGAGGAAGTAGTCGACGACGGTGACCTTCGAGTTTTCCTCGGCGATGACGAGTGTGTGCGGAAAGACGGCCGTGCCGTCGCCGGTGGCGGCGTGGGTGACGACAAGCGGGGCACTCACCTCGACCCCGCGCGGGATGTAGATGAACGCGCCGTCGTGCATGAATGCGGTGTGGAGCGAGGCGAATTTCTCGGACCCGAGCTTCTGCGGCTGGGCCATGAAGTGCGCCCGCAGCAGGCCGGCGTGCCTCACGGCGGCATCGGCCAGCGTGGTGACGATCACGCCCCGGGTGGCGAGCTCGGGGGGCGATGCCGTGCGGGCGGCGATGGCGTTATTGACAAAGGTGAGTGCCGGCGGGCCAAACGGGGCGTCAATGGAAAGCCCGTTGGCGACCGCGGGCTGCACCCGAAAACCGTCGAGGGTCAGGGTGCCGATGCCGCTGAAGCGCCAGGACTCGTCGGTGCGCTTCGGGAGCGGGAACGACGCGAATTTCTCGTAGGCGGCCCGCTTGCGGCCGAGCCACCAGGCGGGGGCGGCCTCCTGCGGCCCAAGGTGGGCCGCGAAGATTTCGGGCGTGAAGGCGCCGATGACGGACGTGGACTCAGTCAAAGTTGACATATTTGAATCGTAATCGTGCTCGTGCTCTTACTCGTGCTCGGAGCGTTTAAAAGAGCACGATTACGAGCAAGAGCACGATGCTGGCGCTAGCCGACGCTGCCTTCCATTTCGAGGTCGATCAGCCGCTTGAGCTCGACGGAGTACTCCATCGGGAACTGGCGGGCGAGGTCGTTGATGAAACCGTTCACGGCCAGGCTCATCGCCTGGCCCTCGGTGAGGCCGCGCTGCTGCATGTAAAAGATCATCTCCTCGTTCACCTTCGAGACGCTGGCCTCGTGCTGCACGTAGTTGCGGTCGCCGCGGATGGAGATGGCGGGATAGGTGTCGGTGCGGCTGTTGGTGTTGATCAGCAGCGCGTCGCACTCGGTGTTGTTTTTGCACCCCTTGAGGTGTTTCGGAATATGGACGAGGCCGCGGTAGGTGCTCCGGCCCTGCCCGACCGAAATGGACTTGGCCACGATGTTGGAGGTCGTCTCGTCGGCGGCGTGGACCATCTTGGCGCCGGTGTCCTGATGCTGGCCGTCGTTGGCCAGCGCGATGGAAATGACTTCGCCGCGGGCCTTGCGGCCCTTCAGGACGACGCCGGGATACTTCATCGTGAGGCGGCTGCCGATGTTGCAGTCGATCCACTTAATTTCGGCCTCCTCGTGCGCGACGCCGCGCTTGGTGACGAGGTTGAAGACGTTGTTCGCCCAGTTCTGGATCGTCGTGTAGCGGATGTGCGCGCCGGGCTTGGCGATGAGCTCGACGACGGCGGAGTGAAGGGCGTCGGCGCTCCAAGAGGGGGCCGTACAACCTTCTATGTAATGCACGCTCGAGCCCTCGTCGGCGATGA
>JACQWL010000003.1 GCA_016209255.1 Verrucomicrobiota bacterium
GGCATGCGCGTGGTCGGCGATCTCTTCGGCGCCGGAAAGATGTTTCTCCCGCAGGTGGTGAAGTCCGCGCGCGTGATGAAAAAATCCGTCGCCTTTCTCACGCCGTTCATGGAGGAGGAAAAAAAGCGCAACCGGCGCATCCGCGAACTTCGCCTCCTTGCCGAACAACTGCACGCCGGCTCCCTCACGCTGGTCGAAGGCTTCACCTACTGGCCGTATCCCGGATTGACGGCCGAAGAGCGCGCCATCGAAAGAAAGTTCGCCGCCGAACTCGCCGCCGATCTGGACGGCAACGCCAAACGCTACGAGCGGTCTTTCGCCAACGTGCTCGACCGCAACAGCGCGCAGGAGCTGAGCCCCGACTATGCCGCCAGCCGCGAAAGCCGCCAGCGCTGGAGCGTGGCCACCCTTGGGCCGGCGGGCGGATTCATCGACTGGATGTATAGGCGGAAACTCGAAACGCTCCCCCCCGATAGCCTAATCGCTTTCAACGCTGGCGGCCAAGGCAGCGGCAAGACCACCGCGACGCGGACGGCCGAGGTCGAGCGCGCCGCCGATCTGCTCATGGATGGCACGCTCCAGAACGCATCCCGCAGCCGCGGACAGATCCAAGCCGCCCTCGCGCACGGCCACTTTGTTCGGGTTCGTTTCGTCTTCTGCCCCTGGGAAAACGCCGTGCGCAACATCCTGCGTCGGGCTACGGAAGAAACCGGCCGAATCGTGCCTCTCATGCGGGCGGCAGGCGGGCACTTCCAAGCACCGCGCACCGTCCTCGCGCTAGCCGAGGACATTCTGGACGGGGACGACGACATCGGCGTCTGGGACAACACGAATTTCGAGTTCCCGGTCAAACGTGACTTGGGCTGGCTGCGTGAACGCTTGCCGGAGTCGGCCGAGAAACTGGTTGAAAAGGGCCAGGACGCGGCCGAAGCTTACTTCCATGAAAACCGAGACCGCACCGACCTTGATCTCAAAGCAGTTCGGGACGGATTTTCCCCGACGGGCGCGCGCGTTGGAGCGCTTTCGCCTCTTGGACGAAGCAACCCTGAACGCCCTCAGGAAAGCCGGCCAGACCCGCAAGCAGAAGGAACAGCAGGAAAAGCAGGTGCAAGTGAAGGTGCCCGTTCCGTCGCCGTAAGAGACGCCGACGCGGCCGGCCGCATCCTCCTCGCCACCGTCAAGGGCGACGTCCACGACATCGGCAAGAACATCGTCGGGGTCGTCCTCGCCTGCAACAACTACGAGGTCACCGATCTCGGCGTCATGGTGCCCGCCGCCAAGATCCTCGCCACCGCGCGCGAGAAGCAGGTCGATGTGATCGGACTGTCGGGCCTCATCACGCCGTCGCTCGACGAGATGGTCCACGTCGCGAAAGAGATGACGCGCCAGGGCTTCACCGTACCGCTCCTCATCGGTGGCGCCACGACGAGCCCCGCCCACACCGCGGTGCGGATCGCGCCCGAGTATGCGCACGGTGTCGTCCACGTGCTCGACGCCTCGCGGGTCGTCAACGTCGTCAGCGCTCTTCTCTCGGCCGGGCAAAAACCCGCGTACCTGGTCGACATCGTGGCGAAGCAGGACCGTCAGCGCGAAGAATTCGCCGCCCGCCGCAACAAGCGCCCGCTCCTTTCCCTCGCCGGGGCCCGCGCACGCAAACAAACCTTCGACTGGGCCGCCGTCGACATCCCGCGCCCGGAGTTTTTCGGACCGCGGGTATTCGATCCCGTGCCGCTTGAGGAGATCGTGCCGTATATCGACTGGGGTCCGTTTTTCAGCGCATGGGAACTGCACGGCCGCTATCCCGATATACTCACCGATGCGGTCGTCGGCGTGGAGGCGACCAAGCTTTTCCACGATGCCGAAAGCCTCCTCGCCCGTATCGTGGCCGAAAAACGCTACACCGCGAAAGCCGTCATCGCTTTCTGGCCGGCAAACGCCGAGGGCGACAGCATCGAGGTTTACGCCGACGAATCGCGCAGCCGCGTCATCGGACATTTCCATCATCTTCGCCAACAACTCGAGAAACCGATCGACCAGTTCAACCATTGCCTCGCCGATTTCGTCGCACCGAAGGACAGCGGCCGGCTGGACTACGTCGGCGGCTTCGCCGTCACCGCCGGCCACGGCGTGGAGCAATTTGCCGCCGGGTTCCGGGAAAAACACGACGACTACAACGCCATCATGGCGCAGGCCCTCGGCGACCGTCTCGCCGAGGCGCTGGCCGAACTGATGCACAAGCGCGCGCGCGATTTCTGCGGCTATGGCCGGACCGAGAACCTGGAGATGAAGGACATCATCCGCGAAAAATACCGCGGCATCCGCCCCGCGCCCGGCTATCCCGCCTGCCCCGACCACACGGAGAAGCCCACGCTCTTCCGTCTCCTTGGCGCCGAGGCCGCGACCGGCATCACGCTCACCGAGAGCTGCGCGATGAGTCCGGCCAGCAGCGTGAGCGGGATGTATTTCAACGACCCCGATTCGAAGTATTTCGCGGTCGGAAAAATCGGCAAAGACCAAGTCGAAGACTACGCCGCGCGGAAAAAAAAATCGTTCGCCGAAACCGAAAAGTGGCTCGGACCATATCTCGACTACGAACCCATCTAACAGATCTTGCTGGCGATGATTTGTAGTGTGCTGGTTCAGCGTGCGGCGACCAGCGACTTCGTTGTCCGGCGCTTTGAGCGCCTCACCGGTGGCCGTGCAGCTGGCGCCAGCTTCGCTTGGTGCCGCTTGAAGCCTTCCTCCGTCACGCCGCTGTGGCCAATGTTGAACGAATGGGTTTTCTCGAATTCGAAAATCTCGTCGAGCGTCATTTCTTGAAAAGTCTTGCCGGCCATGGGCAAAAAGAAATCCCGATCGAATGCCTTGTCAACGTTCGCCACGCCACGTGTTCTCCATCCGACGACAAAACGCCTCCTGTTGTTCGAGCGGCACCAATAGTTGGTCGCGGACGTTTTCGAAGCGGAACGCCCGCTCGTAGAACCCGCTCGAGCCGGCGGCCGTTTCTCCCCACAGCAGCAGCGCATGCAGGTGGCAGGAGATCCCGCAAAGGTGATACAGCAGCCCAACGCCAAGTCCTCCAATCTGCCCTTTGGCCTCGGGGTGCGCCGCCAGAAAATCCAAAAACACATTGCCCGCCCAAGTGCGATGAAAGAGGCAGACGCCGAGCAGTCCGGGCTCGAACCACCTCGCTTCGGCCAGAAGCATTCCGGTGATTTCAGCTTTCGGGTTGGCTCGTATCGCCTCCGCAAACTCGGCGACCGACGACGCCACAATGCCCAGCTCGCAGGCTATCTCCCACTTCAACGCCGCCAGTCGCGCCAATTCCGATGCGTCCTGTCCGCGGGCGCTCGCGCCGCCACGCCACGCTTTGAGCACGTTGATTTCGGCATCCGCTGGCGGCTTGGCCCAATAACACGAAACCTGCCTCCGCTCGGAACCGACTTTCGCTGGAAAATGCGTCGCCGCCATGTGCGTTATTATCCACGGCCAGAGTGCGGCGCGCAATTACTTACCCGAACGGTTCGACCAGCCTGTGGTGCACCTTCGTTCCGCATATTCCCCCAGGCGCTGTCGATTGCGTTCCGCCAGCAGCTCCGCCAGCGCTGCGGGCACGGGGGCGTCGGCGAGAAAATCTTCCGCCGCGGCGTTTTTTTCCCCGCGGGCGCGCCCGTTCAGCGGCTTCGACGGGTCGACCTGCCCCGGTCGGGCCTGGCGCGAAGTCACTTCCCCTCGGCGAGGTAACGCTTGAGCGGCTTCCAGTAGTGGGACCGCCAGCCCTCGCTCTTCGCCTTGAAGTCTCGGGCGGGAACCCCGAGTTGCGTGGGTAATGGTTTTCGTGTTCATGAGTGTTGCTCGGGGGCCGAAACAAACAGGCGGGATTGGAGCGATTCAAACGATGATCTTTTCATTTTTCTGACCCCATTTTTCTGACTTGAACGATACCACTATTAACGACCCGGTCAGAAAAATAGAGTCAGAAAAATGGCTTGTCCGATCGGTTGATGGCAGGGGCCCCGCTCTCTCCGCGCCACCCGCCCCGTCACTTCACCTGCGCGAAGAGTTCCATGAGCTTCGCGACGATCTTGCGCGAGGCCTCCTTCTCGACCCGGTTGGTGCCAAGCCAGGTTTCGTAACCGCCCAGCTCGTGCTGCTCCGGCGTGGGCAGGTAACCGTAGCCGCCGTTGGCCAGCTCGATCGTGAAGGTGTCCTGGAACGGGCTCTTCGCTTTGATCTCCAGGCCCGTTTCGGTGAAGGTCTCGAACGGAACCGCCGCGATGCCCAGCCCGCCGATCCGGAAAGCCTGCAGCACGATGCTGATCTTTTCCGGCCAATCCTTCGCGGCCAGCGTGCGCTGGGCGTAATTCAGCTCGAGGCGGTGAACCGGAGAGGCGGTGGCGGGGCGGGCGAGAGCCTGGCGGGCGCGCTCCACCATCTCGGGCGTGGGGTGGCGCATCTTCAATTCCAGTTCCGTTTTCGCGGCCTTCAGCTCCACCCAGTCGCGATGTTGCACGGTCCGGTGAACGCGCAGCACCTCCTGCGCGAGATCGTTGGCGACGAGACGAATTTTTTCGTAGCGGGCATGCTTCGGCGCGGGCGGCGCGCCCGGCGTGAAGTTGATGTTGTTCACGTCGCCGCACGGACCGTTGGCGAGGATGCCGACAAACGGCGGGTCCTGCCGGTCGGCGCCGAGCAGTTGCTGGATGCGGTCGGCGAACGCGCCGAAATAATCCGCCGAGATATCGCCCGGGCCGACGCCGCCCACGTAGTGCAGCCAGTAGTTGGTGAGCAGCGCGATCGGCCGGCCGCCGGTGGATTGGACGGAAAAGAAATACACCTCGGGATTGGTCGGGCCCGCGGGTTTGAGCAGATCGGGCCGGCTGCCTGGATTCATCACCGCGCGATCCTGGCCGCCGAACGGGTTGACGGCCGTCTTGCCGTCCTTGAGCAGCCAGCGGCGGTTGAAGACGTGCTGCGGCAGCTGGCCCGCGCCCCAGCCGATGCGCGCGGGCTCGAGATTGTTGATCGCGCGGCGGACGCCATCGGCAATGCGCCGGGCGAGAAAGCTCTGGTACTCGTCCAGCGGATTGCCCAACACGAACGGACTCGCCCCGCGCGCGCTGGTGGCGGAATGGGTGTGCGTGGCCGACATCATCATCTGGCCGGCGGGCAAGCCGGTGGCCTCGGTGATGAGGCGCTTGGCTTCGTCAAACACCTCGCGGTTGACCGACACGCTGTCCACCACGGCGAACGCCAGGCGCGTGGTGCCGTCGTCGAGCGCGAGGCAGCGGGCGTGCAGTTCGTCGTGAATATGGGTGGAGGGCGGCGTGGTGAAGCCGCCGACAATGCCGGCGCCAATCGGCGGGGTGATGTTGCTGGTCGCAGCGCCGGCCTTGAAGACCCCGGCCTTGGGCGCGGCGGTTTGCGCCGCGATGGTGGTCGCCAGGGCGAGCAAGGCGGCGAGACAAACTGGGAAGAAGGCGAGAGCGTTGTTTTTCACGGTGAGGGCAGATGATTTGGGAAAGGAGGGATGAAAAAGGGCGGATGTGCGTTTCGAAGCTGTAACGATGCGGTCGAGATGTAGGGGCGTGGGGGGGGGGGGGGCCGCGCGCCAGAACGAAAAAAGACCGGGGGAGAGAACACAACCCAACCCCCAAAAAAAAAAAA
>JACQWL010000142.1 GCA_016209255.1 Verrucomicrobiota bacterium
ATCCAGATGCGCGAGCACGGCGGGGCGAAGGAATCGAATTTGTCGCGCGCCGAGAATTTCGTCGCCGCGGCCAGAGCGGCGGGCGCAGACGTCGTGATGCAGCCCGAGACATTGAATCTCGGCTGGACCCATCGCTCGGCACCCGCCCTGGCCGATGAGCTTCCCGGCGGCGAGGCGTGCGCGCGTTTGCAGGCGGCGGCGCAGCGGCACTCCGTGTTTCTTTGCGCCGGATTGGTGGAGCGCGCGGGCGAGCGGCTCTTCAACTCCGCCGTGCTCATTGGCCCCGAAGGCGCGGTGCTGCTCCATCACCGCAAGCTCAACGAACTCGACATCGCGCACGACCTCTACGCGCAAGGCGACCGCCTCGCGGTGGCGCACACGCCACGGGGCACGTTTGGCCTGATGATCTGCGCCGATGCTTTCGCCCGCGGGCAGGTGGTGAGCCGCACTCTCGGCCTGATGGGCGCGGACATCATCCTCTCGCCCTGCGCCTGGGCAGTGCCGGCTGATCACGACAACGGGCGCGAGCCCTACGGCCGCCTCTGGCTCGACAATTACGGCCCGCCGGCGCGCGACTTCCGGATGTGGATTGCCGGTTGCAGCAACGTCGGCTGGATCGACGACGGCCCGTGGCAGGGCCGCAAGTGCATCGGCTGCTCCCTCGTCATTGGACCGGACGGCAAACCGGCCCTGCGCGGTCCGTATGGCGTGGAGGCGGAAACGATGCTGATGGTGGACGTGACGCTGGATTCGCGTCGGACGCGCGGTGATACGCCGGAAAGAGCACGCGACGCCGGCGGGTGACAAGAACGGGCCGAAGAATCTTTGTAGGGGCGTCGCTTGACGACGCCCTCAAAATGTCGTTTTCCTGCGTGCATTTTTCACAAACCATTTGGAACCGCTAATCTTCGCTAATATTCGGAATCAAAAGCGGGCGATGGCGTGCGTGCTTCGTCTAATCGCCAAAGCGCGACGGTGGCAGGTGGTTTCTGAGATTTTATTAGCGGAGTTTACCCGCCTGCGGCGGCGCCGAAGGCGACCAGGGATTAGCGGTCTAAAACTGTCTTGGTTCACTTGGTTGCGGCTCCGCGGCGTCGCGTTTGGTCGCGTGATTCCCAGGCGATCTGCCCTCGCTTTTTCTTCCAGGTTGGCCCGGGTTGTCATTGCGGGAAACACGGCGACGTGGCAGTTCACCGGCCGTAATTCATGCACCTGACTCACCTCGCCTGCACTGCGTGTGGCAAAGAACACGACGCCCACGTGCCCCAAAATCTCTGCAAGACCTGCGGCAAACCGCTTTTCGCGCACTACGACCTCGCCGCCGCGGCACAGACGTTTACGAAAGACGCGCTCCGCACGCGCGTGAAATCCCTTTGGCGCTATCGTGAAGTGCTGCCGGTCAAGAACGAAGCCGACATCGTTACGCTCGGCGAAGGCTGGACGCCCCTCCTCCCCGCGCCGCGGCTCGGCGCGAAGCACGGCCTGAAAAAACTTTTCATCAAGGACGAGGCGCAGAACCCCACCGGCAGCTTCAAGGCCCGGGGCATGACCGCCGCCGTGTCGATGGCCAGACAATTTGGCCTGAAGAAACTCGCCGTGCCCTCCGCCGGCAACGCGGCCGGCGCCCTCGCCGCCTATGCCGCCCGCGCCGGCATGGAAGCGCACATCTTCATGCCCCGCGACACCCCGCGCGCCAACGTCATCGAATGCGAGCAGATGGGCGCGCACGTCACGTTGATCGACGGCCTCA
Organism: Verrucomicrobiota bacterium; assembly: GCA_016209255.1. GTDB lineage: Bacteria > Verrucomicrobiota > Verrucomicrobiia > Opitutales > Opitutaceae > ER46. The sequence goes on from JACQWL010000142.1 coordinate 1,751, forward strand.
TCACCGACTGCGGCGCGGAGGTCGCGAAGCGCAAGGCCGCCGAAGGCTGGTTCGATGTCTCGACGCTGAAGGAGCCCTACCGCGCGGAAGGCAAGAAGACGCTCGGCTACGAACTGGCCGAGCAGCTCGACTGGACGCTGCCCGACGTGATCCTCTACCCCACCGGTGGCGGCACCGGGCTGATCGGCATGTGGAAGGCGTTCGACGAGATGGAGCGCCTCGGCTGGATCGGAGCCAAGCGGCCGAGGATGTTCACCGTGCAGGCGACCGGCTGCCAGCCGATCGTCCGCGCGTTCGAAAGCGGTGAGAAATTCGCCGCCGAGCACGTCGGCGCGCACACCCGCGCCTCCGGCCTGCGCGTGCCAAAGGCCATCGGCGATTTCATCATGCTCGACGCCTTGCGTGCGTCCGGCGGCGGCGCGATTGCCGTCACGGATGAAGAGATGATCTCTTGCACGAAAGAAGTCGGCGCGACCGAGGGCATCTTCCCCGCGCCCGAAGGCGCCGCCTGCTACGCGGCGTTGAAAACGCTCCTCGCCGCCGGCACCGTCCGCCCCGACGAAGCCATCGTCCTCTTTAACACCAGCACCGGGCTGAAGTATCTGGAGTGCTACGGCGGGTGATTCCGGCCGCGCCAGAGAATCGGCCCTGGAATCAGCAGTTGAGGCAGGTCACAGAGGGCACAGAGAAGCGGATGGAGAACACAGAGACATTGTTGGGCATATGCAGGCTCTGGATGAACTCACCCGGAGGGTGACGACGTGAAATCCAATTCCGTCATTTCAACTCTCTGTGAACTCATGGTTTGCCTCTGTGCTCTCTGTGACGGACTGCCGAATGTGGGCTCAGCTTGAAGGCGCCGGCTCGGGCACGGCGGCGCTGGCGGTCTCGCGATCGATTTCCGCGGCGCGAACGAGGCCGTGGGCGCTGGAATGTCCGGTCATCTTCACGCACAGCCGGTCCATGAGGACATAGACAATCGGCACCACGAAAAGCGTGAGGACCGTGGCGATCGACAGCCCGCCGACCACGACGATCCCCATTGGATTCCGCGTTTCCGCCCCGGCGCCGGAAGCGAACGCGATCGGCACGGCGCCAAGCACCGTGGCAATCGACGTCATGAGAATCGGCCGGAACCGGATCGTCGAAGCCTCAAACGCCGCGTCGAAGGCATTCTTCCCCGCCACCTGGAGCTGGTTCGCGAATTCCACCACGAGGATGCCGTTTTTCGCCACCATGCCGATCAGCATGATGAGACCGAAGCGGGAGAAAATATTGTCGGTCAGCGCCGGGCCGAAGAACCGCGTGCAATACAGCACGACCAGGCCTCCGGATACGGCGAGAATGATGCCGGTGAAAATCGTAATCGGGTGGATCCACGATTCGAACTGCGCCGCCAGCACGAGGAACGTGAACAACAGTGCCAGGCCGAACAGCATGTAGGTGTCCTGCGCGCTCTCGACGAACTCGCGCGACTCACCATCCCAGGTGAAGGCGTAGCCCGCCGGCAGCATATCGCGGCACTGTGTGCCCAGGAAGGCGATCGCATCGCCGATGGTGACGCCCTGCGCGAGTTGGGCCGAAACGGTCACCGAGCGGAGACGGTTGAAGTGCGGGAAGCTCTCCGGCACGACGGATTCCGCGTAGTTCACGAGATTGCTGAGTTGGACGAGCTTTCCCGTGCTGGAGCGGACATAGAGCCGTGCGAGATCGGAGGGTTGCGTGCGGTTCGCGTCTTCGACCTGCACGAGCACGTCGTACTGCTGGTTGCCACGCTGGAATTGGGTGACGCGCCGGCCGCCCAGCAACGTTTCCAGCGTCGCCGCCACATCCGACACGGAAACACCGAGGTCCGCGGCCTTGGCGCGCTCGATGCGCACGTCGAGTTGCGGTTTCGTCGGCGACGGATCAACCCGCGGGACGAGGAACATGCTATTGTCGCGCATGACGCCGAGCACTTGCTGGCCGAGGGCCTGCAGTTTGTCGAAATCGCTGCCTTGCAGCACGAGCTGCACCCCCGAGCCGAAACCGCTGCTGCGACGGCTGCCGCCAAACGGGCGGACGGGCGAAGCGGCGGCCTGCCCGCCGGTGATCTCCTGCCGCAGCTTGCGCCGCACCTCTTCGATGATGTCCTGCGTCTTGCGTTCGCGCTGCTCCCAGGGTTTCAGCGTCGCAAAAACGAAAGTACGGGTGCCATGGCTCGAATGATAGGTCCGGTCGATTTCGGGCAGGTCGAGGATCATCTGCTCCATCTGCCGCGAATAGATCGCGTTGTATTCCGGGGTGGAGCCCATCGGCCCGATAAAGGTGGCGCTGAAAACGCCGCGATCCTCGAGCGGCGTGAGTTCGCGCTGGAGTTTCGTATAAAGGTAGGGGCCGGCCACGGCGAAAAGCAGCGACAACAACAACACCGCGGCCCGCAGGTGCAGCGCACCGCGGAGCACCCATTCGAAGCCGTTATTCAGCCCGACGAACAGAGGTTCGGTCTTTCGGTAAAACCAGCCGTGCTGGGGCTTGCCACCGGCCGTCTTGGCCCGCAGCAGCCGCGAACAAAGCATCGGCGAAAGCGTCAGTGCCACGAACGCCGACACGGTCACCGAAATCGCCAGCGTGAGCCCAAACTCAAAGAAAAGCCGGCCGGTCTGCCCGGACTGGAACGCCACCGGAAGAAAAACCGCCGCCAGCGTCAGCGTCGTCGAGATGATGGCAAAGGCCACCTGCCGGGCGCCAAAAATCGCGGCGTGGATGGGCGCCTCGCCGAGCTCGATGCGCCGGAATATGTTTTCCAGCATCACGATCGCGTCGTCCACCACCAGGCCAACCGCGAGCACGAGCGCGAGCAGGGTCAGCGTGTTGATCGTAAACCCGAGCCAGCTCATGACCGCAAACGTGCCGATGATCGACACCGGGATGGCGAGGAGCGGAATTAGCGTCGCCCGCCAGTCGCGGAGAAACAGGAAGATCATCAGGATAACGAGCACGGCCGCCTCCCAGAGGGTCTTGTAAACCTCCCGCACCGAGCGGTCGACGAAGACACTGTAGTCGGAAGAGACCTCCACCTTCACGCCCTCGGGCATGTCCGCCTGCAGCACCGGAATGAGCGCTTTCACACTCTGGGCCACTTCGAGCAGATTGGACTGCGACTGGCGCAAGACCGACACGCTGACCGCCTGGCGTCCGCGAAAATAAGTGAACGTCCGGTAGTCGCTCGGCCCAAGCTCAACGCGCCCGACGTCGCTGAACTTCACCTGATAACCCTCGCGGCTCGCGAGGATGAGATTCTCGAATTCGTGGGGTTCGTCCATACGGCCGCGCAGTTGGACGGGGAACTCGCGCGCGAGCGACTCGATGCGTCCGCTCGGCAGATCGACGTTTTGCTGGCGCAGCGCCCGCTCCAGGTCGGAGACGGTGAGATTGTAGGCCGCCAGTTTGGTCGCGTCGACCCAGAGGCGCATGGCGTAGCGCTGGCCGCGCAGTTCGACCGAGGCGACGCCGGGAATGGTCTGCAGGCGTTGGACGGCGAGCCGATCCACCAGCTCGGTGAGCTCGAGGCGACTGTGGCCCTCGGAGTTGAACGAAAGCGAAACGACGGGATCGGATTCCGAGTCGGCCTTGGAAATCTGCGGATCGTCCACCTCCGTCGGCAGGCGTCCGCGCACCCGGGCAACCTTGTCGCGGACGTCATTGGCGGCTTCATCGATGCTCCGGTCGACATTGAATTCGAGGCTGATGCGCCCCCGCTGCTCGTACGACCAGGAGCGGAGCACGCGCAGCCCGTCGATGGCGGAGACCTCCTTTTCGATCACCTCGACAATCTTCGATTCCACCACCTCGGCCGATGCGCCGCGGTAGCTCACGTCGATGGAGATGACCGGCGAGTCGGTGCTGGGATACTCGCGCACCGGCAGTTTGCGAAACGCGAGGCCACCGATCAAAACAATCAGGATCGATGCCACGAGGCAGATGACCGGCCGCTTGATGGAAACGTCGGAAAGTTTCATGGTTCAGTCTCCGATCCGGAATTCCGCGCGCAACGGCCGCGGTTCGAGCCGCGTTCCGGGAAACAGGGCCAGCGAGCCAACCCCGGCGGCGACGATGATTTGCTTTTCGCTCAGTTCGCCGCGCACGCCGCTGACTTCGACGAGCCCGCGCGAGCGCAGCCCCAGGTTGACGGGCACGAACGCCGCGACCTTTTCGCCATTCTGGTCGTTCACCATGACCAATTGGGGCCCACGTTGGTCGACCATGATCGCCCCTTCCGGCGCGGTTAATGCGCCCTTGCGCACCTCGAGGGTGAGTTCGATGGTTGCGAACATGCCGGCCTTGAGCGCCGGCGGCAGATCGGTCAGATAGCCCTTCACTTCACTTGACCGCGTATTGCGGTCGCTCACCGCATTGACGAAATACACCTCGCCCTGCACCGGCTTGGCCGATTCGAACGTCGTCGACTTCACGGTAAACTTCGTGCCGGGCCGGACCTTCGCGACATAACGCTCCGGCACCTGAAACTCGACCTTCAGCCGGCTGAGATCGGTAATGGTCGTGATTACGGCGGACGAGCTGACGTTATCCCCGACCGAAATCGTCCGTCCCGCGGTGACCCCGTCAAACGGGGCCTTGACTTCGGTTCGCTCGAGGCGAACCCGGAGGAGGGCGAGATCGGCCTGGGCGGCGACAAACTCGCTGCGGGCCCGATCGACATCCGCCTGCGTGTTCGACTGGGTCTCGCGCAGGTTCTCGGCGCGCGTGAGGTTGAGCTGCGCGAGATCGTGGCGGGCCTGGCTCTGGGCCCGCTGCGCGAGCAATTCGGAATCGTCGATCTTCACGAGCAAGTCGCCTTTTTTCACCGGTTTCCCCTCGTCGAAGTGGATCGAGCGAATGAGGCCCGCCATTTCCGGTCTGATCGTCGCCGTCTCGTTGGCCGCCAGCGAGCCCACGACATTCAGCGATTCGGAGAGATCCCGGCGAATGAGATTGATCACTTCCACGGGTTGCGATGGCCCGCCTCCTCCGCGGGCGCCGCCGCGGCCCCCGCCGCCCCGACTGCCGGCACCCCGCGCTCCCGTCCCGCCCCGGCCACTTGCATCGGCTTGGGACGCGGCGGTGGGAGCAGTCTCCTCCTTCTTGGCGCATCCGGCCGCCAACAGGAGCACAACGAGAGTCAGACGAACGGAGGTTCTAGCCATTAGATGTTTGAGGATGCGCGCCAGCGGGACGGTGTGAAAGTGAAAAGGTGTCAAATTGGGAAAGTGGAGGTAAGGATGAAGACGAATCGCAGCGGTCATCGTTGCGCGCTGGTGACTCGATTGCGGCGCAACGACGCGGCCGCTGCGGCGGCGGCACCCGGTCAGCCAACCAGCTTGGCGTACGCCGGCGCGTCAAGCAACGCATCATTAGACGCCGGACCGGACGGTTTAAGCTTCATCATCCAACCCTCGCCGTACGGAGCGCGATTCACGGTTTCTGGCGCCGCGTCGAGCGCCGGGTTGACCGCCACGACGGTACCGGCGACCGGGGCGTAGAGGTCGCTCGCGGCTTTCACCGACTCGACGACACCGAAAGTCTCGCCGGCCTTGAAACTGGCGCCCACCTTCGGCACCTGCACGTAGGTGATGTCGCCAAGCGAATTCTGCGCGTAATCCGTGATTCCGACTGTGACGGTGCCGTCGCCTTCGCGCTTAAGCCATTCGTGGGTCTTGGCGTAACGAAGATCGGCGGGTGTGTTGCTCATGAGATTGGATGTTAGGAGACGGTTCTTGTCGCGTCGACTTGTCCGCCATAGCCTTGGCGACGGCGGAACCTCGGCGACGGCGGAAGCAGGAGATTTCAACTGGCAACCCATCGCGTGCAAGTTTATCCGCCTCTGGCGGGCACGCTCCTGCAATTGGTCAGTTTTTCTTCAGTTCGACGAACGGCGGTTTGACCAGCTGCAAATTGAGTTTGCTGCCCCGGATGTCGACCGCGAGCGGGGCCACGCTCCCCGTCGGTTCACCCGGCAGACTGCCCGTGCCGACCAGCGCGGAGCCAATCGCTTCATTGAGGATCGGGGACAGCGTGCCGGACAGGACCCGACCGACCGTGGCGCCGTCGGCCCCGAGCACGGGAGTGCCAGCGCGCACAATCCGGCGGTCCCCGGTCTTGAAAAACACGACCGTGTTGGGCGCACCGTTTTTTCGTTCCGCGAGCAGGGCGGCGCGACCGACAAAATCGGCGCCCTTGTCGAGCTTGACGGTCCAGCCGAGCCCGGCGGTAAGCGGCGAGATTTCCGCCGTGATCTCGTGGCCGTAGAGCGGATAACCCGCCTCCAAGCGGAGGCTGTCGCGCGCGCCGAGTCCGGCGAGTTCGAGCCCGCGCGGCGCCCCGGCCGCAAGCAACGCCTCCGCAAGACCGACAGCGTCGCCCACCGCGTGATAGAGTTCGAAACCGTCCTCACCGGTGTAGCCGGTGCGACTGGCGATGCAGTGGACACCCGCGACCGTGGCCTCAGTGAAGTGGTAATACTTCACGAGCCCAAGCTTCGCTCCCGTGAGCGACTGCACGATTTCCGCAGCGCGGGGGCCCTGGACGGCGAGCAGGCCGTAGTCGGCGCTGCGATCCGTGATGATCACGTTGAATTTCGCCGCCTGTTCCCGGATCCAGGCGAGGTCCTTGTCGATGTTGCCAGCGTTGATGCAGAGGAAATAGTCATCGGCGGCCCGCAGATAAACGAGAAGATCGTCCACGACCCCGCCGTCCGGGTAACACATCGGCGAATAAAGCACGCGGCCCGGGAAGAGCTTCGCCACATCGTTCGTGACGAGGTGATTCAAAAACCTGGCGGCATCGGGGCCCTGGACATCCACCTCGCCCATGTGGCTCACGTCGAAAAGCCCGGCCGTGCGCCGCACCGCCTTGTGCTCTTCGAGGATGCTGCGGTATTGGACGGGCATCTCCCACCCGGCGAAATCGACGAGCCGTGCGCCATGCGCCGCATGAAAGCCACGCAAGGGTGTGCGTTTGAGTTCGCTCATGGCCCGATCATAGCGGTGGGGAGCCATGGCGCGGCAAGGCTCTTTTCCGGGTAGTGGCGGGGAGGCGCATCCTGCTTATTAAATGGTCCGTGCGGTCCTGTAGGGCCACCGCTTGCGGTGAGCCGCTTCACGTGAACACCCACTTCATCGCTCCTCCAATCC
>JACQWL010000139.1 GCA_016209255.1 Verrucomicrobiota bacterium
ACCGTCGTTCTTCGAGTGCCAGGAGCTGGTGGATTTTGTGCTCGCCCACGCCACGCCCTGATGGCGCGTGCCGTCGCCCTGCGTCCGCGCACCATCACCCGGCCGAGGCATCGCCCGCGCTGGCCGACGCTCGCGGGCGCGGCGCGGTTCTGCACGGTGCGGGCGTCGAGCCAGCCCATGTTGCCGATGAGCGAGAGGTTTTTCGTGACGCGGCCGCTCACATCGATGCCGATGCCGCGCGAGCGCGTGCTGCCGCCGGGGGCGAGCGCGGGGAGCGCGGGGTTGGCGCCGCCGGGGTTGTCGGGGTTGGCGGTCGTCTCGTTTTCCTGCCGCACCGTGAAGGCCGCCGTCGAGTAGGAAAACCCGCCGCCGAGCAAAATGCCCTTGAAGCCGACCTCGCCGCCGCGCGCCTCGGTGTTGCCGTAGATGTCGCCGGTGTTGCTGTCGACCGACGGGTTGGGATCGAACGAGGTGCCGTAGCTGCCGTAGGCGACGAGTTTCTGGCCGGCGAGCTTGTAGCTCACGCCGGCGCTGTAGGTGACGTAGTTCTCGCTGGCGTCGGCCTCGCGCAGCGTGGCGCGCGCGCTGAGCGGCTGCTGCCGCGTCTGGTCGTAGCGGTCGGCGCGGACGGTGGCCATCGCGGCGAGGCGCTCGTCGCGCGACGTAATCATGTGGTTGTAGAATGCGCCGAGCGACTGCGTGTAGAGATTGTTGGTGGAGCCATCGACCATCGGCCACGAGTCGTTGAAGAGCGGCTGGCCCACGCGGACGAGGAAGGCGTTGTCGTAGGGATCGGGCCGCTGCCAGGCGGCGAGGCTCGTGCCCGCGGGCAGGCCGGCGCTGAGCGCGGCGGCGTTGGTGAGCTGCCACGATTTCATCTTTTGCCCGAGGTAGATCCAATCGAGGCCGACGTGCGACTGGTGCTCGGCCCCGCCGGCGGTGCGGAACTTGCCGGCGAAGTCCACCTGCGCGCCGTCCTGCTCGTAGTTGAAGCGCTGGTGGAACATCGAGCGCGTGCCCGTCCACGTGTTGGTGATGAGGCTCCAGTTGCCGAGCGTGGTGGGGCCGGCGCGGCGGAAGTGGCGGTTGGTGTGGGAGAGGTTGGCCTGCACGGACCACACCGGGTTGAAGCGGTGCTGGAACGTGAGGTAGCTCGAGTTGTTGTAGCGCTGGTAGCGGTTGTAGGGGCCGGCCTGGTTGAAGCGCGTGAGCCGCTCGCCGAGGCCGGAGTATTGGTCCTCCGGGATCGTGTAGACGAGGCCCTGCGTGCGGTTGCTGCGATCGACCCAGCGGGTGAAGACGACGAACGGGTTGGCGTTGCGCTGCGTGAACGCGAACTCCGCGCTCAGCGTCGTGTCGGGCGTGAGCTTCCACGTGAGGCCGGCGCTGATATCGAGCGTGCGGTTATACCACCAGTCAGTGGGGCGGTTGAAATCGTAGTAGGTGCCGTCGACGCGGTAGAAAAGATCCTTGGTGAGCGGGCCGGTGGTGCTGGCGTTGACGCGCTGGTAGTTGTGGTCGCCGCCGATGAAATCGAGCGACGATTCGCGGCGGGCCTTCGGTTTTTTCGTGATGAAATTGATCACGCCGCCGGGCGCGGTGGCGCCGTAGATGCCGGCGGAGGGGCCCTTGAGCACCTCGACGCGGTCGACGTTGTTGGAGTCGGGCTGCTGGATGATCGAAAAGCCGTTGCGGAATTGCGGCATGCTGAAGCCGCGGAGGCGCGAGCCGCCGTTGCCCGCGCCGGCGGCGTCGGCGGGCTTCACGTTGCTCACGAAGCCGTTCAGCTCGTCGAAATCGAAAAGCATGAAGTCGTTGAAAAACTCGCTTGGCAGCGACTGCACGGAGAACGGCAGGTCGAGGAGCTTGGCCGCGGTGCGCGTGCCCGACGTGGTCTCGGTGGCGAGGTAGGCGTTGTCGCGGTTGGTCTCGACGCGGAACGCGGGGAGCGAGACGGCTTCGTCCGCCGCGGCCCCGGTCCGGGGTGTTTGTGCGACGAGGCAGAACGGAAACGCGAGCGCGGCGACGATGCGCGAGTTAGCGCGGACGGAGGGGTGGGAGTTCATGCGTCTGGCTTGGGGTGAGACTTGTGAGGCGTGCAGTCGGCAGGAGGGTTGGGCCGTGTTCAGGAAAACAGCGCGGTCACAGGCTGGCCCTTGTCGGCCACCGTAAAGGGCCGGCCCGAGGACGAGTGCTCGACGTGGCCGATGTCCATGCCGAGGGCCAGCGCCACCGTCGCGTTGAGGTCGGGCATCGTGACGGGGTTTTCCGCGACGGTTTCGCCGATGGCGTCGGACTTGCCGTGGACGTAGCCGCCCTTCGTGCCGCCGCCGGCGAGCCACCACGTGAAAACGCCGGGGTGGTGTCCGCGTCCGGCGGTGACGGTGCTGATCTGCGGCGTGCGGCCGAACTCCGTCGCCATCACCACGAGCGTGCTCGCGAGCAGGCCGCGCTGGTGGAGATCATCGAGCAACGCAGCCATGGTCTGATCCGCCGACGGCGTCATGAGGCGCATGGCTTTGATCTGATCGTTGTGGGTGTCCCAGTTTTGATCGTCCTCCACCTCGATGAAACGCACGCCGGCCTCGACGAGTCGGCGCGCGAGCAGGCAGCCCTTGCCAAACGTGTGCGAACCGTAGGCCGCCTGGGTCCGCGCGTCCTCGCGCGCGATGTCGAAGACCTTGAGGTCCTCGCTCTTCATGAGGGCGGCGGCCTCCTGCTGGATTTTGAGATAGGCCGCCGCGTCGCGGTGAGGCGTCTGCTGGACGAAGTGGCTGCCGAGGGCGCGCGCGAGGGCGGCGCGGCGGTTGAAGTCCGCCTCGCTCACCGCGGCGGGCAGCGTGGAGTTCTGCAAACCTGCGCCCGGATCGACGATCGGCAGCGGGGCAAGGTGCGCGGGAAAATAGCCGCTGCCCGGATGCTGCGGGCTGCCGTTGATGAGCACGTTGCCGGGCAGCAGCCGGTTCTCGGAGCCGAGAAGCTTCACCGCCCACGAGCCGAGCGCCGGGTGCCGGATCGTGGGCGTCATGAAATAGCTCGTGTGCGCCGAATAGGCTCCGAGCTCGTGAATGCCCTGCGTCGAGGTCACCGAGCGCACGAGCGCGACGTGGTGCATCTGCCGCGCCATGCGCGGAAACCACTCGGAGACCTGCACGCCGTCCGCGCTCGTCCCGATCGCGCTGACGCCGCCCATCTCGGGGCGGCCCGGCTTGGGATCAAACGTGTCGATGTGCGAGAGCCCGCCGCGCAGGTAGAGAAAGATGACGCTCGTCGCCCGCGCGCGCGGCGGCGCGCCCGCGGCCCGCAGCGCGCGCGGGCCGGACAGCAGGCTCACGCCGAGAAACGTTTTGACGAAGCGCTCCACGAACGCGCGGCGGGACAGGTCGGTCATGATCGTTTTCATGCGGGGAAGGGGCGGCTAGTGTTGGAAGAGAAACTCCGGCGAATTCAACAGCGCCCAAATCGTATCGTCCTCCGGAGTGAGGCTGGAGGCCGTGAGGCTCGCCAGGGTCGCGAGTTCCGCGTCGGTGGGGGCGCGCACGAGGAGGGCGCGGTAGATGAGCGATGTCATCCGATCCCGGGATCCGCCGGCCGCGGCGAGCTGGCGCCGCAGGTGGGAATCGGGCGCGAGGATCCGCGCGGCGAGGTCGCCGTTCATCAGCGCCAGCGCATGCGTGGTGTTGGGGTCGCGGTTGAAGGCATCGATCTCGCGCCGGTCCGATTGGCCGAACTGGCGCAGGAAGTGGCCGAGCGGCAGCGGCAGGGGAATCTCCGAGGCGCGGAGAAAATCGCGCGGCAGCGATTTCCAGCGCGGATCGGTTTCCGGCACCGGCTCGGCGCCGCCCATCTCCAGCGCGAGCAGCTCCGGGCTGAAAAAATTCTGGTTCTCGCGGGCGTGGTTGGCCTGCAACTGGCGCACCGCGACGGCGTCGCCGCGGGCCTGGGCGGCGGTGATCTCCTTTTTCTGTTCGGTCAGGCGCAGCGTGAATTCGCGGCGTCGGGCGCGGTAGGCCATTTCGTCGCGGGCCCGACTGATGATTTGCTCGGCGGTCATGTCGGTGAGCCGGCGCAGCCGCGCCGGATTCAAATTCGATTCTTCGTGGCGCATCGCGGCTTTGCGCTGATCGAGGTCGGGCACGAGGAGCACGAGGTGCGAGTCCCAGATCTGCTCGGCCGAGCGTCGCCGCAGCAGCGGCCCGCGCAGCGCGAACGCCGTCCCGGCCTCGGGGCGGTCGCGCACGGCTTCGCTCTGGTAGAGCCGCGTGTTCAGCAGCGCGGCGAGGAACGCCCGCTCGTCGAAGCGGAAGCCGATCAGCGCGGACGTGAGGTAGTCGAGGAGTTCGCGCTGCTTCGGGTGCGGCAGCGCGGAGAGGCTGTCGACCGGCTCGATGAGGCCGGCGCCCATGACGCGTTTCCAGAGCCGGTTCGCGGCGTTTTTCGCGAAGCGCGGATTGCGCGGCGAGGTCAGCCACTCCGCAAAGGCGCGCCGGCGGTCGCCATCAACGATCGAGGCTTCGTCGCCGAAGAGCGTCCGCGGCGAAACGGACCGGCCCCGCGCCGACACGTCGTGGGCGTAGGTGGCGGGAAATGTGAGCGGTTTGTCCGTGTCCCGCGTGAGCCGCTTCAGCGGCGCGATCGCGCGGCTCACGCCGTCCTGTAGCGCGGCGTCCTTGCCCATCCCTTCCAGCAGCGCCTTGAGCTCCGGCCACTGCTTCACGTTGTCGTTGGAGTAGCCGCTCGGACTGCTGAGATTCGACACGCCGGCGGTGAACGCCGCCATCTGGAAAAAATCCTTCTGCGTCACCGGTTCGAGCGGGTGATCGTGGCACTGGGCGCACTCCATGCGCGTGCCGAGAAAGATCCGCGACAGGTTCGACGCGTGGTCCAGCGGCATCCCGAGATCGCGCAGGTAGAATCCGGCGGCGCCGTTTTCCCAGAGGTAGCCGCTGGCCGTGATGAGCTGGCGCACGATCTCGTCATGCGGCAGGCCGGAGCGGATCGCGTGCTTCACCCAGTCGTCGTAGAGCCAGCCCGGCTGCCCGCCGGCCAGCAGGCGCGGGTTGAGCCGGAGCTGGTCCGCCTTCCAGTTGTAGGTGTGGCTCACGTAGCCTTCGCTCGCGAGCAGTTCGTCGATCAGCCGGGCCCGCCGGCCCTCGCGCGCGGAGGCGAGGAACCGGTTGCTCTCCTCAAGGCTCGGGATGCGGCCAACCACATCGAGATACACCCGGCGCAGAAACACCTCGTCGCCGACGGGCGCGTTCAGCCGCGTGTGCTTCGCCGCATGATGGCGCTCGATCAACGCGTCCACCTGGCGCGAGATCTCGGGCGCTGCTGCGCGCGCCACGGCCGCGCCGGGCTCGGCGAGCGGAGCGTCGCGGTGCTCGAATTTCACCCAACCGTCCATCTTCGCCCCCGCCGCGATCCAGGCGCGCAGCGTTGCGCGTTCCGCTTCGGAGAGCGGCTGCGCGCCTCCCTTCAATGGCGGCATCGCATCCTCGTGCGTGGGCGGCAGCGACACGCGTTGCAGCAGCTCGCTCGAGTCCGGCTTGCCCGCAACAATGACCCCGGCGTCGACAATCCCGGCCGCCGAATCGAGCCGAAGATCGGCCTTGGGCTTCGCCTGTTTTTCGCTGTGGCAACTGAAGCAGTGCCGATAGAACACCGGGAGCACGTCCGCTTCGAAGCGCGGCGCCTCGGCGCCGACGAGCGACGCCGCGAGGCCGAACAACAGAATCGGGATTGATCTCATCGCGCAGCGGCTACACGCCCCAGCCGGGGCGATATTCGTAGCCGGGACCGACGAAGACGTCGCAATCCGGTCGGTTGGGAAAACGGCCGGCGGCGGCGTCCCACTCGAGGCGGGCCTGGGCGCGTTGCGCGGCTACGCCGAGCAGCACGACCTCGGCCAGGCCGGCGGCGTAGTCGAAATTCGAACCGCACTTGGGACCGCCGCGGATGGCCGCCGCCCATTCGGGGAACGGACCACCGACGACGCGCGGGATCGACTTCGGCGGCAGCGCGCCCGCCATCGCCTGCATGCGCTCCTCGGGCAGCAGGCGGCACGAGCCGCTGTGGGAGGTGACGCTCATGATGCCCCTGGTCCCGTAGAAGAGGCTGCCGCCGCTCTCAGAAAGTTTGAAGCCCGGCACCGGCAGCGGCGGCTTCATCGTGCCGTCGAACCACTTCATCTCCACGGGGCCGCGCCCGCCGCGCGCGGGGAATTTCCACGTCACCGCAGTCGAGGCCGGAAATGTTTTCGGATATTGTTTCGTGGTGGCCGACTCGACGCTCGTCGGCGAACCGAGATCGAGCGCGTAGAACGGCGCGTCGAGCTGGTGGCAGCCCATGTCGCCCAGCGAGCCGGTGCCGTAGTCGGTGAAGCCGCGCCAAAAGGACGGCACGAATTCCGGCCGATAAGGGCGCGCCGGCGCGACGCCGAGCCAGAGATCCCAGTCGAGCGTCTCGGGCACGGGCGTCTCCTTCGGATTCGCATCGGGATCGAAATCGGCCGGGTAAAACCACGGCGTGCGCGGGCGGTCCGTCCACGTGTGCACCGTGTGGACCTCGCCAATCAGGCCGGCCTGCACCCACTCGCGGGCGAGGCGGATGCCCTCGGCCGCTCGGCCCTGGTTGCCCATCTGGGTCACGACGCCGGCGGCTTTGGCGGCGGCGTGTAGGCGCCGCACTTCGGTGAGGCAGCGGCACATCGGCTTCTCGACGTAGACATGTTTCTTCCGCGCGATCGCGGCCTTCGCGATCGGGAAGTGCATGTGGTCCGGCGTCGCGATCGCGACGGCGTCGATCTTGTCCTCCATCTGTTCGAACATCACGCGGAAATCCTTGAACCACTTCGCGTCCTCCAATCG
>JACQWL010000147.1 GCA_016209255.1 Verrucomicrobiota bacterium
GACAGGGTCCCTGCTCCCCTTACGGATTGATAGGTGTCCTTCAAATAATAGGGATCGTGGCCGTAGCCTTGGGTGTAGTTCTCCCATGGGCCATCGATTTTGAAATAGCGCCGCCGGTATACGTGATTTTGATTGGCCTCAGGCAGCCCACCGTAGGGCGCACCGGCCCATTGTTCACGCGCCCGGAATTGCAGCACCCGGTTTTCGTATCGTTCTCCCATCGCGGCGAAACGGTGGTGTCCCCAGCGCTTGCCCAAATCGATGTCGTAGGAAAACGCGGCGCGAATGGTATCGTTGTCGTTGGCGCGCAGGTGGCGAAAGCCCTGCTCGGGGCCGATGAAGTAATACCCGTTGCCGTAAAAATACGGGTTCAGCGCTCCGTCCGGCAGCCGGTAATTGAGATCGGCCTGGAGGGGTTGGGCGGCATTGTTCATCGCCGCGTCGCTGCGCCGCGTGGCTCGATTATAGGCGAGCTCCATGTAGAGGTGATCGAACCACCGATGGTTGAAAGTCGCCGTGAAGTTGCTGGTGGCGGCAGCGGTGTAGGTTGCCCCGCCCTGGGCGCTGACCCGGTTGTAGGGCACAATCCCTTCGTCAGCGACGGTGAACGTCTCCCCGGCATATCGGGTGGCGTTGGTGGCGAGAGTCGTCCGGTTGGCCGCGATGGTGATGCCTTCCCACAGGACAGCTGGCACGTTTGGTCCGTCGGGGCCGTAAACCACCACCGTCCGCGAAGCTTTGTTGCCGACTCCCGACGCGGCGCCCACCACGTTGCCGTCACGGGTCTCATAGCGCTCCCGAGCTTGGTTCCACACCACCTGGCCGGCTTTTAGTCCGTCCAGAAACAGCGACACCTGATCGAGCGGGCCCCACGCCTGGCTCCCAATGCCCGCGGTGAGCTGCCGATCGAACGACACGTTGACGTTCGTATCGTCGGAAAACCGATACTGCGCGGCCAGCGTGACGCCCTTCTTGTTCGTGTACACATGCGGGCGTTGATCCTCCGTATGGCTGAGCAGTCCCATGACGCGCACGGCCAGCTTTTTCTCGATCAGGACACGATTGACGTCGAGGGACGTGCGGTGCTCGTCATGGCTCCCGACCCTGAACTCCGCGGTGTGCACGTTGTGGGAGACGTTCGCGGTCTTGGTGCGAAAATTCAGCACGCCGCCCGCCGCGCCTGAGCCGAAGAGGATCGCATTGGGGCCGCGATTCGAGCCGACGCGCTCGATGTTATACGTGTCCGTGTCGGCCCCAGCGGCCCGAAAACCGTTGGTGGATGTTGAAGCTCCCAATCCACGCGTGCGCCACTCAATCCCGTTTTCGATACTGCCGGATCCTGCGCCCTGCCCCGTGCCCCGGTTGTCGGAATTGTCATCGACGATTTCAGCGTTGACGTCGTAGCGCAGGATGCTCTCGAGGTTGGTGGCGCCAATGTCGTCGAGAAAGTCCTTGGTGAAGACGCTGATCGCCCCGGGCGTGTCGCGCAGGGGCGTGTTCAGGCGGCTGCCGTCGAGCGTGTTGGTCGCTTGGTAGCCTGCATCTTTATCGGCGGTGACCGTGAACGGAGTGAGTTCGATCGCTTTTTCGTCGGCAGCGTTCGCCTTATTGGTCTCGGCGCGCGCTGCTGGCGTCGAATCAACGCGCGCCACGCCGTTTTTTGGCGGCGGGCCGGCGTTGCGGCGGATCGCGATCGCCTCGGTTTTGGTGTCGCGCGCCGCGGAGAGGCCCGTGGCGGCGAGCATCCCCTCGATCGCCTGCTGCGCGGTCATTTCCCCTTTGACGGCATTGGTCTTGATCCCCTCGACCGATTCGACCGGAAACAAAATTTCCGTCTTCGCCTGCGCCGCGAACTGGCGGAGCATCGGCCGGGCATCGCCCGCGGGAATATCGAACATATGCTTGGCCGCGCTTTCGGCCGCCGCAGGCAGGCAGGTCAGACAGCTGAAAAGCGCGGCGAACAGGGCGGGCTGAAAACTGTCGTGGAGCTGGTGGAATATCGTCATGGTTGTTGGGGTGTCGCCTATTGGAACCCCAACGTCGCGTTTTCCCCCAAGGTAATTTGCAGAAAATCGCGCGCCCACGCGACCAATCGGGCACGTCGCCGTGGCGGACCGGCGAACGCCGGACTATTTCCGTCGCAACACCAGTTCCGCCTCGGCGCGCTTTTCGACGCGCACCCCGTAATTTGCTTCGAGCAGGCGGACGAAGCCGGCCACGTTGTCCGAGCGGAGTGCGGCGGTCATGCGCAACGCCCCGAGTGCGGAGTCCGCGACCACCAGGCGCACGGGATTGCGGCGGTTGAACTCCGCGATGATCGCGGCCAGCGGCACGTCGTCGAACTCGAGCAGCCGCGGCTGCCAGGCAAGTTGGCGCTCGATGTCGGCGGCGGACAAGGCGGCGACAGGCGGCAAATCGCCGCCGTGGTGCGGCACGACCACTTGCTGGCCGACGCTCACCAGCACGCTGGGCCCCGCGGCTCCGGCTGCTGACCACGGCGAGTGATTCACGCGCACCGCCCCTTCCGTCACCAACACCTCGGCCGAGGTCTGGCTCAAGCGGACGTTGAACACGGTTCCGACCGCACGCACCTCGACCCCCTGCGCCATCACAATGAAGGGTCGCGAAGAATCACTGGCCACCGTGAACTTCGCCTCGCCCCGCACCAACCGCACGCGGCGCTCTGCCACTGAGAACAGTTCCGTCAGCTCCGCGCCGCGATTGAGTTCGACCACGGAGCCATCGGCCAGCCGGCGCTGCTCGCAGCGCGCCGGCAGCGCCGCCGTCACCATCGGCGCTGCCGCGGTCTCGGGCAGACGCGCCGTCGAGCGCAGAAAAACGCCCGCGGCGATCGCTGCGGCGGCCGTCGCCGGCACGGCGAACTGCAAGATCCGCGTCCACGATCGCGGGGCCGGGATTGCGGGCTCGTCGGGCGGCGCGGATTTCGCCGCGGCCAGTTCCGCCAGTGGCGAAAATCGCGCCCACGTCCGCCGATGTTCGGCTAGCGTCGCCGCGTTCCGTGGGTCGGCGGCGAGCCAGCGGGCCAGTTCAGTTTCCTCCGCGGGTATCAGCCCGCCCTCGAGGTGCAGCGCCCACCGCGCCGCGTCGCGCTCGCGGACCTCCGGATTGCGATCGGCGTCGAAATCAGCCACGGCGCACCTCGTGAGGTTTAGCCGGCAAGGTCGTTTCGCGGCGGAAGAACTCCACGCAACGGGCGAGCGCCAGCACACTCTGGTTTTCCACGGTTTTTTCGGAAATGCCGAGGCGGGCGGCGATCTCCTTTTGCGAAAGCCCGTGGATTCCGGCGCAGGGTAAACACCTGCCGGCAACGTTCGGGCAAAGACTGGAGGGCTTCGTGCAACAATTCGATCTCCTGACGGCGCGCGACCGACTCGGGAATGTCGGCCTGCTCATCCAAGACACCCCGGGGATCGATTTCCCCCAAGCCTTCCGGATGTTCGTGCCGGCGATGGCGCAGGTGATTGAGGGCGAGATTGCGGGCCGTCGCGAAGAGAAACGCACGCACGTTCCCGATCGGTGTGACGGCATGGGTGCGCAGCGTCCGCAGAATACTCTCCTGCACCAAATCGTCGCGGTCGCTGAGCGACGGAAACCTCGCCCCGAGCCACCGGCGCAAGTGCGCCTCGTGCGGCTGCACTTCGTCGGCGAACCAACGGGCCTGCCATGAACTCGTCGATTGGGCTGGTTTAAACCGGAGCATGGGACGGAGTGCCGGTGAATGCATCGACCCATGCGTCCAAGCTGTCCAGCAGATTCTAAGAAAATTGCCCTGCAAAAATCATTTCGCACAGCGATCAACCAAAGGGAGCGCGGCGGCGTCTTGGTTATCCGAGTAAATCGATGACCCGCAACCCAGGGGACTCCGTGGAAACGAGCGGCTGCAGAACAAGATTCACAGCCTCGGTGAGGACTCCGCCAGGATGTCGCCGACATCTTTTTAACAGATAACTCAAGCGCGCGCTGAAATCTGCTCGCTGAATCACTGTGCGGCAGGGAATGCGTGACGCCCGATTCCTGCCACCGGGCTGAACGCGGAAGATCAAGCGATTCACCGGCTTTTCTTGGGAACCGATGGAATAACTGAGGCAGGCAGCCGTCCCATCAGTGGTGCTTGCAAAAATGGAAAACAACCAGAACCAGGACGACGCCTGCCATGGCGGCCACCCGCTGAAAGCGGGGCGGCTCGCCCGAAGCATCCCGCTTCGCCGGCGCGAAATGTCTGCCAGCAACCAAAAGAAATAAATGAAACAGAGAGAACAAATATGAACACCTCGACCCAACCAGATCCCAAAGACATGGGCGCGCTCGCCGAAGATGGCCGGGGCGGGAGAATTTCGACGCCACCAAGCCACGCCCGTCGCCAGCCAGGCTTCCACGTTTCAGATGGTTTTAAGAACCGTGGAATTGGTCGGCTCAATCTGGCTGGCTTTTCGCGGCGATCACGAAAAAGAAAAAGAGTAGTCCGAGGTTTCCCGTGTCCTCAATCCACTGCGATTATTCGTGAATAACCCCGGCCAGTTTCTGACCGAGTATGCATACTTGGTTTTATTCGCGCTGGTGATGGCCGACCAGATGGGCCTCCCGCTGCCATCGTTTCCCGCCCTGCTGACCGCCGGAGCGATGGCCGGCGTGGGCCGCCTCGATTTCCTTTCGGTCTTCCTTCTGGCCACCGCCGGCGCGTTTCTGAGCGACACGATCTGGTATGAGATTGGCCGTTACCGGGGCCGAAAAGTGCTCCAATTCGTCTGCCGCATGTCCTTGGAGCCCGATATCTGCGTGGGGCAGACTGAAGATTCCTTCCGACGGCACGGCAGGCGAACGCTGCTCGTGTCCAAGTTCATCCCATGGCTCAACGTCGTCGCCTCTCCGATGGCTGGGGTGTTGGGCCTGCCGCGGCTGCAATTCATCCTGTTGAATGGCTTGGGAGCCGCCTTGTGGGCCGCCGCGCTCCTCGGGCTGGGCCACCTGTTTCGAACTGAATTGGCACGCGCGATCAGTCTCGTCGCGCTTCCGGGAAAATGGCTCGCCCCGATCATGGTCGGTTTGCTGGTGCTGTTCGTGGCCGTAAAATACTTCCGGCGACGACATATTCTCCGCTTGTTCCGCATGGCCCGCATTACTCCCGACGAGTTGCAACAGCGGATGGAAGCGGGTGAGGCGATGGTGATTGTCGACCTGCGGCACTCGCGCGACTTCGAGAGAAACCCGCAGACCATTCTGGGTGCGATTCGGTTGGCTCCATCGGAAATCGCGAGTCGCCATGCGGAAATCCCGGTGGATCGCGAGGTGATCCTCTATTGCACGTGTCCGAACGAGGCTTCCAGTGCGCGGGTCGCGCTGCGTCTCAAGCGGCACGGCATTCAGCGGGTGCGGCCTCTCGTCGGCGGCTTCGAGGTCTGGTCGCGGCTGGGCTTTCCCTTGAGCCCGGTGAAACCTGCCGAATGAATTTCAAATTTCTGCGCGGGCGTTCTTGCTGAGTGAAAAAGCTGCCATGGGGTGGTCACGTTACGGCCTCGGGGCCCGCCTGACCACTCCGGGTCAACATGCGCGCGAACCGTCTGCGCTGCTGGAAATGCTCGCGGCTGCGGACCGGTTACGGGGCCCAACGAAACAGATCCTCATCTTCACGACGACCGGACGCGGCGGATCGGCGCTACTTCGGCGCCGCGGCAATCGCCTTAGTCGTGGCGCTTGCGCCGGACTCGCGCCTGCGCGGGCCTTTTGTCGGTCGCAACGGTTGAACCCGTGGCCTTCGTCAGTGCGTTGAGCTGTTGCTCGGCGAGGAACCAGAATTCCTGGTCGCGGCCGTCGGGCCGCCCAGCCTCCTCCCAAAACCGATAGGCCAGACCTGCGACATCCTGTTGTGAAACCGATGGATTCGGGGGGTGCATGGTTCTTATGACGGCGATCCGAAGACTTTCTTCCGCTCAATCGGAATTTGTTTCACTTACAGTGTGCTCCAAAACGCGAAAGCGTGAGAGCGTTGGGAATTAGTCGCCGACTTTGTCGTCCAACATCTGTGCCGATGCTTCCCGCTTCCCAATGATCGCTGTCACTGGACGCCATACCCTCGCGCTTATCCGCGAATGGGGCGACTTCGCCCTTTTCGTTGGGCGTGCGCTCTATTCGCTGATCGGCTTGCGTGCTCTTGGCGCGAAAATTATTCGCGCGATCTACGAGATGGGCGTGCGCTGCTCGCCGATCATCGCGACGGTCGGCGGGTTCACCGGTCTCGTGCTGGGCCTGCAGGGATATTACACGCTCTCGCAGTTCGGCTCGGAGTCGATCCTCGGCTCGACGGTCGCGTTGACTTTGGTGCGCGAGCTTGGCCCGGTGCTCGCGGCGCTCATGATCGTCGGCCAGGCGGGCTCGGCGCTCGCGGCCGAAATTGGCATCCAGCGCAATTCCGAACAGATCGACGCGCTCGACACGATGGGCGTGAAACCGCTCGGTTTCCTCGTCGGACCGCGGCTCGTCGCGGCACTGATCGTGTTTCCGCTGCACACCGCGCTATTCGACGTAATCGGCATTGCGGGCGGATACGTGACCGGCGTCCTGCTGCTCTCGCTCGAGTCCGGCGTCTACTGGCAGAACGTTTACTCCGGCGTGACGATCAGCGACGTCTGCGGCGGTTTCTATAAGGCGCTCGCGTTCGGTTTCGTCGTGACCGCCATTTGTGCGTTCGAAGGTTACAACACGCATCGCAAAGCCACGGAACCGGGCGCGCGCGGCGTGAGCCAGTCGACGACCCGCGCCGTCGTGCTCTCCAGCATCGCGGTGCTCGCTGTCGATTACGTCATCACATCGTTCCTCGTCTGAATCATGTCGCGTCCGTTCCTCGAAATCAAAGGCGTGAAGAAGGCGTTCAACGGCCGCACCGTCCTCGACGGGATCGATCTGGATGTCGAGCGCGGCAGCATCACCACGATCATGGGCAAGAGCGGCATCGGGAAATCCGTGCTGCTGAAGTGCATCGCCGGCATCCACCGGCACGACGGGGGCGAGATCCTGCTCGATGGGCAGCACTGCATCGGTCCGAACTGCGGAAAGAATTCGACTCGGCTCAGCTACCTCTTCCAGCAAAACGCGCTTTTCGATTCGATGTCCGCCGCCGACAACGTGGCGCTGCCGATCGTCGAAACCTCACGAATTTCGCGCCGCGAGGCACGGCGTCGCGTGGATCGGCTGTTCGAGCAACTCGAACTCGGCGATGTCGCGGGAAAGTTTCCTGCGGAGATTTCCGGCGGCATGCAGAAGCGCGTGGCGCTCGCGCGGGCGCTGATCACCGAGCCGCAATTGATCCTGTTCGACGAGCCGACCACCGGGCTCGATCCCCAGCGCAAGAACAGTGTGTTCACGATGATCGCGGAATACCGCCGGCGCTTCGATTTCACGGCGCTGATGGTGTGCCACGACATTCCTGAAGCCCTCTTTGTCAGCGATCGCGTGGCGTGGATCGATGGCGGCCGGATCCGATTCGTCGGCGCGCCCACCGATCTCGAGGTCGCCACGGATTCGGAGCTGCTCGAATTCGTGCATCATCGGAATGGGCTCCTCAGCGATGTCGCCGGCCAGCGCGGTCGCAGTGCGCTCTTCGCCGAATGGCCTGCGCTGCGCCGGAGCTTCGACGAATTCGTCGTCGTCACATGCACGACCGAGCGACGCAGGCCGGGCTCGGAGCTGGGGCTCCGCCGTTTCGCGAGTTATCAGGCCGCCGTCGCGGGCGTGAGCAGACTGCAACGGGCGCGAAGCGAAATCTATTTTTTGGACGAGCGTCACTTTGGGTTCGCCGTCGGGGCGGACTCCGCCGGCAGCGTGCACGAACAAATCGCCGCGTGTCTCCAGCCGGCCAACGACGCCGCCGCGTCGGATGCGGCGGCGCACTACGTCTGGAGCGCTCGCTCCTATCCGCTCGCCCGGTTGCCGGATCCCGCCGCGCTTTGGAACCTCGTTGATCTTCCCAGCCCTGCCACCTTCGCCACTCCGCTCTCCGCATGAACTCACGCAAGATTGAAACCGCCGTCGGGCTCTTCGTCCTCGCCGGACTCGCCGCGATGGCCTACCTCGCGATTCGCATCGGCGGCGGCTGGCTCGTGGCTCCGGACACGTATCAACTTACCGCCCGTTTCACCAACGCGAGCGGCCTGAAGGTCGGCAGCAGCGTGCGGGTCGCCGGCGTCGCAATCGGAGATGTCACGCGCGTGATGCTGAAACCCGATGACATGGTGGCGCTCGTTTCGTTTCGCGTGCCGACGGATCTCAAGCTCGACGACGACTCCGTGGCGGCAATCAAATCCTCCGGACTCATCGGCGAGAAGTTCATTTCACTGAAGCCCGGCGGCTCCGGTGCGACGCTAATGCCCGGCGCGCTCATCATCGACACCGAATCGTCAGTCGATCTCGAGGATGTGATCGCGCGCTTCGCGTTCGGCTCAGTCGACAAGAAATAAACCCGTCATTCCCCATGCCCACGCCCCCACTTCGGCCTCATGCGCTTCGCTTCATCGCCATGTGTTTCTGCGGCGTGTCTTTGCCCGGTGTTCCCCTGCGGGCCGCCGACGATCCTGCCCCGGCCTTGGTCGCCACGATTAACGGCGTGGTCGATCTCGCGCTCGGGCAGTCGCCGGCGGCCATCCAGGATCGGCTGCCGGAAATTCGCTCGCGAATGAGCGGGAGTTTCTCGACGGAGGTCATTGTGCAGCGCGCCTTCGGCCGCAACTGGCAGCGGCTCACCCCGGTGCAGCAGGCTGAGGCCGTCGATCTCGTCGGCCGGCTGATTATCCGCACCTACGCGCTTCAACTTAGCGCAAGCGAGCGGCCGGTGATCACTGTGACCGCATCGCGCGCGATCGGACCCGACCGCCATGAGATCGTGAGCACGGTCGTCCATCAAGGCGACACGGTGAACGTGGTTTATCGACTCGGCCGCATCAATGGATCGTGGAAGGTTTACGACGTGCTCGCGGAGGGCGTCAGTGTCGTTGGCAATTATCGCCAGCAGTTCGACGCGCATTTTCAAAAAAACTCCGCCGAGGCGTTGCTCGCGTTGCTCAAGGATAAGCTGGCTGTAATCCCGGCGGCGAAAAAGGAGCGCGAATGAAACCGCTCGCCGTGTTTCTCCGCCACGCCGCGATCGGCGTTCTGCTTTTCGTCATCGCCGGCGGCGCGCTCACCCACCGCGCCTCGGCGCAGGTGCCCGATAGTATTCTCAACGAGGACCCCGCCACGGTTACTGCGGCGCCGATTCCCGATCGGGTGGAGGGACTCAATCGCGCCGTTTTCAAATTCAACGACGGGTTTTACCGCGTGGCGTGGCGGCCGCTCTCGCGCGGATACGTGAAAGTGGTGCCGCGGCCCGCGCGGCGGGGCATCGGTAATTTTTCCCGCAACCTCGGCTATCCGACCCGTCTCGCCGGCAATCTGCTCTCCGGCCGCGGTCGCGCCGCGCTTAAGGAGACCGGTCGGTTTCTCGTCAACATAACCGCCGGGCTCGGGGGATTTCTTGCCGTGGCCAACGACATTCCGAAACTGCAAACGTCGGAAAGCGATCTTGGCGTGGCGT
The DNA here is from genome assembly GCA_016209255.1 of Verrucomicrobiota bacterium. Lineage (GTDB taxonomy): Bacteria > Verrucomicrobiota > Verrucomicrobiia > Opitutales > Opitutaceae > ER46. Next base: position 9,584 of record JACQWL010000147.1, read on the forward strand.
TCACCACGTGGGGAGCCGGTCACGGCACCTACGTCGTGTTGCCGATCGTAGGTCCCACCAGCCTGCGCGACGGGATCGGCGATGCGATCAGCGGGATATTCCTGGCCCCCACCCAATATCTCTCCGAATGGGAATATCGCGCGACCGCGGCCGGACTCGACGCCGTGAATCAATCGCCCGAAGCGATGCGCACCTATGACCACCTGAAGAGCGCCGCGATCGATCCCTACGTGGCGTTGCGCGACGCTTTTTCAGCGAGGCGCGCACAGCAGATGCGAGACCAGACGCTCACGGGCGCCAGTCCGGCGGTGCCGGCAAGGACCGCGACGCCGTGAGCTCGTTTCAACGCCGAACTCGCGTCCACCACGGGCTGGCGCTGATGAATCGGCGCGCGATTTTCCACGGGTTCGAACCGCACCTGACGTTCGCGATCGACGATTAGCGAAGACGGATAAGTCGTCGCCAACTCCGCATCCCGGCGTCAGAAGCTCCGGCATCTCCACCTGGCTGCGAGTCGGCCAATAATCCTGCGGCTCATCGCCTTTCTCGACCTCGCCAAACCGGGTCATCCAAGTCGATCATCCTGCCCAACGAATCGGTCCTCCGTTGCGAAAGGGAAAATCATGCCAATAAAAATCGATGGTATTCGTGCCTGTGTGTTCGACGCCTACGGAACGCTTTTCGATTTCGCGTCCGCCGCGTTACATTGCGAAGACGAACTTGGCGACAACGTGAAGCCTCTGACGGCTCTCTGGCGCGACAAGCAACTGCAATACACCTGGCTTCGTTCACTTCAGGATCGCCATGCCGATTTCTGGCAGGTCACCGGCGATGCGCTGGGGACTACGCGATGGAAACGCTGGGCCTGGCATCACCCGCGCGGCGCGCGCGATTGATGAATCTATACCTCAACCTCGAAACTTATCCTGAAGTGCCGGGAGTGCTGCGTCAGCTCAAAGCACCCGGGCTGACTACGGCGATCGTGTCGAATGGAACTCCGCACACGTTGTCGACCGCCGTAGAAGGGGCAAAGCTCACCGGGGGGTTGGACGCCATTCTCTCGGTGGGGGTGGTCGGTGCTTACAAGCTGCATCCCGGCGTATATCAGCTTGCCGTGGATCGGCTGGGCATTCCAGCCAGGGTGATCGCCTTTCAATCGTCGAATGCCTGGGACGCATACGCCGCGTCGGCCTACGGGATGCGGGTCGTCTGGTGCAACCGCTATCGGCAGCGACCGGAGCGGCTTCCGGGGAAACCGGATGCGGTAATCCACTCGCTCAACGAATTGCCGGCACTCCTACTTTAACGAGTTAATCGACGTGATCGCCGTCGCCTCATCCACCCGGTTTGCCGTGCGTCTTGCTTATGTGCGCGGACCCCAACGCGACCTTTGCGATAGATGATGAACGGCGAGGGATACGCCGTCTTCTTTGGTGTGTCCCAGCGGAGCCCGCAGGTGTTCGTGAACGTTTAGCCACGGCTGAGACTTCAGTTCTCGATAGGCGAACATCTGGGTCATCTCCCAGATGAGATTCGTCACAATCGCAGTGGCCGCGTTCGCAAGCAGAAAACGGCGCCATTGCTGCTGCAGCACGCGATCGTTTTTTTCGCTCACACCAGCGCGGACAGGGACTATTGCGCCACGTTCACCGCAAAGCTCGCCGAGCCCTGACCCCGCGGGCCGTCGTAACTCAATTTTGCCTTCCAGTCGCCGGCCATGTCGGGCTTCACTCGCGCACGGTAGCGGCCCGCTTCGCTCGTTGGCGTGATCGTGCTGCCGGAGTGCATGACCATCCCCGGCATGTTCATGTCGAGATCGAACTTTACCGTGCCGACATCCACCGGCTGGCCGCTCGCCGCATCGACGAACTCGATCGTGACGTCGTTCATCGCAAATTTCAGCCCGCCCGCCGGATGATAGAAGTTCACCGTGAGTCCGTCGACCGTGCGTGTGGCGAACGGCGTGCCGAGCGCTCCGCCCGCGCTCGACACGGCTGCCGGCGCAACATACTTCCACGCGAAATATCCACCGGCCGCGAGCGCGACGACGAGAATCGATATCACAAACCACTTCCGACCGCGCGATCGAGCACGCAGCTCACCTTCGGCGGGCACCGCCGCATCGGGGCCGCGCGGCTCCGGCAGATGCCGCCGGCGCCACAGCATGTAGATCGTTGGATAAAGCAGCAGTTCGAGAATCGCCGAGGTGATCACGCCACCAATCATCGGCGCGGCGATGCGTTTCATCACGTCAGCGCCGGCTTGTGTCGTGGGCGACCACATGATCGGCAAGAGGCCGAACAGAATCGCGCCGACCGTCATGATTTTCGGCCGGATGCGCTGCACCGCGCCCTCGATTATCGCGTCGTGCAGATCGGCCGGCGTTCGCAGCCGGCCGGCCGCTTGAAATTTATCCCAGGCGTGATCGAGATAAAGCAGCATCACGACGCCGGTCTCGGCATCGAGGCCGGCGAGCGCGATGAGCCCGACCCACACGGCGACGCTGAGATTGTAGTCAAGAAGGTAGAGGAACCAAAACGCGCCCACGAGCGAGAACGGCACCGCCAGCAGCACGATCGCGGTGCGCACGGCTGAGCGCGTGTTGAGGTGAATCAGCAGGAAAATGATCAGCAGTGTGAACGGCACGACGACCGCCAGCCGCCTCTCCGCGCTCTTCAGATACTCGAATTGCCCCGCCCACTGAATGTAGTAGCCAGGCGGAAACGTCACTTTTTCGCTCACGAGGGCCGCGGCGCGGCGAACGTAGCCGTCGATGTCCTCCGTCGTCACGTCGACGAACACGAAGCCCACGAGCTGTCCGTTCTCATTGCGGATCGACGGCGGCCCAGTCCGATAAGAAATTTCCGCCAGCGCCGAAATCGGCACTTGCGCGCCGCTCGGGGTGGGCACGAGCACACGTTTGAGTGCGTCGAGATCCTCGCGATAATCGCGCGCGTAGCGCACGCTGATCGGATAACGTTCGCGCCCTTCGACTGTCGTGCTAATCGTTTTTCCCCCGATGGCAGTTTCGATGATGTCGTTCACATCGCCGGCGGTCAGACCATAGCGCGCGGCTTCTTCACGCTTCACCGCGAAATCCAAGAAATAGCCGCCGGTGGTGCGCTCGGCGAAGACGCTGCGCGTGTCGGGAAAATCTGTCAGCGCCTTCTCGATTCGCACGCCGATGTTCTGAATTGTGCCGAGATCGGGTCCAAAAACTTTGATCCCAAGCACGGAGCGGAAGCCGGTCGTGAGCATCTCCGTGCGTGTTTGGATCGGCATCCAGAAGATATTCGCCATGCCCGGCGTCTTCAGTTTGGCGTTCATTTCGGCGATGATTTTTTCCCAAGTCATGCCGGCGCGCCATTGCTCGTGCGGCTTGAGCATGATGACGGTCTCGAACATCGAAAGCGGCGCGGGATCGGTCGGCGTTTCCGACTGGCCGGCCTTGCCGAAAACGCGCTCCACCTCGGGGATTTCGCGGAGCAGCCGATCCTGGATCTGAAGAATCCGGGTCGCTTCGCCGATCGCCATGCCGGGCACCGCCGTGGGCATGAAGAGAATCGTGCCTTCGTTCAGCGGCGGCATGAACTCCTTTCCGATTTTCCGGAACGGAAATACCGTCACCGCGAGAATCACCAGCGCGACGAGGATCGTGAGCCAGCGGAACCGCAGCACAAAATCCGCGAAGGGCCGGTAAACCCAAATCAGCAGCCGGTTGATCGGGTTCTTGATCTCCGGCGTGATTTTGCCGCGGATGAGCAACACCATCAGCACCGGAACGAGCGTGATACCGAGCAGCGAGGCGAAGAACATCGCGAACGTCTTCGTGAACGCGAGCGGCTTGAAGAGCCGTCCCTCCTGCCCCGTTAGCGAGAACACCGGCACAAAGCTCACGGTGATCACGAGCAGGGAAAAGAACAGCGGCCGGCCGACGCTTTGCGCCGCGGCGACGATTACCTCGACGCGCTCGGCCCCGGTCGGCTCACGCCCCTTCTCCTCGCGGAAATGCTCGAGGAACTTGTGTGCGTTCTCGACCATGATGATCGCCGCGTCCACCATCGCGCCGATGGCAATGGCGATGCCGCCGAGCGACATGATGTTCGACGTGAGCCCGAGCCAGTGCATCGGCAGGAACGAAAGCACGATGGCAATCGGCAGCGTAATAATCGCGACGAGCGCCGACCGAATGTGCCAGAGAAACACGAGGCACACCAAGGCGACCACGATGCTCTCCTCGATCAGCTTTTCGCGCAGGGTATCGATCGAGTTTTTGATGAGTTCGCTTCGGTCGTAGGTCGGAACGATTTTCACGCCGGTCGGCAGCGACGACTCGATCTCCTTCAACTTCTTTTTGATCCCGTCGATCACGGTAAGTGCGTTCTCACCGTAGCGCATCACCACGATGCCACCGACGACTTCGCCCTTGCCGTCGAGCTCGGCAACACCGCGGCGCAGGTCGGGGCCGAGGTGCACCGCGCCGACGTTTTTCACATAAACCGGCGTGCCCTTCTCGACCTTGAGCGGAATGTTTTCGATATCGGCGATTGATTTGATGTAACCGCGCCCGCGGACGTAATACTCGGTCGATCCGACCTCGAAAATTTTCCCGCCGAC
>JACQWL010000148.1 GCA_016209255.1 Verrucomicrobiota bacterium
TAGTCGAGCGGGTTGGTCATGAGCACGGCGACGGAATTCGGGCTCAGCCGCTTGTGGGGGAAGATGCCTTCGCGCCGGATGATGGCGTCGCCCGTGACCTCGATCAGTTTTTCGTCGATTTCGATGTCCTCGAGCTTGGTCACGAGCGGGAGATCGGTGAGTTTCGAGACGAAGCGCGCAGTGTCCTCCGCGTTGGGCACGAACTTCGGGTCCACCATGCGGTGGATGAGCGTCGACGAATATTCCGCGACCTCCTGGAGCAGCACGAGGTCCTTCTCGGTGAACTCGCCGTCGGTGCCGGCGGCCAGTTCCTTGTTGAGCACCTGGATCGCGCCGAGGGTGATGGTGCTCTTGAGCGCGACGGTGAGCATCGATCGCACCTCGAACCCGGTGGTCTGCGCCAGCGACTGCATGAACGGCGCCTGGCTTTCAGTGTTGCGGAAAAAGATCGGTTCGCCGGTCTCGATCACCTTGCCGACGATGCCCTTGCCGAGCGGGATCTTCAGCGCCAGCAGCTTTTCCGCCGTCTGCTGGAATTTCTTTTCCTTCGCCGGATCGCCGGTCCACAGGGTGGGCGAATAATACACCTGTTTGAAGACGATGTCGTTTCCCTCCACGAGGTAGAACGTCATCGATTGCGCCTGCAAAGCCTCGACGACCTTCGACGAGGTGAGCTCAATGACCGAGGCGACGTCCTCGCGGCTGGGCGCAGGCTTCGAGATGACCTTGATGAGCAGCGAACGGCGCAGGGTGCCGGCGATGTTGGAAGAAGCCATGGGCGGACGCGGGGAAAGTTTTGTGACCTGCGGGATTGTCAGGCGGGCCGGAGGCTGTCGCAATGAGAATTCGCTTCGGCAAACGCGTAATTTTTCAACCCGGATTTCTTGGCCCCGCGCGACCTGCGGATCGGATGCTTCGCTTCCTGAAAACATTGTTGGGGTGGAAAACGGCCGTGGATGCAGGCGGGCAGGGCGAGCAGCTGGCCGCGGAGTGGCTGCGGCGCGAGCGGAGTTTCGCGATTATCGCGCGGAACTGGCGCAGCCCGCGGGATCGCCGCGAGGAGATCGACCTCGTGTGCCGCGACGCGGAGGTGATGGTGTTCGTGGAGGTGAAGGCGCGCGCGGCCGGGGCGCTGGTGCCGGGCTACTTCGCGGTCGACTGGCGGAAGAAGCGTGTGCTCCGCCGGGCGATCGAGGCCTATCTCGCGCAACTGCGGCAACGGCCGCACTCCTTCCGGTTCGACGTGGTCGAGGTGGTGTTTCCGGCCGCCGGCGCGACCGCGGCGCCGGAGATCCGGCACTTCGAGAACGTGCCGCTTTTCTCGAAATATTTCCGGACCTGAAGTTTTCCGCCCGGGGCGGAAAACTCGTTTGGGTTTTTGCGCAGCAAGAACCTCCGCATTTCCCTTGCTTCACCCCCCGGCCCGGCCGAAAACCCCCCGCTCCCATGGCCGACTCTCCGCGTCATCCGTTTCTGCATGGACTCAGCAAGCACCGGGGTGCGCCGCCGACGGTGGTGGTCATCTTTGGCGCCTCGGGCGATCTCACGGCGCGGAAGCTCATCCCCGCGGTCTACAACCTGAGCCACGACAATCTGCTCCCCGCCGACTTCTTCCTCGTCGGCTACGGCCGCAAGCCGATCCCCGACGAGGAATTCCGCACGCTCGCCGCCGCGGCGATCAAGGAGTTCTCGCGGCGCGAACCCGACGCCGGGGTTTGGGACCGGATCGCGGCGCACACGAGCTATGTCGCCGGCGGCTACGATGAGCGGGCGGCGTTCGACCGGCTCGCGGCGCACATCGACGCGATCGAGAAACGCCTGGGCCGCGAGGTGCAGCGGCTCTTCTACATCTCCACCCCGCCGTCGGTGTTCGCCCCCATTGTGCTCAACCTCGGGGCGAGCGGTCTCGCCGCCAAACATCCCGGGCGGCCGCATCACTCGAAGGTCATCATCGAAAAACCGTTCGGCCGGGACCTCGCCTCCGCGCGCGCGCTCAACGAGACCATCCGCTCCGTGTTCGCGGAGCACCAGGTTTTCCGCATCGACCACTACCTCGGGAAGGAGACGGTGCAGGACCTCCTCGTGCAGCGTTTCGCCAACGCGATCTTCGAACCGCTCTGGAACCGCAATTTCATCGACAGCGTGCAGATCACCGTGGCGGAGGAGGCCGGCGTCGGTTCGCGCGGCGGCTACTACGAGCAGAGCGGCTGCCTGCGCGACATGATCCAGAACCACATGATGCAGCTCGTCGCGCTGACGGCGATGGAGCCGCCCGTCTCGCTCGAGGCCGAGGCGGTGCGCGACGAAAAGGTCAAGGTCTTGAAGGCCATCTCGCCCCTCACGATCGGTCCGGAAGGCAACGTCGCCCGGGCGCAATACGCCGGCGGCATGATTGGGGGCAAGACGGTGAAGGGCTACGTGGACGAGGAGGGCATTGCCGCGCAGTCCGCCACCGAGACTTACGCGGCGATTCGCCTGTCGATCAACAACTGGCGGTGGCAGGGTGTGCCGTTCTACCTGCGCTCGGGCAAGCGGATGGCGCGGCGCGTCTCGGAAATCGCCATCAACTTCAAGTGCCCGCCCGGCACGCTTTTCGCCGAGGGGGGGCGCTTTGACCTCGCGGCCAACACGCTCTCCTTCCAAATCCAGCCCGACGAGGGCCTGAGCCTGATCCTGAACACGAAAATCCCCGGCCTCGAGACGCGCACGCAGCCGGTGAAGATGAGTTTCCGTTACGCGACCACGTTTGGCTCCAACACGCCCGAGGCCTACGAACGCCTCGTGCTCGACGCGATGATCGGCGACGGCACGCTCTTCATCCGCGGGGACGAGGCGGAGACGTCGTGGAAGCTCTACACCCCCGTGCTCGACTACTGGCGCAGCGTCGGGCGCGAGGGCCTCGACACCTATGCCGCCGGCTCGTGGGGCCCGGCGAGTTCGGACGCGCTCCTGGCAAAACGAAATCACGCGTGGAGGCAGCCGTGACCGCGCTACGCGGAAGTTCCAAGCACCAACCTCCAAGCTCCAGAGAAGGTTCAAACTTCAATTATCAAAAACTTGAATTCTTCCGCCGCCGACTCGGCACGATTGATGATTGGTGTTTCATTGGATGTTGGAGCTTGGTGCTTGGAGCTTTCTTAACATGGCCGCCATTTTTGACGCTCTTCCCGGAATCGAAGTCCCCGTCGGCTCCATTGCGAGGAGCCTGGCCGATCTGTGGGCCAACGCGGCCGCCAGCGGGGGGCCCGCGCCGGAGGCCGACGACGCCAAGGCCACGCAGGTCAACCTGGTCCTCCACCTCGGCCTGAACACGACGCCCGAAGACGCCGCGCTGCAGTTCAAGGTGGTCGAGGCGTTTTCGCGGCGCTACCCGAGCCGCATCGTCGTGCTTTGCCCCCTGCACATTGAAACCGGCGCGACGGAGATGCGGGCGAAGATTTACGGCGAATGCTTTCTCGGCAAATCGAAGTCCGACAAACGCTGCGTCGAATTCGTGCTGCTCACTTACCCGCGCAGCGCGCGGCCTTTTCTGGAGAACCAGGTGTCGATCTGTCTCTCGACCGACCTGCCGCTCTATTATTGGGCGCACCGGTTCACCGCCAGCGGCCGGCTCGCGGATTACCGCTACCTGCTCGGCCGGGCGAAGCGCGTGCTCCTCGACAGCGCCATCGCGCCCGCCGATGCGCTGACCTATCCGTGGCCGAATCCGGGCGGCGTGCGCGATTTGGTTTATTCGCGCCTGCTGCCGGTGCGGCAGACGATTGGCCAGTTTCTCGCCGGCTACGCGCCCGCCACGCTGATCGGCGGCCTGGCGGGCGCGACGGTGGCGCATGGGGAAAAATTCGCCGCCGAGGCGCGCGTATTGCTGGCGTGGTTGCACCGCCGGCTGGCGGCGTGCGGCGCCGCCGCCACGCTGCCGCTCGCGACGGCGCCGCTCCCGCCGGGTGCGGGCGGCAGCTTCGCCGTGCGTTTCGACTACGCGGAGGCGACGCGCTATTTTCGCTGGAACGGCGATCTCACGACCGGCCATGCGCGTTTCGAGGCCGACTTTGGCGCCGGGCGCACGTCCCTCTCCGCGGCCGTGAGCCTGCTGACGCCCGAAAACGCGTTGGGCGAGGCGATGTTTTTTTGAGCACTTCCCTGCCGCGCGACGAAACGACGCGGGTCGCTCGTTGGCCCCGCGCCCGGCGTGGGCGTTGCGCCGGCCAGGCTAACATTACCCTGTGACGTTCCTCTCAAAAAGCCGCTAATTCCGATTGTCATCCATTAAATGACATTCCCCTCTGAAAAACGATGAGCTTCCAGTGACAAACTTAACAGAGTAATACTAACCCGTAACGATGCAGTCGGCCGTAGGCCCGCGCGCTTGCGCGCGCTCTGGGAAAGCGCCCGCAAGCGGGCTGCCTACCGCGGCACCATTCGGTCCTCGAATCCACGAGGACATTCGTGGCCGACTGAATCGTTACGGCTAAAGTTAGCCGAGAATCGCACGTCGAAACTGCGTCCGAAACTAACTTGTGGCCAGGGCTGTAACCGCAAATGGCGGCGGATCGTCTTGGTCGAAGTCCGAACCGGCCGGGCCAGCTTTACATGAGCTTAACATATCCAGCGATTGGCGACACGAAACCTTTACCGGGTTCTGCGCCAATTGGGGTGAGTCGTTCGCGTCCGCCGTGGGTCACCCACGAGGCGGCGCCGGCGACGCGCGTGTGGGCCCGGGCGAAGAATCGGGCCCGGATGCCATGTCCAACGAAAAAACCCTCCTTCATATTTCAACGGCTTTGCTCGATGAGCTCAGCCTCTTATTCGAAAACGCGAAGGGAGGCCCGCTTCCCTACGAGGCGACGGACGCCGGCTTCAACTGTTATGCCAAAGCCTTTGTCACCTGTTATCTCGCCCGATTGCAGGGCATCGCCGCGGATCATTGCGACGGGAGGGCTTTTTTGGTCCTGAAGCGGCCGGAGAATCTCCTCACCTGCGAAATCGAGCCGCATGCCTGGTCGGGGTCGCGGTGGGGCGAGGCGTTCGATCTTAGCATCAACCACTTCGTCGGCCAAAACTACATCACGGCCGGGCACGTCCCACTGGCTGGGGTCAAACCGGTCGTCACGCACGTTACCGCCGACGCCCGCCAGTATGCGCGCTGGTGCACCTCGGGCGGGGAACTGCCAGATGGATCCCACCTGATTCTTCATCTGATGAGGTGGGAGAGGTTCAGATTCGGCGATCTGCAGCGGGGTGCGCAGCGGGTGAAATCCCCGCCGACGCAGGCAATCGCCGCGCGATACAAGAACAACAACGTTCTCGCCAAGGCGATTCTCCATCTGCACTGGCTGGTGGGCGGCCGGTGTGAACCGTTGCGCTCCCGCACCCAGGACGCCGCGTGGGATTACCTGGCCGCCTGGCAGGTCGAGCCCGTGCGCGAACTGAGAGCGGCATGGCACGCCGCCTGGCATGGCCGCGGCTGGCGGGCGCCGGGGACAGGAACGCCCGAGGCGATCTTGGCCTGACGCAGATTGCGATGCGCAGAGTCGGGGCCGACAAAATTTTTGCGCGGCGGCAA
>JACQWL010000169.1 GCA_016209255.1 Verrucomicrobiota bacterium
AGCCAGGGCGACCGTGCCATAGAGAAACCAGCGACGACGGGCGGGAGGAGAAGACATGGCGGGAAAGGGAAAATTCGAGGGAAGTGCCGGAGCCGGAGGCAGCGAGACGACCATGCCCGCCGATCCGTTGCTAGAATTTTCTTGGAAAACTCATCGGGCCCGCCGGCGGGTATTAGTACTTCACCCCATTTTCGCCGCGGCCGGCCTCCGCTAGTCTGGGTGCATGGTCGCTTCCATTTCCTTCTCCGGCCCCGTCAGAGCTGCGCGCCCCGCCAGCGATCGCGCCGGCCGTGCCAGCATCGCTGGCCAGGAGGCGCGGTATGACGCCGGGCTCGTGCGCCGTTTCAACGACGGGAACGAAAGCGCGTTCGTCGAGATCATCGCGCGTTATCGCGAGAAGATGTTTTCGGTCGGGGCACAGGCGAGGGGACACAGGCGAGGGGGTCAACCCGCTGTTTGCTACTCGCACAAGTGCCCAGCTCAAGGTCCGGCGGCTTGAGCACTGGCGATCTCGGTCCGGTTCGATGGCCTACCTCCCGCGCTTGGAGTAGCGATCAGCGGGTTGACTCCGTGGGCTGGCCCCCATGAAAATCCGGTTTCCTATCAGCAGCCGAGCGAGCCGCCATGCAAGAATCCATTTCCCGATCGTTCGCGTGCCGTGGCGACCATCTACTTCCATTCCCAAACCTGAGCCTTGCCGTTGCCGGCCTCGTCGACCTCCCATTCTCCGATCGCGAGTACCCCGTTGAGACGCGCCCAGCAGCTCGACGCAGTGCGAATGACCAGGGAATAGCGCCACGACGCCGCCATCCCTTTGCCCATCGGCCGGCCCACACCATGCCCGGTCCACGTGAGAGCGTCTCCGTCGCTGCTCATCGCGAGCCCATGGCCTTCACCGTTCAGCACGCCTGCCGGCGTCATGACCGATTGGTAGGTTCCCATCTCCATCGCCTCGACGCCCAGAAACTTCCCGGTGCCCACGAATGACACCTCGACTTTGACGTTTCCGCCCTCCGCTGGGATGACACGAGTCCCCGTGATCTTCGCTGACAGCTCATCAATTTTCTCGCCGATCATGATTGCTCCTTTGTTGTGCGGCGGACCCTGACTCAACGTGAGGCAAAAGCAATAAAATCTTCCCCTGCGCCGACCTGTCTGCGTGCCTGTCTGCCGTGCCTGTCTGCGTGCGGCCACGCACAGGCAGGCTGGCACAGGCAGGCGGCCACGCGCAGGCAGAGCCTTCGGCAGGCAGGGGCACCGCGTCTCCATCAAATTCACCGAGAACCGAAAGACGCCCCCCACCCGAGCAAGGTTCTAGAATTGGGGAACGCTCAACTCTTAACGCTCAACTCTTAACGCTCAACGCTTAACGCTTAAGTTTGAAATATGTGGGTTCATCACCTGAGCGTTAAAAGTTAAACGTTGAGCGTTGAGCGTTTGAAAGAACCCTGGCCCTACAACTTCGCCCGCAAATCTGCGGCGATGATCTCCCGGTCGTTGCGCGCGTAGATCGAACCGTTCGCATACGCCGGGTGCGACCACAGCACCCCGCGGCCACCCGCAACGTTCGTCGGCTCGAGCAGGTGCGTCCGGCTGATCTCCGCGTAGCCCGCCGGACTCAGCCGCGCGATGATCAGGTCGCCCTTTTCGTTGAGCAGAAAGAAGCGGTCCTCGTGCTTCACCAGAAAAGCCGAGGTCCAGCGCGCGGGTTTGTTGTCCGCCGTCGTCGCCGCCAGCGTTTCCCAGACGCGCTCACCCGTCTCCAGATTCAAACAGCGCAGCTGCCCGTAACCGCAAACGCCGTAGATGTAGCCGCCCTCCAAAAAGGGCGTGGTCATCAGGCTGTGCAGGCCCTCCGGCTTCGTTTCACTTGGACCCCTGATTTTCCAGGCGACGGTCGCCTTCGGCTCGCGGGCATCGAGTCGCAGCATCAGCGAGCCATCGAAAAAGCCGGAGACGAACAAGAGGTCGCCACTCTTGCGCGCCGTGGCGATCGCGTGCCCCAGCTTGGTCTTGAACGGCTCGGACCAGTAAACCCGGCCGGTCTCCGGATCCAGTCCGTTGACCGCCTCCGTATCCCAGACGATGAGCTGCCGCCGGCCTCCCGCCTCACAAATCAGCGGCGCGGAATAGCCCGGTTCCTTCGCCGGAAGCGCGCGCCACCGCTCCGCGCCGGTTTCGCGGTCGAAGGCCACGACGGTGTGCCCCTCGCCCCCCACCAGGCAAATCAGCCGATCGCCGTCGACCAGCGGGGACGCCGCGTGCCCCCACAACTGCGTGGCCGCGCCATAGTCCTTTTTGAAATCGCGCGCCCACACCACCCGGCCGGTCGCAGTATCCAGACAGTGGAGATTGCCTTCGGCGCCCAGGGTGTAGACGCGGTTCCCGGCCACCGCCGGACTTGCCCGTGGTCCCGCCGCATAACTGATGTTGTAGGGACATTCGTACTCGTAACGCCAGAGCAACGAGCCGTCGGCTTCGTTCAAGCACACGACCCGCTCCCGGCCCGGGTCGGCCGTGCGGTCGAGAGCCTTGCCCTGTTTTCCCGCGAGCTTGGAATCGGGACGGTCGGTCAGGAAGACGCGTCCCCCGGCCACGACCGGCCCGCTGTAGCCAGCTCCGATCGCCGCCCGCCAGCGCACCGGCGGGCCGCCGGCGGGAAACGTTTCGACGATCCCGGCATCTCGCCAAATTGAATCTCCCCGTGGCCCGAGCCACTGCGGCCAGTCGGAACCTTGCGCCGTCGGCACGGGTGTCGCGAACCATCCGACCAGACAAAGAACCGCGAAAGATTTCAAAGGCATGGGGTTCAGGTTTGCGGGAGTCACGCCGCCCACTTTCCCACTGGGCTGCGAGAGTCCAATACCAAAACAACGATCTTTTTACCCGGACTCGATCTCCGCCGATCTTCGTGTCCCCAGCATGAACGTCGCCCTGTTGGATCCGCCCGCGACCCTGTCCAATCTCCCAAACTTTTTCATCCTCTTTTTTCGCTTTTGACATCCGCCGCGCCGCGCGGTACATCGCCGCTGCTGCAAAGAACGTGAGTTGCTTTCGTTAGCTGCCCAACCAACCCGACGAGGAGAAGGATCATAGTGGGACGATTGTTTCCCAAAGAGGACGGAAATCCGGCCTGCCCATTGCCCTGCCTGAGGTGTGAACATGAGTGAACTCGCGCCATCCTCCGCGCCGGCCGACCGTCCCGGCCATCTTGAACTGCAATCCGGCGCGCGCGTGGCGGTCGTCGGCGGCGGCCCGGCGGGTTCGTTCTTCAGTTATTTCTTCCTCGACCTCGCCGAACGCCTGGGCCTCGACGTGCAACTCGACGTCTTCGAGCCGAAAAATTATGCCATCCCCGGCCCGGCCGGCTGTAACATGTGCGGCGGCGTGGTATCCGAGTCGCTGGTGCAAATGCTCGCCACCGAGGGGATCAACCTGCCGCCCACGGTCGTGGCGCGCGGCATCGACTCCTACGTGCTGCACATGGACGTGGGCGTGGCGCGCATCAAGACGCCGCTCCAGGAAATGCGCATCGCGGCCGTGTATCGCGGCGCCGGCCCGCGCGGCGCGCAGGAAAGAACGTGGGACAGCTTCGATGGTTTCCTGCTCGACCGGGCGGCAGCCAAAGGCGCCCGGGTGGTGCGCGAACGCGTGGAGGCGGTGACGTGGCGAAGAGACCGGCCCCAGGTCAAGACGCGCAACGGCGCGCCCCAGCCGTACGACCTCCTGGTGGCCGCGGTGGGCGTGAACGGGGCCGCGCTCAAGTTGTTTGAAGGGCTGGGGCTGAATTATCAGCCGCCGCGCACGTCGAAGACCTACATCGCCGAGTTTTTCCTGGGGCGGGAAACGATGGGGAAATATTTTGGCCACGCCATGCACGTGTTCCTGCTCAACCTGCCCCGGCTGGAGTTCGCCGCGCTCATCCCCAAGGGCGATTACCTCACGTTCTGCCTGTTGGGCGAGAACATCGACGACGCGCTGGTGCAATCGTTCCTCAATGCCGGGGAGGTGCGCCAGTGCCTGCCGCCCGGCTGGCAGCGGCCGGAAACATTCTGCCACTGCTCGCCGCGCATCAGCACCAGCGGCGCGGTGCAGCCGTTCAGCGACCGGGTGGTGTTCATCGGCGACTGCGGCATGGCCCGGCTCTACAAGGACGGCATCGGCTCAGCCTACCGCACGGCCAAGGCCGCGGCGCGGGCGGCGGTGTTTGACGGCGTTGCGCGCGAGGATTTCCGCCGGCATTTCCAGCCGGTGTGCGAGACGATCCGCCGGGACAACCTCGTCGGGAAGCTCGTTTTCGCCTTCACCCGGCAGATTCAGCACCGTCGCTTTGCCCGCCAGGGCATGTTGCGCATGGTCATGCGCGAGCAGCAGCAAGCCCGCGGCGCGCCGCGGATGAGCATGGTGTTGTGGGACACGTTCACCGGGAGCGCGTCGTATGGAAACGTCTTCCTGCGCACGCTGCACCCGTTTTTTTGGTGCCGTCTGCTTTGGGACTGTCTCCGGAGCCTCCGGCCCGTCCGGAAAACGCAATAAAACAGGAGCACAACATGGACTTCAGAACCTTGGGCAAAACCTATCGCAACGGGGAGGTCATCATCATGCAGGGCGAAAGCGGCGATTGCATGTATGTCATCCAAACCGGCGAGGTCGAGGTGCTGCAAAGACACGGCTCCGAAGAGGTGCGCCTGGCGGTGCTGGGGCCGGGCGATTTCTTCGGCGAGATGGCGCTGTTCCAGCGCGAGCTCCGCTCCGCCACCGTCCGGGCGATGGGCGAGGCCCGCGTGCTGACCGTGGACAAACGGACCTTCATGAGCCGCGTGCACGAGGACCCGTCCCTCGCCTACCGGCTCGTGCAAACCATGTCCGAGCGCCTGCGCCGGGTGAACGCCGAATACGTGCGGGCGGCCTCCTCCCATCCTTTTCAGAAATCCGCCGCCGCCACGCCTCCGCCCGCCGACGCGCCATGAGCCAATCCCCGCCGCTGGCCGCCCTCCTCAAGCAGGTCAACATTTTCGGCCAGCTGGATGAAGGAGCCTTGCGCCTGCTGGAGGAGCAGATGCGCCTGGTTGTGTTCGACCCGGGCGCCGTGCTCTGCCGCGAAGGCGAGGCCGGCAATCGGATGTTCCTCATCGAATCCGGGGAGGTCGCCGTGCTGAAACAAGGCGAAGGCGGCCGACCCGTGGAAGTAACCGTGCTTCAGGCCGGCGAAATCGCCGGCGTGATGAGCCTGTTCGGCCCCGCCGAACGCTCCGCCACGCTCCAGGCGCGCAGCGTGGCGCGCGTCTGGACGCTCGACCATGCCGCGTTTGACAAACTCCTGGAAGGCCACGGCACCCTGGCCAAGGCCGTGCTCGGCTGCCTGAGCCGCCACCTGCGCCGCGAAACCTCCGTCGTCGCCCGGTTGCTCTCGCGCGACGATGACCGCCGCTTCAAAATCGCCTTCTTCGACTCCAAGCCGTACGTCGAAAACATTTTCCGCGAGCGTAACCGGCACAATTTCGCGCTCGAATTTTTCGACGCCCGGCTCTCGCGCGAAACCGTCGCCCTGGCCGCGGGCTACAAGGCCGTTTGCGTGTTCGTCAACGACCGCCTCGACGCGGCGGTCATCGAGGAGCTGCGCGACCTGGGGGTGGCCTTGATTGCGCTGCGCTGCGCCGGCTTCAACAACGTGGACCTGGCCGCGTGCGCGCGCCATGGCCTCAGCGTGACGCGCGTCCCGGCCTACTCGCCTTACGCCGTGGCCGAACACGCCGTGGCCCTGATGCTGGCCTTGAACCGCCGGATCCATCGCGCCCACACGCGCGTCCGCGAAGGCAACTTCTCCCTCGCCGGGCTGGTCGGCTTCGACGTGCATGGCAAGACCGCGGGCATCGTCGGCACCGGCAAGATCGGCAGATGCCTGGCGCACATTCTGGCCGGCTTCGGCTGCCGTCTGCTGGCCCACGACGTGTTCCCCGACCTGCAGCTGGTCGCGCAACACGGCGTGCGGTACGTCCCGCTCGACGAACTTTTCGCCGCGTCGGACCTCATCAGCCTGCACGCGCCGTTGACGCCGCAGACCCGCCACCTGATCAACGCCGCGGCCATTGCCCGGATGAAGCCTGGCGTCATGCTGATCAACACCTCGCGCGGCGCGCTGATTGACACCCGCGCGCTGTTGCACGGGCTGAAGACCGGCCACATCGGCTACGCCGGCCTCGATGTTTACGAGGAGGAAAGCGAATATTTCTTCGAGGACCGCTCCGACCGCGTCATCACCGACGACGTGCTCGCGCGGCTGATGACCTTCAACAATGTGATTGTCACCAGTCACATGGCGTTCCTCACCCACGAAGCGCTGGCCAACATCGCCGACGTGACGCTGGAAAACATCCACGAGTTCGAGCAGGGCAGGCGCGGCGCGAGTCTGGCGAACCGGGTGACGGAGGCAGTCTGATCGATTTCGACGCCCTCCGCCATTGCCGTCCGGCCGGGAAACTTTTAAATTGAAAGCGCCAGGTGGCGATCCTATCAACCGGTACCCACAGGAGGACGGCGTTGCTTTGGAAAGCATCCGGCGGCGCCGGCCGCGCGTATATAGCAAAGAAAAGGTTTACCCCATGAAATTCATCGAATGGTCAATGCAAGGAGTGGAGTTCGTTAACTGCAATTGTGCTTGGGGCTGTCCGTGCCAGTTCCAGGGGCTGCCCACTTACGGCAATTGCCGGGCCTACGGCTTTCTGCAAATCGAGCAGGGGCGTTTTGGGGACGTGCCGCTGGATGGACTGCGGTGGGGCGTTCTCGCGGCCTGGCCGGGTGCCATCCATGAAGGCAACGGCACGTTTCAGACCATCGTCGACGAGCGCGCCGACGCCAAGCAGCGCGCGGCGATTGAGGCCGTCTCGCACGGACACGAAACCGAGCCCGGCAAGCTGATCTGGCAGGTGTTCTCGACCACCGTCACCACATTCCTGCCCACGCTGGCCAAGCCCATCGAACTGGCGATCGATCTGCAAGCGCGCACGGCTCATGTCAGGGTTCCGGGCGTCGTCGAGGGCAATGGCCGGGCGATCCACAATGATGCATCGGGGACCGACGTTCCGGTGCGAATCACGATGCCCGCCGGATTCGAGTTCCACGAAGCTGAATTCATCGACGGTTCCGGCAAGACCACCAACGGATCCATCGAGCTCAATTTCAACGGCACGCACGCGCATCTCGCGCGCGTTCATTGGACCACGCACGGTGTCGTCCGATAGCCCGGATGAGGTTATTGCGCGGCAAAAACCTGCGACGTGAACCCACGCACTTCGGTCGAGTCTCTGCTGCGGCGGGACCGCTGGCTTGTCGGCGGCGCTCTCTTCGTCGCGGTTGCACTCTGTGGGGCGTGGATCGTGCCGATGGCGTGGGACATGTACGGCGCGATGGACGCTTCGGCGGCGTGGATGATGACGAGCACATGGGATCTCGCGCACCTGGCGCTCCTCTTTGCCATGTGGGTTGTCATGATGGCGGGGATGATGCTGCCCTCCGCCGGTCCGGTGCTGCTGTTGTATGCGTGCGTCATCCGGAAGAGTCCCGAGGCTGAACGCACCGCGGCCCACGTCTACGCGTTCGCCGGAGGCTATCTCGCGGTCTGGACGGCGTTCAGCCTCATCGCCACGATCCTGCAGCGGGCGCTGGCCGAGTGGTTGCTCCTCACACCGATGATGGAAGCGCGGGACCCATTGTTCGGCGGCGTGCTGCTCATGCTTGCCGGCGTTTATCAGTTCACGCCGTTCAAGCGCGCGTGCCTCGATTCCTGCCGTTCTCCGGCGGAATTCCTGACGCGCCATTGGAAATCCGGCGTCGGGGGCGGTTTTTATCTCGGGGTGGCGAACGGGCTGTACTGTCTTGGTTGCTGCTGGGCGCTCATGTTGCTCCTCTTTGTCGGCGGCGTCATGAACCTCTGGTGGATTGCGGCGCTCACGGTGTTCGTCCTGTTGGAGAAGGTGGCGCCATTTGGCGCCCAAGGCGGGCGCCTCTCGGGTCTGTTGATTTTCGGGATGGGACTTTGGAGCCTGACGCAATTCTTTTCCTGATCGGCGCTGGGACGGGAAAAAGATTTGCTCGCGGCGAAGGAGCTGCGGGCAATCGCGGCGAAGCGACGCGGCGGATGAAGTGAAATCAGCCGGCCGGCAGCTACCGCGCACCGGCCCCCGGCGCGTGCCGCAGCACCCGGCCGCCGCGGGCGGCGGTGAACCGTCCGCCATCGACCGTGACGATGCCGTTCACGATCACAAAGGGAATGCCCTCGGGATACTGGTGCGGTTTTTCGAAGGTCGCGGTGTCGCGCACCGTCGCGGGATCGAAGACGACGAGATCGGCTTGCAGGCCCTCCGCGATCCGGCCGCGATCGGCGAGGCCGAGGCGACGGGCCGGCATGCCGGTCATCTTGTTGATCGCGGTCTCGAGGGTGAGGAGGCGTTTCTCGCGCACGTAGCGCCCGAGCACGCGCGGAAACGTGCCGTAGCAGCGCGGATGCGGCGATTCCTCGCCCGGCCGCGACAGCCGGCCGTCGGAGGCGATCATCGCCTGCGGATGGCGGACGATGCGCTCGACGTCGGCCTCATCCATCGCGTGGTAGATGCAACTTGCGCCGCCGTTGAGCTGGCCCTCGATGACTAGTTCGGCGCCGTTTTCCGGGGTGGGTTCGAGACGGCGCTGCGCACACCAATCGGCAAGCGTTTTGCCCTCGAGGTCACGCTTCCACGCGACGGCGGAAAACTGCACGCAACGCAAATCGCCGCCGCCGCGGTCGGTGAGGATCGCGTTGACGATTTCCGCCTTCATCTTCGCGCGCAGCGCGGAATCGGCGGCGCGCTGCTTGAACTCGTCGCGCCCACCGGCGAGGGCCCACGACGGAATCAACACCGATAGCCCCGTGTGACTCGCGGTGTAGGGATAGACGTCGACCATGACATCGAGTCCCTCGGCGCGCGCGGCGTCGACGAGCGCAAGGGTCTTCACGCTCTGGCCCCACGTCGGCTTTCCGATGGCCTTGTGGTGCGTGAGCACGACAGGGATGCGCGCCCCGCGGGCGATCGCGATCGCCTCGGTGACGGCGGGAATCAGCCCGAGGCCCTCCTCGCGCAGGTGCGACGTGTAGATACCGCCCAGCGACGCGGCGACCTGTGCGAGCGCGACGATTTCGTCGGTTTTCGCAAACGTGCCGGGCAGGTATTTCAAACCGGTCGACAGGCCGAACGCGCCCTCGCGCAGCGCCTGGGCGACAAGCGACTTCATGGTGTCGAGCTCCGCCGGCGTGGGCGCGCGGTCGACGAGCTTCAGCACCGAACTGCGAATCGTGCCATGGCCGGCGAGGAAGGCGGCGTTGGCGCCGAGCGGGAGTTTTTCGAGCCGCGCGAGGAACGCGCCCAGCGGCAGCGGCGAGTTGCCGTCGGGGCCGCCGAGCACCGTCGTCACGCCCTGGCGCACCGCGCTCTCGGCATCGGGCATTCGCTCGATGGGCTCGATGTGAGCGTGCAGATCGACGAAGCCCGGCGAGACCGCGAGGCCGTTGGCGGAAATGCGGCGCGCCGCGAGTGCACCGGCAAGGTCCCCGACGCGGACGATTTTGTCACCGCGCACCGCAACATCGGCGCGCACGGGCGCAGCGCCGGTGCCCTCGTAGACGAGTCCCCCGGAGATGATCAGATCGTAGGTGGGCTCGGCGGCGCGGAGTGTGGTGGCGGCCGCGAGCGCAGCGAGCAGGGGAAACCAGAGGGGAGGGAGCATGGGGAAGCGAGGGTGGCAGAAGATTTGGTGCTGAAAACCGTCAGGGCGGCAACTGGGAACGCGGACGCTCTCGAGCTGAACCTCGTTCAGCTCAAGGGGCAGCCACCGGAGTCAAACGCAGGCCGCGGACGTCGGCGAGTTCGCGTTTCAGCGGGCCGTCCGGGCGCATCAGGATGCGATTCACGCCGGCGCGCAGCGTGAGCCGCCCGGCGGCTTGCTCGCGGAAGTGATCGTAGTCTCCCGTCGATCGCACCTCGCCCCGCGTCCGGCTGCCTTCCGTTTCGATTGCAAAAAAATCCCCCGCGGAGTCGTCGTCGGCCGCGAGGTTCACCCAGACGTCAAACGCGCCTTCCATCGGCAACTCCACCCGCCATTCCGCCAGGTCCTCGGCCACCGTCCAAGGCGCGAGCACGTCGAGTGCGGGCCGGTAGCCGAGCCTCTGCGCGTAAACGATTGCCTTGCCCGCCGGCAAAAGAATCTCGCCCGACGGCAGCGGAACAATCGGCGCCGCCGCAGCCGTCACGGCGGGGACAATGGCTCCGGCGATTGCCGCAAGCTCAACCGTCGTCCACGGCAACGTGCGCCCGTCCGACTCGCGACGAATCGAGGCGACGAGCTGCGGCTCCACGAAGCTGCCGGCGTTGCCCCACGCGCGCCGGATATAGCTGAGCACCGCGGCGATTTTTTCGTCATCGAGCGCCCCGGCGGCGCCGAGCCCGGGCATGTTGAGATTCCATATTTGATCGTTCACCTGAACCGGGCCGTAAAGGCCATGGAGGACAATGCGCACGATGCGTTCCGGCGGACCGGTGACCCACTCGCTTCCGGCCAGGGGCGGCGCAAGATTCGGTGCTCCGCCGCCGTGCGGCTGGTGGCAGGGCGCACAATAAAGCGTGAATGCCTCGCGTCCGGCCTCGAGGCGTTCTTGCTGCGCTGGTGAAAGCGGCGTCGCCGCGGGATTCGTCCCCACCAGGGCTCCCGCGCCCGGCCACGTGAACAGCTCCATCACGCGATACGCGTCCTGTTGCAACGACGGGTCGCTGCCGCGGGCGAGTTTGATCAACACGGCCGGCTCACGCCCGAGCGAAATCGGTTTGAGGCCGCGCCTGCGGTTGGACGCAAAGGAAGCCATCGCATCGAAAAGAGCGTCGCGCTGCCAGGGAGGCGAACCGCTGACTTCGCCGAGCGTGTCGAGCAGCGCGGCGGTGCGGGCCGCGTCCGCGGTCTCGAGCACGCACTGCGCCGCCAGACCCACGAGGCGGCGCTCGTGGTCGGCGGCGCTCTTCCGCTCGCGCGATTCCGCCAGAAGCAGACGGACAAATTCCAACTCGCGGTCTTGCAGCCCCGTCAGCGCCGCCGCGCGAAAGAGCAGGTCGGCGCTGCTTCTCGCGAGTCGCGCGAGGAGCGGAAGCGCGGCCGGCTGGAGCAAGCCGCTCGCCGTGAGCGTGGCCTGCAGCCGGACAACCTCGCTGCGATCCTCCGCCACCTGCGCGAGTTTTGCCAGCAAGGCGGCCTGCTGGTTCGCGTCGAGTCCGCGTTCGCAGAGCCGGATTGCGGCGGCACGCACGCGTTCATCGGCATCGGCGAACGCCGCAAACTTCGTGTCCACATCCAACGCGGCGAGTCCGTCCAGGGTCCAAAGGGCGTGGAGCCGGCCCAGTGCATTTCGACCGTGCCGGGCGAGATCCTTGAGTAGCGGAGCCGCTGCCGGATCGCGACGTTCGACGAGCAGGCGTTGCGCGGTGAGCCGCCACCAGCCGGTCGCATCGCTCAGATGCCCCACGAGCCCGGCAACACTGGCGGACGCGAGATTCGGCGGCCGGCGGTCGAGCGGGCGATCTTCGCGCACGACGCGATAAATGCGCCCCATGTCCTGCCCGGTGTGAAGCTGGCGGTCGCGAACCTGATCGCCGATCCACGGCACCATGAAGATCACGTGCTCGATGATGCCGCGGTACATGTCGGCAATATAGAGCGCCCCGTCGGGGCCCACGCGGGCATTCACCGGCCGGAACCGTTCGTCGGTCGAGGCGAGGAACTCCTGTTCCTCGGGATAAAAGCGTGTCGCCCGCGGACGAATGCCGGAGGTGAGTTTCAAGCGCCCGATGAGATTGCCGCCGCCTTCGGGCACGAAGACGTTGCCGCGCGCGTCCTCCGGAAACTGATCGCCGTCATAATAGCACGAGCCCGACACGATCGTGTACGTGCGCAGGCGTCCGTCGTCCCGCAGCTCCAGCGCGCCGAGCGTGATGCCCGGTGTGACGCGGATGGGGTAAACGTGCTGGGCCTCGGTGGCGATGTTGGTGTCCACGCCCGCGAAGCCGCGTCCGCTCCGGGCCGCAATCGACGCCAGGTTGCGGTTGCGCCCGAGATATTCGGCCGGGATCAGATCGGCGTGCAGCGCGGAACTCTCGTGGCACGTCAGGAACCGGCCCGTTTCGTCAAACGACACGCCGAACTGCCCACGGTGCGCCGTCGCCTCCTCGACGAGCGCGCCGTCCACCCACCGGTGGCGCGTGGTCGCGTCGGCGTTGTGGAGCCAGTTGTCGATGCCGTAGCGGAGGCCGTTGGCGGTGTGCTGCGGATTGCCGGCCACCCCCAGCCGGCCGACCTCCCGGCGCTGGTCGCAGCGCAGGTCGCCGTCGGTGTCTGCGCAAAACCACAGCTTCGGCGGCTCCTGCAACAGCAGGCCTCCCTTCACGAAGGCGAACGACCGCGGCATCACGAGCTGGTCGAGAAACACGGTGCTCGTGTCCGCGCGACCGTCGCCGTCGGTGTCTTCGAGCACGACCAGGCGGCAAATCGGGTCCCCTTCCCCACTGCCCTTGATGTCGCGCATGTAGCCCTGATACTCGACCACCCAGATTCGCCCGGCGGGATCGAACTCGAAAAAAATCGGGTTCTGCACCATCGGCTCGGCGGCGACGAGCTCCAGCCGATAGCCCGGCGCGAGGCGGAACGTTTTCAAGGCCTCCTCCGGCGCCAGCGGCGGCGCCGGCGGCACCTTGATCCGCTTGAACAGGTCCGCGCCTTTCTCCCATTGCGCGCGACCCGTGAGCATGGACGGAGGACGCGCCCGTGGCCGCTCGGCCGGCACGGACTGGGCCGGGCACGGCCGCGGCAGCGCGGCGAGGGCCAGCGCCGCGACGACAACGCAGCCGGAAAAGGACAGGCGCTTCATGGGTGACAATGTTCACCGTCCGAGACCCGCGCCCGCGGCGCAAGCAAAAGGCCCGTGCCCCGCAACCGCACGGGGCGCTTTGTTCCTGCTCCACAATTCTTGTTGCAGGTGACGGGCGCGCGTTCTCGTCTTCCCCGTCTTTCTGCCTCTACATTTTATGTCCTCATCCACTGTCTACCGCTTCTCGTTTGGCCCTTGGAACATCAGCGAAGGCGCCGATCCCTTCGGCCCCGACGCGCGCGAAGTCTTTCCGCACGAAAGCAAGTTCGCCCTCTACCAGCCACTCGGTTTCGAGGGCGTGCAGTTTCACGATGACGACGTCGTGCCCGGCCTCGACCTGCTCTCCCCGGCCCAGATTCTCACCCAGGCCGGCCAAGTGGCGACCATGTTGCGCAACCAAGGGCTCGTCGCCGAGTTCGTCGCCCCGCGGCTTTGGTTTGCGGAGCAGACCGTCGACGGCGCCTACACCTCGAACAGCGCCAGCGACCGCCAATACGCCTGGGAACGCACCCAGCGGTGCGTCGATATCGCGCGCGCGGTCGGCTCCAAGGCGATCGTGCTCTGGCTGGCGCGCGAGGGCACCTATATTCGCGAAGCCAAGAACGCCCGGGTGGCCTATGAGCGCCTGCTCGCGTTGATCAACCAGACCCTCGCCTACGACCGCGAGATCGAGATTTGGATTGAGCCGAAACCGAACGAGCCGACCGACCTCGCCTACGTGCCGACCGCGGGCCACGCCGTCGCGCTCGCCTACGCGTCGCAGGAGCACCAGCGGGTGAAGACGGTGATCGAGAGCGCGCACGCGATTCTCGCCAACCTCGACCCGAGCGACGAAATGGCGTTCGCGCTCGCCCACGACAAACTGGGCAGCGTTCACCTCAACGATCAAAACGGCCTGAAATACGATCAGGACAAGAATTTCGGCAGCGCCAATCTGCGGGCCGCGTTCAACCAGGTCCGGGTCTTGGAGGAAAACGGCTACGGCCGCCGCGGCGAATTCGTCGGCCTCGACGTCAAGGCCATGCGCACGCAACGCGGTTGTCCCGTCGTCGATCACCTGAAGTCCAGCCGCGAACTGTTCCTCCGCCTGGTCGAGAAAGTCCGGACCTACGACCGCCGGCTCGTTCAGGAACTGCAGGACCAACGCGATTACGAGGCCCTGGAACTTTACACACTCAAGCATCTGCTCGGCGGAGGGTGATTGGCTTTCTCGCCGGCTCGGCGTCGGATAAAAGATGAACACTGCCTCGGAGAAGCGTGCCGCAGTTGAGGCGATTCGCGCCGAGTTTGAATCCTCACGCGGCACGCGCATCTGGACGGATTACGTCAACGCCCTCCGCCTCGTTTCTCAGGTTGTTTTCACCCGAAGTTCCGGCTTCGTCCTCGAATTCATTCAGAACGCGGAGGACGCCGGCCAGGGCCTCCCTAGCAAAGGGGACATTTCCGTCAGCGTCAATCAGCAGCGATTGAAGTTCGTTCACAACGGGCGACCATTCGACGATTCCAATCTCGGAGCAATATGTGGGATTCGCTCCTCCAAGAAACCGGAGCGCGGCACGCTGGGCTATCTCGGCATCGGCTTTAAGTCCGTGTTCAAGGTTGCCGATTGCGTCGAGGTTTACTCCGGCGGCTACCGTTTCAAGTTTGACCGCAACGATCCTGAATGGTCAGGCCGCGCTGCCGATACACCCTGGCACGTCATCCCCATCTGGCTTGAACAACCTTCCGAGCCCATCGAGGCCGACAAAACCACCTTTATTATTCACCTCCGCAACGATGAGGCACACGCCCATCTCATAGAGGGATTGAAGAGCATTCGCGCCAAACTTTACCTCTTCCTGAAGTGGATTAAGAGCATCGCGATCACGGATGAAGCTTCCGGCGACACTTGGACCGTGGAGGACTCGGATTCGACGACTGACGGCATCACAACATTAAATCAGAATGGCGAGGAGCATCGCTTTAAGTTTTTCCGCCGGGAGGTCGCCGTGCCCGAGCACGTCAAACCCGACCGCTTGACACAGGAGTATCGCACCAGCGTCATGAAACGCGAAATCGCCATCGCCTTTGCGATGGATGCGAAGGGCAATCTTGATCCGTCTCCCTCGACGGCCATGTATGGCGGTGTTTATTCGTTCCTGCCATTGGGTGAATCCAAGAGCGGCGCCAAATTTCCCATCCAGGCTGACTTTCTCGTACAACCGGGGCGCGATTCCATCAATGCCGAAGCGCTTTGGAATCACTGGCTGCTCGAGGAAGTTGCGTCACTCTGTCAGGAAGCCATCCAGTATTTCCAGCAGCACGAGGTTTGGAAGTATCAATACCTTGCCGCGTTCGAGTTCAAACGCTCCACCGGATTCGAGGCCTACGAAAAACTCTTTGGTCCCAAACTCATTGACCCGATCGAGAAGTTTCTCGGCGAATCCCCTTCCGTCCTCACAGCCAAAGACACTTGGGCCAAACCTTCCGACGTGGTGCAAGTGGATGAATCCACTCAGGCCATGCGAGCCTTGAGCGAGTTCGACATTCTTGCCCCGGATGACATCGCTCCCGTGTTTGGTGGCGCACCGAACCTCGTGCCCGTTCATCCCAAGGTAGCCGAGGCGCAACCCGATCATTTCAGGAAGGTCAGCCGCGCCACGTTGTTCGAGAATGAGGATTTCCTAGAGCCGCGCGGAACCACGGACAGAGCTTCTATCTCTGCGTCGTCTCAGGGATTCCCAACGCGCCCGCGCTTTATGTAGTGTGTGACCCGGATCGCGTGGGAGAAAAAGACAAGCTCACCATTCGCGCCGCCGATTGGAAACGCGAAAGATTCGCGGATGCGTCATAATCGTCTCGTAGAGCCGAATTGCCGTAAAATATGCGTCGCTTGAAAATCCGTTTGCGCTCCGCTATGGCGTGGGCGCCTCTCCCGGTTGTCGGTGAATGGCGTGGGGGCGCGGTGCCCTCACCGCGCAATCGTCCAACTGGCGGGTGAGGGCACCCGCCCTCCATCTGCCGGCAACCGACAACCGAGAAATGCGCCCCTATGGCGGCGCGTCAGCCCACTGGCATTGACAGATTCATCAACTGAGCAAAACTCCGGGCCATGACCGCACTGCAAGTCATCAAACGCATCCAAGCCCTGCCGCCGCGTGAGCGCCGCAAGGTTTTCAAGTTCGTCTATGCGCACGAGACGCCGAACGAAACGACGCGAAAGGCGTTGCATGAAGACGTGTCGAAAGCGAAACGCTTTACGTCGGTCGAGTCGGTGATGGCCGAACTCAAAAGCTGATGCGCCGGCTCGTCCGCACGTCGCAGTTCAAGCGGGATTTCAAGAAACGAATCCTGATTGCGGCGGACGAGGTGGCGCTCGCGGATGTGCTCGACCGGTTGGTCGCGGGTGCGCCGTTCGAACCGAGGCACCGTGACCACTCGGTGAAGGGCACGCGCGATCGCATCCGCGACTGCCACGTGAAATCTGACCTCGTGCTCCTTTACCAAATCGAGGGCGATATCGTCATCCTCCGACGTCTCGGCACGCACAGCGATTTGTTCGAGTAGCGCGAAACGACGTAAGTCCGGAGCCCGCCCGGCGCAACAGACGTCGGCTTGCCAGCGGGGCATTCCGACTGTCTATTTTGACCGCATGCCCACGCCTCCCACCTCAAGCGTCCGGCCGTCGGTCGCCCAGGCGCCGTTTCACCTGATGACGAAACCGATCGGGTCGCGGTGCAATCTCGACTGCAGCTACTGCTTCTACCTCGAGAAAGAGCGGCTTTACGGCGGGGCCGGCAGCCTGCGGATGAAGCCCGAGACGCTGGAAACATATGTCCGAGACTATATCGCCGCGCAACCGGGACCGAGCGTCAGCTTCGCCTGGCAGGGCGGTGAACCCACGCTGCTGGGGGTCGAATTTTTCCGCGAGGCCGTGGCGTTGCAGGCCCGGCATGCCGGCGGCAAGACGATCGAAAACGCGTTTCAAACCAACGGCGTGCTGCTGGATGACGAGTGGGGCGAGTTTTTCGTGCGCAACCGTTTTCTGGTCGGCATCAGCATCGATGGGCCGGCCCAGCTGCACGATGCCTACCGGGTGGACAAGGGCGGCCGGCCCACGTTCAAGCAGGTGATGGCGGGCCTGGACGTGTTGAAGAAACACGGGGTCGACTTCAACACGCTCACGACCGTGCACCGGAAAAACTCCCCCCACCCGCTCGAGGTCTATCGCTTCCTGCGCGAGATCGGGTCCGGCTACATCCAGTTCATCCCCATCGTGGAGCGCAACGCCGCCAGCAACGCGGCCAACGACCTCTGGCTGGCGCCGCCCCCCGACCACGAGGACGCCGGCGCGCTGGACGGACAAGTCACGCCGTGGAGCGTGCGCCCGGCCGGGTTTGGCGAATTTCTCTGCCGTGTATTCGACGAGTGGGTGCAGCGCGATGTCGGAAAAATCTTTGTGCAACAATTCGACGCGGCGCTCGCGAACTGGATGGGGCAGCCGGCCGGGGTCTGCGTGTTTTCGGAAAATTGCGGCCGCGCCCTGGCGATCGAGCACAACGGCGACATCTACAGCTGCGACCACTACGTCTACCCGCGCTACAAACTCGGCAACCTGCTCAATGCCTCGCTCGCCGGCATGGTGGACTCGCCCCAGCAGCAGGCGTTCGGCCTGGCCAAGTCGGCCACCCTGCCCCGCTATTGCCGCGAGTGCGCCGTGCGCTTCGCCTGCCACGGCGAGTGCCCCAAGCACCGCTTCCTGCGCACGCCCCACGGCGACCCCGGCCTCAACTACCTCTGCGCCGGCTACAAAAAGTTTTTCTACCACATCGACGCACCGATGCGTACGATGTCGGCGCTGCTCAATTCCGGCCAGGCTCCGGCGAATATCATGCAAATGCCGCGGACAGCATGGCTGCCGAGCCAGCGCGATACCAAATGTAGGAGCCTGCTTGCAGGCGATTCCCGGCGTACGCCGACGAACTGAGTCTCGAATCGCCTGCAAGCAGGCTCCTACATCAAACCTCCCGTAGGCTCCGGTCATCAACCGAATCACCCAACCAAGCCGAAGCAATCCCGGGTCGCCTTTGGCTCCGCAGAAGGCGGATAAACACGCCTGAGGCGTGCAAGCCCTGGTCGCCTGTGGCGCCGCCGATGGCGGATAAACTTCGAGGTAGCAGGCCCGTGGGGCCGTCATCGCAGTCGGCCGTTGCGGTCCGTGGCCAATGTCCGCAATATCCCGGGATGTTGCTTCACCGATTGGCTCTTTGCGTCGCGTTGTTCTCACCGCTGGCTGCGGTCGCGGCCCAGTCCGCCAAGCCCAACATCGTTTACATCCTCGCCGACGATCTCGGCTGGGCGGACGTGGGTTTCCACGGCCCCGACATCAAGACGCCTAACATCGACAAGCTCGCCGCCGCCGGGGCCAAACTCGAGGCGTTCTATGTACAGCCGGTGTGCTCCCCCACCCGCGCCGGACTGATGACGGGCCGCTATCCCATACGCCACGGTCTGCAGACCGGCGTGGTCCGGCCGTGGGCCCAATACGGACTGCCACTCGAGGAGCGCACGCTCCCGCAGGCGTTGCGCGAGGTGGGCTATGAGACGGCGATCTGCGGCAAGTGGCATCTCGGCCATTTCCAACCCTCCTATCTGCCGATGCAGCGTGGGTTCGATCGTCAATACGGCCACTACAACGGCGCGCTCGATTACTACACCCACGACCGCGACGGCGGCCTCGACTGGCACCGCGATCAGAAAGCCGCCCGCGAAGAAGGCTACACCACCCATCTGATCGCCAGGGAATGTATCCGCCTGATCGAACAGAAAGACGCGCGCAAGCCGCTCTTCCTGTATGTGCCCTTCAACGCCGTCCACGCCCCGTATCAAGAACCCCCGGGGAAATATTCCGCGTCCTACGCCAGCCTGAAAGGCACGCGGCGGACTTATGCCGGGATGCTCGCCGCCATGGACGAGGCGATCGGTCAGATCGTCGCCGCGATTGAAAAGAAAGGTCTGCGGAGCAACACGCTCTTCATCTTTTCCAGCGACAACGGCGGCCCATCGCCCGGCGCGATCACGAGCAACGGACCGCTGCGCGGAGCCAAAGGCACGCTCTACGAGGGCGGAGTCCGCGTCCCGGCCTTCGCCACGTGGGATGGCCACATCCCGGCCGGCGCGGTGGTCAACGCTCCCCTGCACATCGTGGACTGGTATCCGACCCTGCTGAAACTCGCCGGCGCGTCGCTCGAACAAAAGCTCCCGCTCGATGGCCGCGACGCCTGGCCGGCCGTCACGCAGGGCCGGCTGTCGCCCCACGACGCCATTCTCCTCAACACCACGCCGCGCAACGGCGCGATCCGCATGGGTGACTGGAAGCTCGTGCTAAATGGCAAACTGTCCGAAGTGGAAGGCCCTGCGGATGAAGCCGCCGGTGGCACCACCAAGGCCGGCAAACAAGGCAAAAAGGCCAAGGCGGCCGCCAAGGACACCGCCACCGCGGCCGAGGAACTTTTCAATCTCGCGCAGGATCCTTATGAGAAGGTCAATCTCGCCGCGAAGAATCCGGAAAAGTTACGGGAACTCCGCGCCCGGTTGGATGCCTTCGCGAAGGAAGCCGCTCCGCCCAAGCTCGCGCCCAGAGCCGCGGGCTTCACGTCGCCCAAAGTCTGGGGCGAGTTCTAGTGATGAGCCCGGGATAGCTCAGCCGTAACGATTCAGCTGAAATGTAGGGGCGTGGGGGGGGCGCGCCCCCGTGAAACCCGGGAAC
>JACQWL010000158.1 GCA_016209255.1 Verrucomicrobiota bacterium
CGCGAGTCGACGTAAGCGCCGAGTTGGCGCGCGGTGTTCGCCTGCCAGCCGGCGGCGATGCGCTTCAGGAACAGCGGCGACCACTTGCGCTGAACCTTGTTCTCGAAGGTGAAATTCAACGTCGCGGGCGCGTCCGTCCGGCGGTGGCGCAGAATCGTCTGCGTCTCCCGCGGGTCGTGATCGCTGTCGTGAAAGAAATAAACGATCTCGCCGCCGATTTCGGCCTGGAGCCGGCGGGCGGTTTGGAACTTCGCGAAGAGAAACCGGCGCGGAAAGAACCCGCACGGTTGCTGGCCGAAACAGATGATCGGAGTCGAATTCATCCGCCGGCGGCGTCTGTTCGCGACGGCAGCACCGCCTGCAGAGCCAGGCTGAAGGTCACGCAGGCCGCGCAGCCGATCGGATTGAGCCAAAGATAACCGATTTCACGCGCCGGGTAGACCTTGCCGAAAACAAAAATCCCGATGACGACCAACTGCGCCGCAAGCGCGCCCCAAAACACCGCCGAGCCGCCCACCTTTTTCAGGAAAAACGCCACGATGAACACGCCCAGCAGGGCCGGATAAAAAATCGAGGCCACGATATTGAGGAACTCGATCAGGTTTTCGGCAAAACCGACAAAAAGCGCAAAGCTGATGGCGAAGAGCCCCCACAGCGCGGTGAACCGCTTGGCGTTGCGAACATTCCTCGCCTCGTCATGGGCGGCCAGCGGCCGGAAATGGCGCCACAAATCGATCGTGCTCGTCGTGCCCAGCGCATTGAGTTCGCCGGCCTTGGAGGAGAGCGCCGAAGCGAACATGACCGCGATCAGCAGGCCGATCACGCCATGCGGCAGCTGGGTCAGGATGAACGTGATGAAAACGTAGTCCGAATCCTTGGTTTTGGCCAACGGATTGGCCGCGACGAGCGCGTCCTTCGCTTCTTTGCGCACGGCTTCGACTTTCTTCTGCGCGCCCGCCATGGCGGCGCGCGCCGATGACTCCGACGCGGCATCGCCCCTGTCACGCGCGAGCACCCACGCGCGGGCGGCCGCGGTCCGTTGCGCGTGAAGTCCGGCGTGTTTTGCTTCGAGGGCGCGAAATTTTGCGGCATCCGACCCCTCCAGATGACGCCGCCATTCCGTCTGATTGAAGAAGACCGGCGTATCCGGCTGAAACTGATAGAACACAAACAGCAGCGCTCCGAGCATCACGATGAAGAACTGCATCGGAATCTTGAACACCGCGTTGAACATCAATCCCAACCGGCCTTCTCGCAGCGCCGCGCCGCCGATGTAACGCTGCACCTGCGATTGGTCGGTGCCAAAATAGGACAGCGAAAGAAACAACCCGCCCAGCAGTCCGCTCCATAGCGTGTAACGCCGCTCCAGATCCGGCGTGAAATCGACCGCCTGCAGCTTGCCCATCGCGCCGGCAATGTGCGTCGCGTCCGCCGGCAGCTTCATCAGCAAGACCACAAAGGCTGTCACCATCCCGCCAAAAATCACCGCCATCTGCCATTTCTGCGTCAGATTCACCGCCGCGCTGCCGCCCGTCACCGTGTAGACAATCACGAGCAGCCCCGTGAACACGATCGTGAGTTCGAGCTGCCAGCCCATCACGGTCGAGAGGATGATGGCCGGGGCGTAAATCGTGATGCCGCTCTGGATGCCCCGTTGGAGCAGAAACAGCGTGGCGCCGAGCAACCGGGTCTTCGCATCGAAACGCCGGCCGAGATACTCGTAGGCGGTGTAGACGCCGAGCTTCCGGTAGATCGGCAGGAACACGGCGCAGACGATGATCAACGCGAGCGGCAACCCGAAATAATTCTGGATGAAGGCGATTCCGCTTTCGTAGGCCTGGCCGGGCAGCGAGAGATAGGTGATCGTGCTCGCCTGCGTCGCCATGACCGACAACCCGATCGTCCCCCACTTCGTCGTCCGATTGCCCTTGAGGTAGGTGTCAAGGTGGTCGGTGTGCCGCGTGCGCCACGTGCCATAGGCCGCGATCCCGAGCATCGTCCCGAGCAGCACGATCCAATCGAGGACGTTCATGCGAATACGCGGGAAAAGATCGTGAGCGCCACGACCACGAGAACGAAGCAGGCAAACACGAACCAGTAGACGCCGCGCCACGTGCGGAAGCCCGGCACGCCGGGCGTCTCGTCGTGCGGCTCGGAGGTGGAGCGCGTCGACCTCAACGCGCTATCGTCACGGTCCCTCATGGCCCAAGCGCGTTGGGGTCAACGCGCTCCACCCACGGAATCTGCGAGCGACAAATCATTTCCCGAGCGAAACGAGGTTCGCAAAAAGGCGGTAGGCGCCGGGCACGCCGGCGGGCAACTGGCGGAAGAACGCCACGCCGGTGTAAACGTAATGGCCCTTGCCGTGCCGCGCGATCAACACGCTGCCCTTGAGCGGCGGCTCGCCGGGGTCGCTCATTGCCAGCAAGGGCTTGAAGTGTGCCTCGTCCCAGCTGCTGGGAAAGTACGCGCCCCGCTCCTGCACCCAACCCGCGAAATCCGCCTCGGTGATCGTGTTTGGCACGTTGAGCGCCGGGTGCTCGGGCGCCAAAAACGCCACCGGCGCGGTCTCGTCGGTCACGCGCAGTTGCGGCGCGGAGCCGGCGATCGCGAGCTCGTACGGGGCGAGCGGCACGCGCAGATTGCCGCTCGGGCGGTTGTATTGCGCAATGGCGGTTCCGCCCGCCTCGACCCAGGCGAAGAGCCCGGGCAGATTTGCCGCGAGGTCGGTGCGCTCGTTGAACGCGCGCACGCCGATCACGACCGCATCGAGCCCGCGCAGTTTCTCCGGCGTGAGATCCGCGCCCGTGAGCGGCGTCACGGCATACCCCATCTGCTCCAAGCTGGCCGCCACGCTGTCGCCCGCCCCGGGCAAGTAGCCGACCTTGCGCCCGCGGATCGCGAGCTCGAAGGCGGCCACCTTGAGCCGTTCCGGCGGCTGGAGCAGTTGCACCGGGAGATGGGCGTAATTGAACTCGACCCGGCCGTTGTTGAACCGCGCGCCACCGACCTCGGCCGTCGCCGTCAGGCTCGCCGACGCGGCCTGGGCAGGCGCGGTGACGGTGAACGTGAAGCGCCCCTTGTCGCCGACTTTGGCCAGCTTGAAGGACTGGCTCGCCGGCGAGACTTTCCACGCGGCCGGCGCTTCGAGGCGCAGCGTGCCGGCGGCGCCGGCGCGCGCGCCGGTCACCTCGACGACCACCGGCTTCGCCGCGCCAGGGGCGAACAGCGCGACTTCAAATGGAAATGCCAGCGACACCGGCGGAATAACCGTGAGCGGACGGCGCGCCTGCGCCGGCGGGGCGCCCGCGATCAGTTGCACGGGTTCGGTCGCGACGACGAGCGTCTGCCCGCCGACTTCAAAGACAAACTCGACGGGAAACGCCGGCGGGCTCTCCGGCCGGCCGATCAGTTTCGTTTCGTCGACCCGGAAAAGCCCGGCCGTGCCCTCTTCCCGCAGCCAGTAGGGCTGGCTGACTGCCGTCTGCAAGGGAAGCACGTGCGATGACTCGCGACTTGCCGGCTGCCCGGCGGTCAGCGCCTCGCCGATTCCGAGCGCAGCCCCCGCACAACGCACCTCGATCCAGCGCACGGGGGTATTCGCCCGCAGCGCCGCAGAATGTCGGAGGCCGAACTTTTCCCCCGGCACGACTTCAGCCGATGCCGTCGTGCTGGCGACGCTGAGCCCGAGACACGCCTGCAGAATGCGATCGAGTTGCGCCCGCTTGTCCGTGACGACGGGATCCGCCGGCAGCGCGGCGAGCTTCGCGCGGATCGTGAGCAGCGCGGGCACGCTCGCCGATGGATCGGCAGTCTTGAACTGCGCGATCGTGTCGGCGGCGAGTTTCGCTATCTCCCGACCACCCGGGAGGCGGCCAAAGGTCGCGTCGACTCCATCGAGAATGTCGTTTGTGGCCGGCTCGCCATCGATGAGGTTGAAAGTCTCCTGCCGCGGGCCGCCACTGCCGCCGGCGGCGGCACCAAAATTACCGAAGCCTTGGGTCTTGTGCTGGCCGCGGCTGCGCGACGCGATCGCGGCAAAGCTCTCGCCCGTGACCGGGTCGTTGCCGCCGGCCTCGATGCGGAGCCCGGCGGGGTTGGCGCCCGCGCCTCCCCCACCGCCTCCCTTGCCGCCGCGACCGCCGAAGCGCGTGTTTTGCAGCACGCGCTTCGGCTGCCACGGCGTCAGGCCGTCGGTCAGATGTTCGGGATACGCCTTCGGGTCGCCCGCGAGTTTGAACGCCTCGATTGCGAGCACCGCGGAGGCGACGTGCTGGCCGTGCTGACCCGGAGTCTGCACAGGGGAGAAGCCCGCGATCACGACGTCGGGCCGGAATTGGCGGATGACGCGCACGACATCGCCGAGCACGTGCTGGCGGTCCCAGATCCTCAGCGTTTCGCCGACGTCCTTCGTGAAACCGAAGTCGATCGCGCGGGTGAAGAACTGCCGGCCGCCGTCGAGGCGGCGCGCGGCGAGCAATTCGTGGGTGCGGGCGAGACCGAGTTTCTCGCCGAATTCCGGGCCGATCTCGTTCTGCCCGCCGTCGCCGCGCGTGACCGAAAGGTAGGCCGTGCGGTAGCCGCGGCCGCGCGCGAGGTAAGTGATGAGCGCGGTGTTTTCGTCGTCCGGGTGCGCCGCGACGTAGAGTGCGCTGCCGAGCGTGGCGAAACTCCGCAGCTCCTGTTGAATTGCGGCCGGCGACGTCGGCAGCGTGTCGCCAGCGCGGGCCAGCGCGACGAGCAGCGCGACGAGCAGCGCGACGAACAAGCCGAGCCGCGGTGCCCCCGCCACCGCGTTTAACCGCAACGAACCTGACACGGCGCAGCCGCGGCAGATTGAAACGCCCCAACCTTTTGACCGCGGACCACGCGGACCACGCAGAAAAATGGCAGGAATCCTTTTCCCTGGTTTTTCTGTTTCTGCGTATTCCGCGTGGTCCGCGGTTATTGCCTGGGAGGGTGCGCTCATCATTTGAGCGAGTCGGCGATGTCCTTCGCCTGGCGAGCCATCACGCTCGTCGGGCCCTCAAGCTTCAGCCCGGTTTCCACGGCCTTGGCGGCGGCGGCCTGGGCGGCGGCTTTCTCCCCCAGCTTCGCGTGGATGCGCGTCTTCAACAGATAGATGCCGGGATAATCGACGCGCAACTTGGCCGCCTCGTCGAGCCAGGCGAGCGCCTGCTTGAGGTCCAGGCCGTTGTCGTAATAGAGGGTCGCGGCGCCATAGTAGAGGTTCCACGTCTTCGGGCCCTCGGCCGCCATCGCGGCGCGAACCTGCGGCATCACGATGCCCACGGTGTCGATCTCGAGCTTCAGCGGCACGCGCGTGTTTTCCCATGCCAGATAAATTGTCGCGCCGGTGTCGCGCAGGTCGGAAATCCCGATGCTGAACGTCTCGACCGGGGTGGGCGTGACGGCGGGCTTCACCTTCATGCGGGCGGTGTCCTTCTCGGCCTCGTATTTGTAGGCACCCCAGGAGGCTTTCTCGGGAAGTTTCTGAACGATGATGGTCCACTCGTTCTTGCCGGGAATCGTAAACAGCTCGTAGGCGCCCGCCGCCAGGCTCGCGCCCTGCAGCTTGACCGGCGTGCTGAAGCTGATGCGCGTCGCGGTATTGGCGCCGGTGCGCCAGACCTCGCCGTAGGGAATCATGGCGCCGAAGATTTTCCGGCCGCGCATGCTGGGCCGGGAGTAGACAACCTCGACGTCGGTGACGCCGACCGGCTGCTTGACGGTGGCTTGCGGGCTCAGCGGCGGAAAACTGACTTTGGGCGCTTTCGGCGCCTGCGCCAGCAAACCGCTGGCGAAGATTGACCCAATAACGAAGAGACGCAGGGCGGGAGGGAGGGGAGTATTCATGATGGGAGGCGGAACGGTGAACAGGTCCGGGAAGAAAATACAGCCCAGAAAGAACGAGGTCGCGCGGGGGCGCATCTCAGTTTTTGGATGGTCCGCGCAGTATTCTTGTAGGGCCACCGCTTGCGGTGGGCCACTTCTCGTGAACACACCCCCTTAGCCCGGACTTTTCACACTCTTCTCTCATACGCAGCCTCAGTGTGTTCGATGATCTTGGCCGCGGTCTCAGCCGCCTGGAGCGTCCGGGCTATTGGCAAAACCGCGGCGGTTTTGCTTTTAACCCGCATGTACTCGCAGAAAACGCAGAAACACCGCCATGTCCATTGTCGGCC
>JACQWL010000008.1 GCA_016209255.1 Verrucomicrobiota bacterium
CACGATGACCGTGGCCGGCGCGAGCAGCACCGTCACGGTCGCCGACGTGCTCATCGGCGACGTGTTTCTTTGTTCCGGCCAGTCAAACATGGCGATGTCGCTGGATGCCGCGAAACGGCTTTCGGGCGTGGCCGAAGACGTCGCCGCGGCGGATTTCCCGCGGATACGGTTTTTCAAGACACCGGACACGATGTCGAAGACCCTGGAAGCGGATGTTGCGGCGGTGTGGGAGGCGATCACGCCACGTAACGCCGCCGGGTTTTCAGCGGTCGCGTTCTATTTTGGCCGCGCCCTGCACGCACACCTCGGTGTGCCCATCGGCCTGATCCGCGCGTCGCACGCCGGCGGACCGGCCGAGGCGAAAATGCCACGCGCGGCGCTCCTCACCCTCGACATTGGCCGTCGCTACGACGAGGAAGCGCGGAAACGCGAAGCGACGTGGACGCCGGAGCGACTCGCCGCTTTCAACGCAGACAATCTCGCGAAGTGGGAAATCGCGGTGAAGGACGCCGCGGCCCGTGGCACCAAGTCACCGGCCAAACCCAAACCCCGCACGAGCGCCATCGACTTCGCCTACCCTGCCAGCGACTACAACGCGCAGATCGCACCGGTCATCCGCTTCACCAAGCGCGCGGTGCTCTGGTATCAGGGGGAACACAATGCCGCGCGCACGCGCGCCTTCGAATATCGCCGGCTTTTCCCGCGGCTAATCGAGAGCTGGCGCGAGGCCAGCGGCCAGCCCGACCTGCCGTTCCTCTTTGTGCAACTGCCCGCTTTCGGCGCGATGGGCGCCGGGGACGACTGGCCGCTGATCCGCGAATCGCAATTGCTCACGCTGCGCACCGTGCCGCACACCGCGATGGCCACCGCCATCGACACCGGCGAACGGGACAACGTTCACCCCGCCGACAAGCGCCCCATCGGCGAACGGCTGGCCCTTGAGGCGCGGCGCATGCTCTACGGCGAAGCGGTCACCGGCTGCGGCCCACTCTACGATCACTTCACGATCGATGGCCCGCGCATCGTCGTGCGTTTCCGTCATCTCGGCGGCGGTCTGCGCGGAGGCGACCACGCCGGTCTGGCCGGCTTTACGATCGCGGGGGCGGAGGGGAAGTTCCTGCCGGCGATGGCCACGATCGCGGGCAACGGCGTCGTGGTCCAACATCCGGACGTCCCGAAACCCGTCGCGGTGCGTTACGCTTGGGCTGGTTTTCCGACGGTCAGCCTGTTCAACGCCGACGGCGTTCCGGCGTCACCGTTCCGGACGGACGACTGGGAAACAACATTCCCATGAAACTGCACCCCGGCCTCATCTCCATCCTCCGCGTCATATTCGGGTGCCTCGCGGGTATGCCGATCATCCGGGGCGCACCGCCGGCACCGGACTACGAACTGCTCTTCGCCGACGAATTCGACGGCAGCCGTGTCAACGAGCGCGACTGGAATTTCCGCCTCGGCCCGCGCACCGGCACCGGCATCGACGGGCTCAACCTCGCCCGCAACGTCCGCGTGGCCGATGACCATCTCATCATCGTCGCGAAGCAGGAAACCGTCGACGGCAGGCCGGCCAACACCGGCGGCGGCCTTATCAGCAAGCATCGCTTCGGCTATGGCTACTATGAGTGCCGCTCGCAGCCCTTCATGGCCGGGCGCGGTGTGCACACCGCGTTCTGGCAGCGTGGCCTCGGCGGCCTGGAGAACAACTCGATCTTCGAGATCGATTCCTACGAACTCGATTCGACCCAGAAGATGGCGTGCAACAATCTCTACGTCGATGTCTCGACGAAGGGCTACCTGGAACTCGCCTGGCCCCACCGCGCGCAGGTCCCGCTCCAGCTTCCGCCGGACGGCTGGTGGATCGACGCCTACGAATACACGCCCGACGGCGTCGTCTTCTACGATCAGGGCAAGGTCGTCGCGCGCGCGGATTTTCCCGATCTTGTCGCCGCGCAAAACGTCTGGCTCACCGCCCTCAACGGCGTCGGCAAAGTCGATGCCGACAAACAGCCCGGCGAAACCCGCTTCGACTATTTTCGCTACCACGCTCGCGATTATCCGGGCGCGAATCTCCTCGGCAACGGCGGCTTCGAATACAACCAGGACAAGGTCGACCTCCAGCGCCCGGTCGCTTGGCGCGAGGAAGGCGACGTTGCCGCGAGCCGCGTCGTGCGCGGCGGCGCGGCGCACGGAGATTTCAAGCTCCGGCACGAGGGCGACCGCGCCTACGCCGTCACGACGGCGCAGACGCTGGAATTCATCCGCAATGGCGACTACGAGCTCTGCGCCCGCGTGCGGCGCGGTGGGAAACAAACGGCGGCGCGCGTGCGCGTTTTCGATTTTGGCGGGACTGCGGTGAGCGCGGAGATTCCCGTCACCGATGCCTGGACCGAGCTTTGGATTCCGCGCGTTGCCGTTTCCAACCACGGCGTGACAATTGCCATCACGTCCGCGGGCGGCGCGGGTGACTGGCTCGAGGTGGACGAGGTGCAGTTCATGAAGCCACCACTGCCGGGGCAACGTCCGCAACCCTCGCGCTCCTTCGCATTTCGCGACGGCGACCCCATCTGGCAGATCGCCCAGCGCGAGCCGATCGCGTTTTCCGGCGACGAAAAATTTTACTTCTTCGGCCGCAACTGCGGGCTCGGTGTGGCGATGACAGTCTCGTTCGTCCTGCAGCCGGTGAAACTGTCCAGCACGTTTCCGATCGCGCGGCTGCCGAAGACCGGCGACACCGGCTGGGGCGTCGGCCTCACCGAGACGGGCGATATTTTCTTCCGCGTCGGCAGTCACGCGAATCATCGTGACGTGCGCGCGCCGGCCGCCTGCCGCGTCGGCACCGCGACGCGCGTCGCCTGCGTCTTCGATCGTGGCACGGCGCTGGTCTACGTTGATGGCGTGCTCAGGCAACGCGTCGACGGACTGAAGGTTTCCCCGCAAGACACCACCGCTCCCGGCCTGCTCGGCGCCAATAGCGGGCTCTACGACGCCGTCGGCGATGTCACGCTCACCGCCGACGCCCCGCCGCCGAAGGCGCAGCGTTTTCAAAATTACGCCGGCACGCTCGGTGACATCCGCGTCTACAACCGTGCGCTCTCGGCGCAGGAAATCGCGGGCGGAGGGGGCGGATTCTCGCGCTAATCGCGAGCAGGACGGTGCCTCGGTTGGCGCCCGTTGGTGAACGCGTTCACCATCACGATAGTTGAACTGGAGTCGCGGCACTCAGAACTTTCAGCCGACGCAGGTAGCCCCCGGCCTGTTCGCCACCCCAGTTCCATTTCACCGGTTGACCCCTCGGCCAGCGATCGCGCATCCCCTCCAGCATTTTTTTGCCCTCAGTGCTTTCCCTCTCATGAAACTCAAAGACCCCATCGTTCGCATCTGCGGAATTTCCGCAGCCCTGCTCGCAGGCCAACTCCTGAGCCTGCCGCGCGCCTACGCTCAAGTGGCGCCCACGCCGTCTCCGTCGACCGCGAAAGACATTTCGCCCGCCGTGCTGCTCACCCCGTTCGAAGTCGTCGCCGACACCGACAACGGGCTGCTGTCGACGAATTCCGTGTCCGCCACCAAGGGCAATACGCCGATCAAGGAGATCCCGCAAAACGTCTACATTCTGAACCAGGAGTTTCTCCAGGCCCAGATTCCGTTCGATCTAAATGACATGCTCCGCTACGCGCCGGGCATCGCCGTCGATGGCGACTATCGCAACGAAACCTACCAGATGCGCGGGTTCGACGGCGGGCTGCCGCTGCAAAACGGGATCAGCATTTCGCGCACGTTTCCGACGGAGCAAGGGGCCGTGAACCGCATCGAAGTCGTGCAGGGCCCCGCCGCGGTGCTCTATGGAGCCAACGGCGGCATGGGCGGAACGCTCAACCGGACCACGCTGATGCCGTCCTTCAAGCCGGCGGAATCGCTCTCCCTTTCCTATCGCAACGACCGCGAAAACATCCGCGTCGTCTACAGCAAGTCGGGCGCGCTCAACGACAGCAAACGGTTCGCCTATCAAGTCACGGCGATCGTGCAACATTCCGAGGGTTACCAAGATTTCACCAAAATCGACCGCCAATACATCAAGCCGGCGCTCACGTGGAAAATTAGTGACAAAACCTTCCTGGCGATTGAACCCGAAATCACCCTGCAGCGGCAGAACATCGGGTATCGGTATGACTATTTTGACAAGAATCCCACGGGCAAAATCATCCAGATGCCGGGCTCCAGCAACCCGGCCGAGTCCTACTGGTTTTCCAGCGCGCGCAAATACAGCACGATGCTGACGTTCTCCCACCGCTTCAATCCCGCCTGGACGTTTCGCTGGTCGGCCTTTCTCACCGACAATAATCTGAACGACAACGACCCGCGAATCGGCGATCG
>JACQWL010000159.1 GCA_016209255.1 Verrucomicrobiota bacterium
GCACCTGGCCGTCGAGGGTGAGCTTGAGGCGATAGGCGTAGGTCGGGCGGCCCGTGCGGGTGCGGAAATAACCCCCGAGCCGCACGGTGGTGTCGACCTTCGCGCCCGGAACGGACGTCCAGATTTCGCTCCAGGTGTCCCCGGTTTCGGAGAACGCGAGGGCGACGCGGCCATGGCCCGCGATCTTGACCCATCCATCCAAGTACGGATACGGGCTGGCAAAGCGATAGACGAGGGAGCCCTCGCCGTGATCAGAGGCGAGTACCCAGGTGTCGCCGGCGCGTTCGGCGCGAAGGTTGCTCACGGAGTCGGCGCCTTTTCGGAAAATGTCGTTTTCGAAGACGGGCGCAAAGGCGAAGGTGCCGTTGCCGAAATGTTCCCTGGCCGTGTTCCGTGGTTCGCGGGCCGAGGAGTGGCTCGTGAAGTAGACGCCCCAGTTGTCGTGGTGGCGCGTCAGGGATTCGCCGGGGCGCAAGGTGAAAGCCATCGTATGCACGGCCTCGGATCTTTTCCGGTACCCTTCGGCCAGTTTGTTGTCGTCGGCTGAGCAGTAAATCGCGATGAGTTTTTCGGCGTTGGTGTAATAGGGGCTGGGGTACTTGTGGATCAGATCCGGACGCTGCTCGAGGGTCTTGACGCCGGCGATGGCGTGGCCGTCGTCTTCCAGATAATAAATCTTGCCGTCGGGATCGAGCATGCGCCAGCCGCCTTCGAACCAGGCTTCGGGCACGACGTGGCCCGACAGACCCCACACGCGGGCTTTGAGGCCGGCCTGCCCGGCCAGCACCATAAAGTTGGTCGCCGAGTCGTCGCAAAACCCGTAGCCGTAGACGTTGAGGAAGCGCACCGGGTCGTGCATTTCGATGTCCTGGTGCGCCGGCGCATCGTGATAGCGGTTGTCAACGAGGAAGCGCCAGATCGCCAGGGCCTTGTCGCGGTCGGACATGC
The DNA here is from genome assembly GCA_016209255.1 of Verrucomicrobiota bacterium. Lineage (GTDB taxonomy): Bacteria > Verrucomicrobiota > Verrucomicrobiia > Opitutales > Opitutaceae > ER46. The sequence continues at coordinate 949 of JACQWL010000159.1, forward strand.
CCGGAGTGACGATGCCGGCGAGGATGTCGGCCGTGCTGAACCAGTTTCGCCTGCCGTTGGCAATCAGCCGTGGATTGACGACCGGGTCCGCGCCCACGTTGGCAATCGTGATCGAGCGATTGAGGACGGCCCGGGGCAGCTGGACACGGTACGTATCGTCAGGATTGGATACGATGCGGTGATGGATCCCGGCCGGGGCCCGGGGCGCCGGCTGGTCGCGTTTTTCCCGTGCGTCGCGGTTTGCGGCGGGATCGGCCGGCGTCTGGCGCCCCGGCTGTGCGGCAGCCGGCGCCGCCCCTCCGAGGGCAAGGGTGAGGATGAGGATGATGCGCATGGGCGTTTTCTGCTGCCGGGTTTTTGACGAAGGGGAAAGAGGAACGCGAGGTTCGATAAACGTCCCCGTGGTCGCCAGCAGGTTCCCGGCTTCGCCGGGTCGTTGCAACTGAACTCCACTTTGAAGGTGAACCGACGAACACCCAAGGGTGGACGGCGACCTCCGGGCGCCGTTTGGCCGCGTCCGTCTGCCAAACGCGCCCGGAGGTCGCGTTCCACCTCCAACCGTTATCAGTTGATTTTTCACCAGGTGAATTGACCACGCGCCCGCTCCGGGCGCTAATGGCCACATCAGTCATGCGGATACGGGCGCTTGTTTTTGGTTTCGCGTTTTTCCTGCCGGGGTTTTCCGCCCTGGGCCGGGAGTCCGTGTGGGCGGCGAACGACTCAACCCGCGTCGAACGTTCCGGCGCCTGGGCCTGGACGAGTCACCGCTACGCCGCCACCCACGCGCTCGCCACCGTCGAGGATGGCGCCGCGCTTGAACTCGGCTACAACGGTCGCGGCCTCATCCTTGGCCTGGACACCCTCACCCCGCCCAACAATTACGGCCCGCCCGAACTCGGCCTGCTGGAAATTTTCGTCGACGGCGTCAGGACGCGCACGGTGCGACCCCGCGCCGAGGACCGCGAAGTGGTGCTGCTGCGCTCGCCCGGCGACGAGGAACATCGCGTCCGCCTCGTGCACCGCCGGGACGGCGCCGGAGTGGGTTGCCGCATCACCGGATTTCGCGTCCTGGCCGCACCGTCGGGCGACCTCGCGTTCATCGTTTCCGGCGGGCACAACGGTGCGATGATTGACCTCCGGGCGACCCTGACGCAAGGCGGACAGGTCGTGCGCGAGGCGCTGCTCCGCAACTGGCTCACGGGCCAGTGCCGTCTCGCCGGGCTGCCGCCGGGTGACGGTTACGTTCTCGAGCTTCGCGCGATGGGTTGGAAAACCTGGCGCCAGGAAGGCATCTCCATCCGGGCTGGGGACGAGACCGCGCTCCCGTCTGTTTTTCTGCCCCGCGAGTGGGACGTGCCGGCGGATTCCTTCAAGTTTCCCGCGCTGGGGCGGCCGGTGGTCTGCGGTCCGCAGGGGACTTTCCGGGCGCGATTCGAGGCGCATAACGACGAGATTCGCGGGACCCGGCTTGTCCGCCAACAAGGCCCGGCGACGATTTCCCGGGCGTGTGTTTTCACGGAGGACAAGGCGGCGGCTTATTATTACCACCGGGAGGGAGTCGTCACGTTGCCCGCTGGCCTGCCCGCGGGACTTTACGACCTCGAGGTGGCTTTGGCGAACCAGCGGGGCCCGCGAACCATGGTGTCGCGGCGCTGTGTGGTCGTCGTCGACCGTTTCCCGCGCGACCCGGTTTTCATGACCTTCGGCCACCTGGACACCTGGGGCCAGTACCAGGCCGAATATCTCGCGCGACTGGTGGTTGCGGCGAATCTGCTGGCGCCGGACATGGTGCTGGTCTCGAACGAAGCCAACCCGGCCTACGTTGCGGGGGCACTCTACGGCCTGGAGATTCCGTTCGTGGTCAACTTCGGGAACCATCGCGGGCCCGAGGCGGGACCGTGGTTTGGCGAGCCCGTCGGGATCGTGGACTTTGGGCCGGAGCTGAGCGTGCTGAACTTCGGCCGGCCGTGGGATGCGGGCACGGCCGAGGCAGACCATTTCCTGTCGGCCCGCGCCGGCGTGCCCTGCAAGGTCATCAACGCCTTCGAACCCAACGCGCCGGTGCACGAGTTTCTCGACCGGCACCGGATCGCCTTGATCCACGAGGCGCATGGTCCGGGCACGGTCGTAGCGAAGATCGGCGCGACACCCACCATCCGCGCGGGCAAGTCGAACAGCGAGAGCTTCCGCATCATCCGCTTCAAGGATCACCGGCCGATCTCGTACACCTATCGCAGCCATGCCGTGGCGCCGATTCCCTTCAAGCGGGAAGCCCCGCCGCCGGTGCGCGTGGTTTACGAGCCGGAAAATGACGGCACCCATGCGGAAGTGACAGCGCGAATCGAAAACGATCTGGAGGAAGCCTTTCCGGACGCCCGGCTGGTTTTCGTGCTGCCGAGGGGAGACTACCAGATCGAGGGTGGAAAGAGGGAACGTGCCATCGTGAGCGACGACCGCCGGTTCACCGTTCTTTCCGTGCGACTCGACCTGCCGGCGAACGGCAGGCGGACGGTGAAGGTGCATCCCTGATTTGCCCTTCATCATGCCGGTCCCGATGACGCATGCTCACCGGTCACTCAGTCAAAAAACGCCGTTGCGCCCACGGAACACACAGAATACACGGAACCCCGTCCTTCTGCTTCCGTGTTTTCCGTGTGTTCCGTGGGCCACAGGTTTGAATGCCTTGGAAATCTCTTGGCTCAACAACGCACCTCAAGAAAACCCCGCGATGACCCCTCACCCTCTCACCCCGTTCCTGCCGACCCACATCAACACCGGCCCCTGGCTGGCCGGGTATTCGCTCAACGAATTGAAATCGCGGATCGGCACCGAACGGATGGTGCTGCCGATCTGCTCGCTCGGCACTCCGCCGGAACAACTGGCCGAACTGGCGCCGCTGGTCCTCCCGCCGCTGTACCACGAAGCGCTCGACGCGGAGCTGAAATCCGCGTTGCAGCGGCAAGTCCCCCGCTGCTTCCCGTTCTACGAGGGAACGAGAAACCGCGCGGACTTCCGCGGTTCGTTCGAGATCGTCGAACTGCCGGCACGGCGGCACGCGCCGCCCGTCCGCCGGTCGAAGATCCTCGCCTTCAGCGTCGACACGGCGGTCGAGCAGCACGGGCCGCACCTGCCGCTCGCCACCGACACCATCCAGAGCTACGCCGTCCTGCACGAGCTCGCCGCCCAAACCGACGGGCTGGTCGTCGGTCCCCCCGTCGACTACGGACATCTCACCTGGGGCCTGCCCTTCGGGCTGAGCATCGATCTCACGCCGCCGCTGGTGACGCGGTATGTTTGCGGCTTCGTGAACGCGGTCGTCGACTGGATGTCACCGGAATCATTATACGTCGCCGACGTGCACGGCTCTCTCGTACACCGCAACGCGATTCAGGACGGTCTGCGCCGCAGCCGCTGTGCGCGCTGGGCGTTCCGCTGGCTTTATGAACCGCTCGTCGAGTTCTCCAGCGCCCGGGGCGATATGCATGCCGGCGGCGTCGAGACCGCCCTCGTCGAGCATATCAGCCGCGACCTTGTCGATTCCCATTGGTGGCCCGGGCGCCGTGACGAACTTGCCGTCGGGCAGATGACGATGGCCCACGCCGTCGAGCTGAGCGCCGATCTGCGGCGGTTCATCGATCAGGTCGAATCGCACCCCTTCAACGGCATCGTCGGCCACGTCGGAAATTACTTCGATCTGGACGCCGGCGACCTCATGAACCGCATGCTCGAAGTCGCCCGCCAGGACGTGCACGGCCTGCTGTGTTAGTTTCGGATCTGTTACCGCGATCATGTCTTTTGTAGGAGCCTGCTTGCAGGCGATTGCCTTGGCGTAGGGGCGCCGCTTGACGGCGCCCGCGGGCGTCAGCGAGCGACGCCCCTACAAATCGCCTGCAAGCAGGCTCCTACATTTGGCATCGCGTCGGATTGGAATCGGCTTTGCAGAATGCCCCGGGGATTGCCCCGGAGCATTTCTTACTGACGAACAAAACCCGCCGGAAACTCCTTCCCCTTTCGGCCGATCGAGTTTTCCCTCTTTCGAAACACCCATGGAATCGAGCCGCAGAAAATTCCTCCACCAAGCCGGCACGGGCTTGGGCGCGCTGAGCCTCGCCGCGGTCGGGGGCGTGGCACCCGTGGCCGCGGCCTCCCGCAACGCCGGCGCGAGGCGAAACGACGGCCCCGGCGGCCTGCCGAAGAACTGGCGCGCGATGCGCAAGTTCGACGTGCACAATCACATTTCCATCGCCTCCGCGCCGCGACCGAACGTCGACTGGAGCAGGGCCGAAAACCTGATCGAGGCGGCACGGCAGCTCGGCATCGAGAAACTCTGCTCCTCCCATCCGGTCACGGCGGGCGCGCTGGTCGGAATCGAAGTGGTCCGGGCCGCGAACGATTCCGTGCTTGCCGCGATGAAACGCTATCCCGGCACGGTGCTGGGCCAATGCTTTGTGCAACCCGGCAACGGCGCAGCGGCGCTGGACGAGATCGAACGCTGCCTCGATGCCGGCATGATCGGCGTGAAGTTGTACAACCAGTTCCGGTTCTCCGATCCCGCTGTCTTTCCGATCGCGGAGAAATGCATCCAGCACGGGATTCCGTTTCTCGGCCATTCGGCGCATCTCACCGATCCCAAGACACTCGCGCAACAGCCCAAGACATCCGACTCGCACGACTTCTGTGCTCTCTCCCGGCGGTACCCCGAACTCCTGCTCATCCTTGGTCACATCAACGGCGGCGGCGACTGGGAGTGGGCGATCAAGGGGCTGCGCGACTGCCCCAATGTCTACGTCGACACGAGCGGCAGCGTGCTCGAGGCTCCGACGATCGAGATGTGTGTGCGGGAGCTCGGGCACCGGCGCGTCCTGTTCGCGACCGATACGACGATGGAGGGCTGCGTCGGCAAGATTCTTTCCGCCGACCTCACGTCAGAGCAGCGCGAGGATATTTTCTGGCGCAATCTGCAGCGCATCTTCGACCGCCGCCGCGCATGATCATCGATGTCAATGCCAGCCTCGGGCACTACCCGTTCCGGCAGCTCCGCCACACCACGGCGGAGTCGCTGCTGGGCCTGATGGATCGCACTCAGATCGACCGGGCGGTGGTGTCGTCGCTGCACGCCGTATTCTACCGCGATGCCCACCGCGGCAACGAGGAATTGTTCGAAAGCGTGCAGCGCCACCGGGACCGCCTCGTGCCGGTCGCGACGATCAATCCGAAGTACGCGGGCTGGGAGCGCGACCTCGAGGAGGCGGTGGAGAAGTGGAAGATGAAGGCCGTCGCGCTCGTGCCCGAGCACCACGGCTTCCGGCTGGGCGACGATCACGGTCGCGCCGTGCTCCAGCGCATCGCCGGGTACGGATTGCCCGTGGTGCTGATGCAGCGCTTCGAGGACCGCCGGCAGCGGCATCACTGGGACAAGGCCGAGGA
>JACQWL010000154.1 GCA_016209255.1 Verrucomicrobiota bacterium
CGCTACTGCAGTCGGAAAGATTCCGCGGCTGGATTGCCGGCGTGCGAACGCGGAAGCGGAGGGCCATCGCGTGAGGACCAGCGTTGGCATACCCGCAACGATCCTGTCGAGATGTAGGGGCGTCGTTTGCCGACGCCCGTCATACGACGTGGATACGGGCGTCGGCAAGCGACGCCCCTACACTCACCAGTTAGTTTGCACGGCTCAACGCGTGAACGGGATTCTTCTGCATGGAGACGGCCTAGGGTGGAACGCGACGCTCCCCCGCATTGGCACATGCGAGCGGGCGCGTCTGCTGACTGTCGATGCCCCTGGTCCAAAATCCCTTGGCACGGCTGGCGGTGGGAGGGGCTTTACGCCCCGACTTGTTGGCGCATGTCCTGCGTCGGGGCATGAAGCCCCTCCCACAGTCGCATCGCCAATCCGCAGATACGCGCGATCATGAGCCCGGCCAGAACACTCCTGCGCGGGCAGCACCTCCCACTGATCGTGACGGCGATGATTCTCATCGCACTGTTCGGCGCGACGGCGGTATCATACAGCGGTTTCTTTTCGGCCCGTGTGATGGTGGGTCTGTTCGCGGACAATGCCTTTCTCGGGATTGCCGCGATCGGGATGACCCTCGTGATTTTTTCCGGCGGGATCGATTTGTCGATTGGCGCCGTCATCGGCTTCACGTCGATTTTCACCGCGACGCTGATCAGCGGGAGCGGGTTTCCGCCCGCCGTCGCGTGGACGCTGGCGTTGCTGGCCGGGGCCGCGCTCGGCGGCGGCATGGGGACCCTCATTCACGTATTCCGGCTGCCGCCCTTTCTGATTACGCTGGCGGGCATGTTCCTCGCCCGCGGGGCGGGGTTCTGGCTCAACACGGAATCGGTCGGCATTTCGCATCCGCGGTATGAAGCGCTCGCAAATTTCGAGCTCGCGGTCGGTGACGCGGTGCGCGTTCCCGTGGCGGCGCTGTTGTTCGCCAGTGTCGTGGCGGCCGGTTACGTGATCGCACATCACACCCGGTTCGGACGCACGCTGCTCGCGATCGGCGGCAGCGAGCAATCGGCCCTGCTGATGGGCCTGCCCGTGGGCGCGGCGAAGATCGCCGTTTACACGCTCAATGGCGCCTGCGCCGCGCTCGCCGGCATCGTGGCCACGCTCTACACCGGCTCAGGCAATCCGAGCATGGGCATCGGACTCGAGCTCGATGCGATCGCCGTCGTCGTCATCGGTGGCACGCTCCTCTCCGGCGGCCGCGGGCATGTGGTGGGGACGCTGCTCGGCGTCCTCATTTTCGGCACGATTCAGGCGGCGATCCTGTTCGATGGCCGGTTGAGTTCGTGGTGGATGCGGATCGTCGTCGGCGCGCTGCTGCTGGCGTTTATCCTGTTGCAGCGGCTCTTGGTGCGCGGCGCCGTGCGGTCACGAAACTAACATCGCGCCGTCAAGTATCCCTCGATTTCCGTGAGAAAATCCATCGACCGGGTAACCTAATAGGTTACTCTGCAATTTGACGATTTTGGCGGTTTTGGCGGAGGCAATAAACATCGCAGCGCCAACTCCGCCCAAGCCGTGACGATTCAGCAGAACGAGAATTCGTTCGAGCAAGCACCCTTGAAAGGTGGACCGCGTTGTCCCCAACGCGGTTTGCTGCCGGCTTCGTTACGTCAGCGTCTTGAGGACCCAGCCTCCGCGCAGGGCTTCGGTGGGCACAGCAAGCCGCTCCACCGTTCATTGAATGGATCCGGCCACGTGCCACCTACAGCATCAATCTCCCCGCCCGCTGGCCGTAATAAGCACCCGGCCCGTGCTTTCGCTTGAAGTGCCTGTCGAGCAGCGCGGGCTCGATCCTTCTGAGATTCGGTTCGAGCCGGAGCGACATCAGCGCCAGGTGGGCGATGCACTCGACGGCCACCGCGACCTCGACCGCTTTTGCGACCGTCGGCCCCCAGGTGAAGGGCGCGTGGCGGTTCACGAGCACCGCGGGACAGTCGAGCGGGTCGACGCCCTTGAAGCGTTCGATGATGACGTTGCCCGTTTCCCACTCGTAGGCGCCGGCGATTTCCTTCGCGGTCATTTTCCGGGTGACGGGAATGTCACCAGAAAAATAATCGGCGTGCGTGGTGCCAAAAATTGGGATCGCCCGTCCCGCCTGGGCAAAGGCCGTCGCGTGCGACGAGTGGGTGTGGACCACGCCGCCGATTTCTTCGAAGGCGAGGAAGAGGCAGCGATGGGTGGGCGTGTCGGACGAAGGATGGAGGCGCCCCTCGACCTTCCGGCCCACGAGGTCGACGAGCACCATGTCGGCGGGCTTGAGCGCTGCGTAGTCGACGCCACTCGGCTTGATCGCGAAAATCCCCTGGGCGCGATCGATGGCACTCGCGTTGCCGAAGGTGAGGTTGATCAGCCCGTGTTTCGGCAGGGCGACATTGGCCTCGTAGGCTTCGCGTTTGAGTTCGGTGAGCATGGTCGGAAGGGAGAGGGAAAGGGAGAGTGAGAGTGAGAGTGAGAGTGAGAGTGAGAGTGAGAGTGAGAGTGAGAGTGAGAGTGAGAGTGAGAGTGAAAGGGAGGGTGAGTTCGACGGTCAGCGATTTCAGTTCCCTCTCCCTCTCCCTCTCACCCTCACTCGCGGCCTCAGCCGCGAATCCCCTGCGCGAGGTGATAGTAGACCTCGTTGGTGCGCAGGTCCTGCTTGAACCGGGCGAGCTTCGTATCCGCGTCGATGACGACGAGTTCGATGCCGGCGATGGTTGCGAAATCCTCGAGGTGCTCCTTCGTGACGGCATAGCTGTAGCCGGTGTGGTGCGCGCCACCGGCGAGAATCCACGCGGCACACGCAGTCTTGAAATCGGGGCGGCACGCCCATACGGCCCGCGCCACCGGCAGCTTCGGCAGCCTGGGCGTCTTGACCGCATCGACCTCGTTGACGATGAGCCGGAACCGGTTGCCGAGATCGACGAGCGAGGCGTTGATCGCCGGACCGATGCGCGCATCGAACACGAGGCGGACGGGAGCCTCCCTGCCGCCGATGCCGAGCGGGTGGACTTCGAGCGACGGTTTCGCGGCGGCAATCGATTCGCAGATTTCGAGCATGTGCGCACCGAGCACCTGATGGCCTTTCGGACTGAGGTGATAGGTGTAGTCCTCCATGAACGACGTGCCGCCCGCGAGGTCGGCGCCGATCACCTTCATGGCGCGGAGCAGCGCGCAGGTCTTCCAGTCGCCCTCGGCGCCAAAACCGAAGCCGTCGGCCATCAGCCGCTGCACGGCGAGTCCGGGAAGCTGGCGAAGCCCGTGCAGATCCTCGAACGTGGTGGTGAACCCCTTGAAGCCGCCCTCCTCGAGAAACGCGCGCAGGCCGAGCTCGATGCGCGCGCCGTACCGGAGCGATTCGTGACGGGCCCCACCGCGCCGGAGCGGGTTCGCGACCCGGTAGCGATCCTCGTATTCGGCGCAGAGTTCGTCGATGTGCCGGTCGTGAATGCCGAAGTCGGCGATTTTCGCCACCAAGTCCCCCATACCGTAGCCATTCACCGCGTAGCCGAAACGCAGTTCGGCGGCGATCTTGTCGCCCTCGGTCACGGCGACCTGCCGCATGTTGTCGCCGAAGCGGGCGAACTTTGCGCCCTGCGCATCGTGCCACCCGCGGGCGGCCCGCATCCAGGCCGCGAGGCGGTCCTGCACCTCGGGATCCTGCCAGTGGCCGACCACGACTTTGCGGCCGAGCCGCAGCCGCGTGTGAATGAACCCCGCCTCGCGATCGCCGTGCGCGGACTGGTTGAGGTTCATGAAGTCCATGTCGATCGTGCGCCAAGGCAGATCGCGGTTGAACTGCGTGTGCAAGTGGACAAACGGCTTCCGCAGCGCGTTGAGGCCGCCGATCCACATCTTGGACGGCGAAAACGTGTGCATCCACAGGATCAGGCCGGCGCAAGTTGCGCTGTGGTTCGCCTCGAGGCAGAGCGCGCGGATTTCGTCCGGCGTCTTGACGACCGGCTTGAAAACGACGTCCAGCGGAATTCGTTTCGATGCCTCGAGGCCGGAGACAATGGCCTGCGAATCGAGCGCGACTTGCTTGAGCGTTTCGGGACCGTAGAGGTGCTGGCTGCCGGTAACGAACCAGATTTCAGGTGGGGCGAGGAGGTGCATTTGAAAGTAGCGAGAAGTGAGTAGCGAGTAGTGGGTAAAGCAGTACGGCGAACGGCATGCGCGCTACTCTCTACTCACTACTTTCAGCGCCAGCAGGTCCTTCATCACGCGCGACAGATCGGCGGCTTGGCTGACACCGCCGAACGCGTCGTGGACCTGCCGGTAAAGGCGGTAGAGTTCGTCGTAGATTCTCTGATTGGCGGCGATCGGCTGGTAGCTCTTCGGCTGCACCGAAGTCATGGCCTTTTGCGCGGCCGGAAAATCCGCGTGGGCGCCGGCGAGCACGGCGGCGGAAATCGCCGAGCCGAGCGCGCAGGCCTGCGACGAGCCGGAAACCTGCATGGTACAGCCGGTGATATCGGCGTAGATCTGCATCAGCATCGGGTTTTTTTCCGCGATGCCGCCGGCGCAAACGATGCGGTTCACGGGCACGCCGTATTCCTTGATGCGCTCGAGAATCGCGCGGGCGCCAAAAGCGGTCGCCTCGATCAAGGCCCGGTAAATCTCGGCCGGGTTCGTGTACAGCGTCTGCCCGAGAAGAAGGCCGGTGAGTTGCTGGTCCACGAGGATGGTGCGGTTGCCATTGTTCCAATCGAGCGCCAGCAGGCCGGACTGGCCGGGCCTCTGCCTGGCCGCCGCCTTCGTCAGCGCGGCGTGCAGCGCTCCGCCCCCGCCGCAGACCACCTCGACCCACCACTTGAAAATGTCGCCGACGGCCGACTGGCCGGCCTCGATCCCGTAGAAACCGGGGAGAATCGCACCCCGCACAATGCCGCAGATGCCGGGAATGTCAGGCACCGCCTTGTCCGCAGAAACGACCGCGCAATCGCAGGTCGACGTGCCGATGACCTTGACGAGCACCCCTTCCGCGACGCCGCAGCCGATGGCCCCGTAATGCACATCCATCTCCCCGATCGCGATCGGGAGGCCGGCCGGGAGGCCGAGGGTCTTCGCCCATCCGTCGCCAAGCTGGCCGGCGGAGACGGTGGCGTCATGGGCTTTCTCATACAGCCGGTCGCGCAGTTCCGCGAGCCTGGGATCGAGCAGCGCGAGAAACTCCTTGTCGGGCAGGCCGCCCCATTCGTCGCTGTAGAGCGCCTTGTGGCCGGCGCAACAGACGCCGCGGACGACCTTGGCCGGGCGATCGACGCCCGCGAGCACGGAGGGAATCCAGTCGGCAAACTCCACCCAGGAATGCGCGGCGGCAAAGACCTCGGGCGCGACGTTGAGGCAGTGCCAGATCTTGGACCAAAACCACTCGGACGAATAGGTGTTGCCGCACTTCGCGATGAACTGCGGGCGATGCCGGGCGGCGAGTTCGGTGATGCGCGCGGCTTCGCGCACGCCGGTGTGATCCTTCCACAGCCAGCACTGCGCGTTGAGGTTTTTCTTCCACTTCTTGTCGAACGCGAGCGGCCGGTTGGCGGCGTCGACGGGAATCGGACTCGAGCCCGTCGTGTCGACGCCGATGCCGATGATCTTGGCGGCGGAAAAACCGCGCTTCCTCTTCGCGGCCGCGAGCGCCGCCCTGACGCTCCTTTCGAGGCCAAACAGGTAATCGCCGGGAAACTGCCGCGCGAGGTTGTGGTCCTTCGGATCGAGCAGGACGCCCTGCCGGCCGGACGGATAGTTGACGACGGTGGAACCGAACTCCGCACCGTCTGCGCAACGCACGACCAGCGCCCGCACGGAGTTGGTGCCGAAATCAATGCCGAGGGTGAACATGGTGGAGGGAGTGAAGGGACGATTCAGGGAATAATCCCCTCCCGCTTCAAGACCTGCTCGAAATTTTCGCGGGTGATGAAGATGCCGGTGGTGCGGGTATCGGCCGGAGGGGTCGTGCCGTCCTTGACCCAATGGTACAGCAGCTCGGCGGTGCGGAAGCCCTCGCCGGGGGCGGAGACGAGCATCGAGCCGAAAAAGCCCGTCGGCTTCTGCTTGCGGAGTTCGTCGATGCAATCGGTGCCGTTGATCCCGATGCCGATGACGTTTTCCGGGGCGAACCCGCGACCCTCGGTGGCGCGGACGGCGCCGAGCACGCCGGTGTCGTTGAGCGCGGCGATCAGCCACCGCTTCACCTCCGGGTGCTGCGTCAGCAGGATGTTGGCGGCGTCGAAACTGCCGGGAACGTCCGTGGTCTTCTGCGGCGCCGGGAAGATCCGACTGGCGGGAAATCCGGCCGCCTTGATCGCGGCGATCGCGCCGTCTGTGCGGTTCCGCGCCGTGTCGAGTTCGATGAAGGTCACGACGCAAAACCCCGTCTCCTCGACCGGCCACTGGCGGCGCTTCATTTCGGCAAACAACGCGTGGCCGACGGACTCGCCGATTTCCGTCGCGGACATGCCGAGATACGGAACCTCGGCCATGAATTTTCCGTCGGGCCCGACGAACTGATCGTCGACCGCGATCACCTTGAGGTTTCTCCGCCGGGCCTGCGTGACGATCCCCGGGCCGAGCCGGACGTCGGGCGTGCAGATGACGAAACCCCTCGCGCCGAGCGCGGCCAGGTTGTCGATCGCGGCCATGACTTTCTCGCCGTCGGGCACGCCGAGTTTGATGACCTCGAAACCGTATTGCGCGGCGGCCTTTTCCGCGCCCTTCCATTCGAACTGAAACCACGGCTCCTCGGGCTGCTTCACGAGGAAACCGAGCTTGATTCTCCCTTTCGCAGCGCCCGACGTGTCTGACGCGGCGCCAGGGCGATCGGAGCCCTTGCTGCAGCCGGCGAGGACGCAGAGGGCGGCGACGAGCGGGCAGAAGACGGGGCGAAATTTCATGGTGAAACGCGGCAGGCCGTGCGTCAGGGCGATGGCCAACCTCTTGCACAGGATTTCTTCGCTAGAAAATATTCCTCGCTCCGGCGCACGACGATTCGACCGCAACATGACCGGCAGGCAAACGCCCGGCGAGCCGGAATCTCGTCAAGGTCGGTTCAGATTTGTCGCGGCGTGGGTCGACCGGGATTTCCCAATTTTGATCCATGGATCAATATCGGGCATGGGCCGGCCCGGCCGATCAACCACCGTCCGAGCCGAGCTGCCTGGTCCGAACTGGAGGCCGGTGCGTGAAGTGCGCAGCGAATTGTTCGCGCCCCACCCCAACCGCTCGCCGCAAGTCCGACGGGCTGCTGATTACTTCGACGCTTCGGCCGCCGTCGTCTGGTAGGCCCGGGCGCGGAAGAGGAAATCCACGATGCTGCCCTCGTGCGGTTGGAACCAGTTGAGCTGCACGGTCGGGAGCGCCCCGATGTTCAGGCGATCGATGTGGCGTGCGTCAAGCAGCGCCCGGCTGAACTTCGGGTCCTTCGTGATGGCCGAGCAGACGAGCGTCTGTCCGATCCTGGCGAGCATCTGATCCTGGGGGCACTCGACGACGGTGGCGAACGGGAACATGTATTCCTTTTTCGCCATGGCCGCGGCGGGCGAACCGCAGTGCACGATCGTCGGGCGCAAGTAGTCGCAGCGCTCCATCTTCACCAGCCGGTCGCCGCCGCGGTACTTCGCCGTGATGTCCTCGACGCCGGGTTCCTTGAGCGCGGCCTCGATGTCCTTGTCGATCCCCTCCGCCTGGCCCTTCACGGTGAAGGCGGCGAGGGCGGCCTGGGGATCGGTGGGCGGCAGCGGCTTGATCGGGCCGAGCTTCTGCGCGAGCGCGTCGGCGATCTCCTTCGTGTGGCGCGAGGCCCAGACCCCGGAGCAGTTGATGCAGCCGCGGCCGCTGTTGATCGCGATGCTCGTCGCCATGAGGTCAATGAACTTTTCCCAGTGGTCGACCTCGTCGTCGCCGAGCAGAATTTTGCTGAAACCGGGACCGTGCACCTGGACGGCGGGGTTGCCGTGGTAGCGCTCGACCGTGGCGGTGGAGCCGAAGATGAGCGTCTTGGGGCAATGGGTGAGGACGGCGGCGCCGACCTCGGCCGCGCCCGGATAGATGGAAATCGCCTGCTTGGGGATGCCTGCCTGGAAGAAGGCCTGGCACATGCGCCACGGCGTCCAGGGCTCCTGCGGCCCGGGTTTCAAGACGAGGCCGATCTGGAGCGGGATGATGGGGAGCCAGAGACCGTGCACGCCGGGCGAGTTGGAGGGCAGCACCATGCCGAGCACGGGCGTCAGCGCCTGGTAGCTGCGCATGACGCCGTTTTCCATGCCGTAGCCGCGCGTGAGGATCTCGAAGTCCAGGCCGCGGGTCAGCGAGGTGAGGATGGCTTCGAGGTTCTGGAGCACGTAGGCCAGCTTCCCCATGTTAAAGCGGGACATGTGCTCGGGGAGTCCCGTCGTGGCGGACTGGCATTTGACGAACTCGTCTGGCGTCTGGCTGCCGTCGCCCGCCGGCAGCGTTGCGTTCATGAACAGGTCGCCCGCCTGGCGGCACATCGCGAGCAGATCCTTGCAGGGGATCTCGCGCAGCACCGCGCGCGCGCGCTCCGCCTGGCGCATGTCGCGCGCGATGAGGCCGGCGTTGGCCTGGCTGACTTCGGCCATCTGTTCGCCGGTGGCGTGGTGGAAGACTTTGTCGACTTCCAAACTCTTGTACGGCTCGCCCCAGCGGAGGATCGGGAAATGGATCATGGGTTAATACACCCCGACCGTGGTGGTTGCGGCAAAGACCCGGTACGGTCGCACGCCGCTGACGCCGTCCCAAGGGAACTCGGCACAGGGAGGCTCCAGCTCCGCCTCGTCGCGCTCGAGGAATCGGGGTACAAAAAATTCCTTGGTCAGCGTCGTGATCATGACGCGCCCGGTCTGGCCGTGCTGGGTGACGATCTTCTCGTTGTCGTCCACGTCCACGAGCTGGATCACCGCCCGGGGCAGTGGCGCGTGGTAAACGATCTTGAACTGGTTCTCGGGCCGGAGCGTCCGCGCGCGGGCGAGGCCCATGAGGGTGTTGCCGTAGCAGGCGGCCAGATAGACTTTGGGGCCGAGCAGCTCCTCGACGGCGAACCGCGCCCACTGGGCGGTCATCTCGGTACCGCCGCAGAAGATGCCGGTGATGCCGGTCTTCTCGATGCTGGACCCCTCGGCCTCGAGGCGCCCCGCGAGTGCGTCCAGCAGCTTCGGCGTGACGAACATGCACTTGATGTCGTGGCCGGCGGAGAGGATCGTCATCGCCTGGTCGATCACATGGTCGGAGTAGAGCTTCAGCTCGGCCATCGCCCCGCGCTTGATGAGCTTGACGACCCAGCGCGGGTCGAGATCGACGCAGAAGCAGATGCCGCCGCGGTGTTGGCAGAGGTGCTCCACCGCGAGCCGGAGGCGGCGCGGCCCGGAGGGCCCCAGCATGAGCCAGTTGGATCCCTTCGGAAAATGGGAGTCGGGGAGGGTCTCGGAGAGCATCTCGTAGTCGATGCGGAAGTCGTCGACGACGACGCGGCTTTTCGGGATGCCGGTCGTGCCGCCGGTCTCGAAGACGTAGGTGGGTTTGTTCGCGTAGGCCCCGGGGACCCAGCGGCGCACCGGGCCGCCGCGGAGCCACTCATCCTCGAAGTGGCCGAAGCGGGTGAGGTCGTCGAAAGACGTGACTTCCGTGCGCGGGTTCCATCCGGCCTTCTTCGCCCATTCGAGCCAGAAGGGGGCGCCGGTCTCCGGGGAGAAATGCCACTGGACGATATCGCGGACGTGAGCGTCGAGTTTTTGCGCGGCGCTCTTGACGGCGTCGGGGGAGACGGGGGCGGTCTGGCTCATGCGTGCGTTTGCTCCAGGGCAAGGTCCACTGGGTTAGGTTCGTCTTTTGGGTTGATCGTTGTTGTCACGAAGTGAAGACCCAAACCTCCGCGCGGCCCGCCGTCAACGGGCGAGTCGTCAAACTGTCTCGAGCAGCCTGTCGGGTCGGGCCGACGGGATGATGGCACGAATCGCGAATCTCGAGCGAAGGGGCGAAGTGTCATACCGTATTTTGGGTGGTTCCGGTGCGACCTAACTCCGTCGACTTTCAGCGCCTGCACCCCACCGCCACCAGTTTGTCCCGCAGGCGAAAAAACAGCGCACGGTTAACCCCTGCCCTAGGATGCGACTTGGCGTCCACATTTTTCGTGCGCGATCCGCGTCCAAGCCGGTCATGGGCTCGAGATTGCCTCGGGAACCGCGGCCGACGATGCGAAAACCGTTGCAGCGAAACAGACTCCAGCGCGCGCATCCGGCCGGCCGCATCCGGTGCTCAGCGCGCTTACGATTCAAAGGGACAGATGGCCAAGGGCCAGGAGCCCGTAGAAGGTGTATTCGGCATCGACGTGCTCGTCCGCCCAGTGCCCGTGAAATCCACCCTCCGCGGTCCAAAGCGAATCCAGGAAATCAAGGCACCGCTCGTGAATCGCACTGGGTAAACGGCGATCCATCGCCGCCAGCGCATGCAGGGCCGTGGCAGTGGACAGCAGGTCGGGCAGCGGCGCGCCAGGCACGGCCAGGAAACCGCCTTGCGGGTGCGCCTGCGCCAGCACCCAGTCGCCCACGGTCTGGTTCACCGGAAAGCCAAGGTGCTGGATCAGGATCACCGCTCCAGCCGTTGCATTGAGCGCGCCAGTCTTTGCCCCGGCAACGTTGCTCCAGGCGCCATCGTCCGACTCCAGCCGTTTCAGCGCCTGAATCAGCTTGAGCAATTTTGGAGGCGTCTTGCCCATGTCCTCGTAGGCGCCCAAGGCGACAAAGGCACCGTAAGCCGTGCCGTGCGACGCATTACGGTCGCCGTCATAACCGCCATCCGGCTTTCGGAATTGTTCGATCCGGTCCAACAACGCCCGGTCGAGCCCGTCAGGGATTCGCGCCAATCCAATACTGGCCCAGCAACGGGCCAGCGCCGAAAGATGAACGAAGTCCAGGTTTTTGCCGTCCGCGAACGTCCGCAGGTAAGCCTCGACATGCTCGACAGGCGGCGGTACGTCCAGCGCCTGCATGCCGGCCAGCATGAAGATGGTGTAATACAAGTCAGGCCGGCCTGCCCGATCGCAGCCGCCGCCTTCCGGTGCGATTTGACGTCGAAGAAAGTCCCGGACGAGGTCGGTCGAGTCACCGAGGAGCCGCGGGGACAGCCGCGCGACCTGGAGCAACTGGAGGCGCAGACTCAAGCCTGGGCCGCTTCAAACACTCTGGCGCCGTTCGAGCGGGTGAGGTGTTCGTGTTCCTTGCACCAGCCCTTGATTTCAATGTCGTTGAAAATCTTTCCCAGCGTCCGGCGAAGGAGTCCTTTGAAATTGTGGTTTTCGAGCCCGTTCAATGACCGAATGGCTTCCTCCTTGAACGTGCCGAGCAACACCTCCGCGCGATGGCTCGCCCCGAGCTCGGCGTAGAGCGCCTCCACTTGCTCCGGCGTCACGCCGTCGGGCCACGCCCGGCGCCAGATGGACGCGAGGAGATCTTTTTTCTCGCCGTGGGCCTTGTCGTGCGCCACGGCCAGCAAGAGGCTGGGGCGCATTCCCGCGATGTCGTTGGTTTCTCCACCGAAGCCGAGATCGCTCAAATCGTCACGAATCTGGTAGGCGATGCCGAGCGCCTCGCTGTATTTGCCAATGACTTCGAAAACCTCGTCGTGCTGCTCCACTCCGGCGCAGAGCGCCCCCATCCGGAGGGCCACGTCAAAGGCCGGCGCGGTTTTCCGCCGGAAAATGTCGAGGACGTCATTGGGCTTGAGTGGTTGCGGCCGGCGTGCCCAACAAAGCTCGGCGCCCTGCCCGCGGCAAAGCTGGCGCTGACCTTCGGCGGCCACCTGGAGCATGCGCGTCCGTTGCTCGGCCGACACCCGGCACGACGCCAGCAAGCGGTAGCCTTCGCCGATCAACAGGTCGCCGACGTTCAGCGCGACGGCGAGGCCGTGTTCTTCGTGCAGGGTTTTTTCCCCGTACCGCAAGGCGTCGTTGTCCTCGATGTCGTCGTGAATGAGCGAGGCCTTGTGAAAGCACTCGACCGCGACCGCGACTTTGCGGAGATCGTCCGGCAGCGGTGTGCCGGCGTCGCCGCGCAAGGCCTGATAGGCGGCCACGGTCAGGAACGGGCGCCAGCGTTTCCCGGCGCGGCCCAGCCACTGGCGGCCGATGCGTTCCGTCTCGCCGTCCGCGGCGCCCATGATCAGGTCGAGCGACGCAGACGTGAACCAGAAATCCACCTCGTCACGCAACGCGCCGAGATCGAGCCGCCAGGTCCGGTCTTCGCTCGTGAGATGGATGTATTCCCACACGCTGTCCAGATCGACCGTCGTATCGATGCAGTCGTCCTGTAGCAGTGGAATGGCTACGCCCGGAATCGCGGCCGCTTCCATGTAGGGAAACGCCTGCTCGAGCACGCTCAGGCAGCTCACGCCCACAATCGCGTCGATCTTTCCGGTCTGAATGATCGACATGACGATGGCGCTGCCCTCCGCGACCAGCACGGCATATCCGAGCCGCTCGGCCTCGACGGTGAGATCCTGGATCGTGCACAGGCCGCATTGCTTGCAAAGGAGGCCGAACTCGTCGAACGGCGCCGGGCACTTGGCTTCGACGCGCATGCACTTTGGCAGCAGGAGCAGCCGTCGCTCGTAGGGCACCGATGCCAGCGACTCGCGCCACATTTCGTTGCTGAGCACCACCCCGATGTAGTCGCGGTAGATCGGGTCGCAGCGCAGCAACCCGACGACCCGGTCCGCGTGCTCCTTTAACTCGGCCATCGGAACCGGCGGCACGGGGTTGAATTCCGCGACGTAGTTGCGCACCACGTCGAGAACGCGGATCCGCTCGAACACCGTTTGCGGGATGTTTTTCTTGGGCTGGCGAAAGCGTTGCTGCACCGCGTGACGCGGGACGACAAGCGGGTCGATGCTGCCGGCGGATTTTAGCTCGATGGAGGGCATGTGGGTAGGGACGACGGAGAGAGGCGGTTCACTTGTTCACCAACTCGGGTTCAGCGGCGGGGCGGGTGGAGGCGGGCGGGAGCGTTGCCGCGATTTCCTCGCGCAGGAGGCGCGTCTTGCCGGCCGCGTCGTGCGCGACGCCACGATAGGCGTTGAAATCGTGGAACCAGTATCTTTTCGCCAGGCGATACATCCAGTGCTTTTCCGGCACTTCCTCCCCGGGCAGCCATTGGCTGAATCGCGGGGACATCGCTTCCAGTTCAGCCATCGCCGTCCCGCGGGCAGTGGTGTCGCGCGCGCCGTGTTTCCGGACGATTTCCTTCACGAGGTCGGGTCGTTCGAGCACGACGCAGCCGCGCGTATGCTGCGCGCTGAGCTCGCGGAAATCCTTCAGGAAGGCACTGGTCCGCATCGTCTCGAAAATGCCGCGTGAATCGTGAATGTCCTCCACGGCGAACTGGATGATGGGGCACGGCTCGATGTCGCCCCGCGGCCCGATGTGGTGGCTTATGCCGGTGGACATCGGGCACAGCGCCTTGCCGTCGTGATCGTAATACGCGTCGACGATGGCAATCGGCAGGCGGGCCCGCATCTCGGTCACGAAGCGGCGCACCCGCACCAATTGCCCGGGACTCAAGGCCAGGTCGAAGTTCGGTTTGGGTCCGACCGGCCGATAAGTGTGATACCAGGCGTAATGCACGCCGCGTCGGATCAGTTCGCGAAGCCACTCTTCCGTGAGCAGCTCTTCGATGTTCGAACGGCATACGCTGGTGGCCACGCCCGTCAGCAATCCCGCCTTCAGGCAATGGTCGAGTCCGCGCAGCGTGCGGGCGAAAACCTCCTTCTTTCCGCGCCGCTCGTCGCTGACGACCTCGCGGCCTTCAATGGATATCAACGGGGTGGCGTTCCCGAGTTCGCGCAGGCGGCCCGCTGTTTTCTCCGTGATCAACTGGCCGTTGGTGAAGATCTGGAAGTAACAATCCGGATGCGCCGCCAGCAACTCGAGCAACTGCGGGTGCAGGAACGGCTCACCACCCATGATCCCGAAGAACGAATTGCCGTGGCGCTTGGCGTCCGCGATGGTGCGGTTCAACGCCGCGAGATCGATGGCGTCCTTTTCCTCCACGTCGACCCAGCAGCCCTGGCACCGCAGGTTGCAGGAATTGAGAATCGAAAGATAGAGGAACGGGGGAAAATATTCGCCGCGCTTGATCCGGCGCTTGAACTTCTCGACGGACAGCATGCCCTTGAACCCGAAATTCCAGGCGAACTTCCACAGGCACCGCGGATCGGCGGAGCGCACGGTGCGGAAAACGAGTGCGGGCAGCATGATTACCGTTGCGCGGCCAGCGCCGCCAGCGCCTTCGCTTTGGCTTCCCCGGCCCGGCGCAGGATTTCCTCCGGGCTCGGCAGGCTCATCAGGACTTCGGGGGGAATGTCCCCGGCCTGCGCCAGCTTGGTGAGGCATTTTTGCCGCTCGTTGAGCGCCTTGCCGGAATCGCGCTCCTTGGAAAAGCGGGATTGCGCCCGTTCGCTGCGGGCGCGGAGCATCGAATAGATGTCGCCGCCGAGCAACGCGGAGATGTCCACCTTCATTTTTTCGCGCTCCAAATCCGCGTCCTTCACCGCATCGCCGTTGATCGGGCCGGCCTTGTATTTCGGAAACATGATCGCTGCTTCCGGGCAGACCCGTGAGCATGCCGGGCAGTTCGTTTTGCAGTTGTCCTGGTTCTGAACCTGGATGTGCCCGGCGCCATCGGCACCGTAGACGCCAAAGAGACAGAAGCTCAGGCATTGCATGCAGTTCGTGCAACGATCGTAGTCGATCACGGGAAACCACGGTTTCCAACCGCCGTGTTGGACGGCCTGTTTCTCCGCGCGCACCGACTCGACGGCCGCTACGATCTGCTCGTCCGTCAACCCGGACACATTGGTGAAACGGACCCGTTCCGAGGCGGCTTCGGCGGCGAGCTTTTCCAGTCCGTTTTGAAAACGCCCCAGCACGAGCGCCGGGACATCATCGGCCGGGGCGGTGCGGCCGGCGCCCCCGACATGCGTCAACGCGAAGCCCTGGTTCAGCAGACGCGAAACCGCCTGAAAACGCTGTTCGCTGTCCAACGGTTCAGCATCACGTCCTTCGTAGAGGACGATTCGCAAATAGGTCTGGTCGCGCAAGGACATGAATTCAGTTCGCCGAATTAGGCGGACGCCGGGGCTTCGGCCGACGTTGCGCCGGTCTGCGCCTCGGGCTCCGGCGTCTGGCCTCGGGGCGCAACGCCCGGGCTGGCTTTGCCCGGCGGCAGGTTGGGCTGAACGTCATCCGCCAGCAGCCGCTCGATCACGGCCGGCCCGGCCTGTTCGCGCATGTTCAACACCTCGGTTCGCGCGCCGTCGAGTGGCGCGCCGGCGGAAGCAAAGAGCCATTTGACCGCCCGCGGATAGCAGGCCGCGATCTTGACCCCCGGTCCGCCCGCCAGACGTTTCAGCGCCGGATCCTTGCGGGCGGACATCTCGCACAAATCCGCCACCGCCTCGAACGACTTGCCGGAATCACACAGCCGCCGCAGCACATGGCCCTTGACGGCCGGGTCGATGATCTGCGCGTAGGTGCAGTTACAGTACAGGATGCCGGGGGTATCGGGCGTCATCGTGGGCAGGTTTACGGTTCAGGCGGGGGTGAGCAGGCGATGCGTCGGTTGCGGTTTGCCCGGGCGGAAATGTTCGAGGTGATCCAGCCGCGACCGCACGCCGGGGAACCGGCCCGCGACGCCGGAAAGCGCGGATTCGACCGCGGCCTTCAGCACCTCTGGCGCGGCCTCGGCCCGCAGATTGAGGATCAACTGCCCGGCCGCGCAGCGTTGCTCGAGACGTAGCGACAATTCGGGGATAAAATCGCCGCGCACCAGGTTCACCGCGGCGATGTCATTCAAGCCGCCGTCCGGGCTGAACGTCATTTTCAAATGCGCCACTTCGGCGCCCGCCTGCTCGAGCCGCCTTTGAATTTCGTGCGCAAGGTGTTCGAGCGCGGCGTTGGCGTCAAACTCGCTCGCGCCTTCGAACTGGACGGTGGCGTTCAGCCAGCCCAGCCGCGCTTCCCCGTCCGCATAGACCTCGTAATCCACGTCCATCACCTGCCGCGCGATTTGCTCCCGCGTCATCAGCCGGCCGAACCATTCTCCCAGGCCATCGCCGTGCCGGGCGGAAGCGCTCAGCACTTCGGCATGGGGAAACTCGCGCCGCAGGACGTCGCGCAACCTTGTCCGGTCCGCTTCCACCACGGTGTCCCGCTTGTTGATGATCACCAGGTCCGCCTCTTCGAGCTGCTTGCGGTAAATGTAGAGAACCTTGTCCGAAAAAGCGCGGCCTTCGTTCAGTCCGAATACCCGCAACGCCCGTTGCGGATCGAGCAGCACACTGAGCGGCGCGATCGTGAACCGGTCGCCGTAAATCCGCCGCAGGGGATACGTCACCGTGGCCACCAGATCGGTGCAACTGCCGACCGGTTCGGCAATGAACACATCGGGCCGCGTCGCGGCGGTCAGCTTGCCCGCGGCGTCCACGAGCGAATTGAAGCGGCAGCAAAAACAGCCACCGGGAATTTCTTCCGTCGCAAAGCCGCGCGCGCGCAGCGTTGTTGTGTCCACCAGGCCGCTGCCCTGATCGTTGGTAATCAGTCCGACCCGGACGCCGCGCCCGTGCAGCGCGGCTGCCAGCCGGGCGACGGCGGTGGTCTTGCCGGCGCCGAGAAAGCCGCCGATCATGATGTAGCGCGCCGGCGGCGGCTTTTCTTGCTGTTCCCCAAGGTTCATTATGGTGCTAGCGACCAAGGTTCTGACCCTTCTGTTGTTCGAGCATCCTGTCAATTGTCGCGTTCAGCAAATCGGTGTACTCCAGCGCCGGCATGCAGTTGTGGTCCGGCTCGCCCGCGGCCCGATACAACCAGCCCGCCCCGTAAGGCGCCTGGTGGATCTGCGCGATTTGCCCCTTCAGCGCCGGATTGCCCCCGTGAAAAACTCCCTCGACCACGCAATAGATGTCGCTGATGGCCTTGAACCCCTCGACCCAGCCGAGAATCGTGCCCGGATGCACGGCCGTCTCCGGCGGTGTTTCGAAAGCTTGATCCACCAACTCGCCCAGCATCCGCACGGCGAACTTGGTAAATCCCACCCGCCAGATGCCGTCCGGCTCACGGGACAGCCAGTAGTGGGACGGGGAATAAAACGCGTCGGCCGGCAAATGCGTGACGAAATTTGATCGCTTGAAAAAAATCGTCTTGGGCTTCGGGTCTTCCATGTCGGCGGGCGAATGTTTCTCATTCACGGGCGATGGCAAGGAGCCAGTCGGGAAATTTCGCGTGCCTCGAAAGGTCGTCCGTCCGGGAATTGGACTTGGTTCCGGCCCGGAACGGAACCAGCATGGAGTCGTGATCTACCTCGACCACAACGCGACCTCCCCGCTGTCGCCCCGGTCCCGGGCAACCTGGCTTGAGGCCGCGGAGCGCTTTCCGGGCAATCCCTCCAGTCCGCACCGGCTCGGTGCCCGCGCTGACGCGGCGTTGGAGCAGGCGCGCCAGCGTCTCGCCTCGCTCCTCGGATGCGCGCCGCTTGACATCGTTTGGACCAGCGGGTCGACCGAAGCCTGCAACACCGTGCTGCACCACGCCGCTGCGGCCGATCCGGCGGCGCCCGCCTGGATCGGCGCCGTCGAACATCCCGCGGTGCGGGAGAGCGCCCGCCACCATTTTCGCTCCCGGGTGGACGAGATCCCGGTCGATGCGCGCGGCGTGGTTGATTTGGATTGGTTGAAGGATCGTCTGGCCGCGCAACGCCCGGCGCTCGTGGCAATCATGGCGGCAAACAATGAAACGGGCGTGCTGCAACCGTGGCGAGAGGCGCAGGAGTTATGCGCCGGGGCGGGAATTCCGTTCTTTTGCGACGCCACCCAGTGGTGCGGCCGGCTGCCCGCGCAGGGTCTCGGCGCCTGCGGGTTCGTGGCGGGCAGCGCCCACAAGTTTGGCGGGCCCCGCGGCGTGGGATTCCTCAAAGTTCCAAATGCCTGGCCGTTGCGGCCCTTGCTGTGGGGTGGCAAGCAACTGGAGGGACGCCGCGCCGGCACGGAAAACGTTCCCGGCGTGCTGGGCATGGTGGCCGCCTTGGAATGGTGCGAGGAACAGATCGCCGCCGGAGGCAACGTGCAACGCCTGGCGCTCCGCGAGCGGTTCCAGGCGGCGCTCCAAACCGCGTTCCCTTCCGTCCGGCTGAACGGCGCGGGCGCCGACCGTTTGTGGAACACGGTAAGCGTCGTCATGCCCGAGGCCGATTGCCGGCAGCGGTGGGTCGTGAAACTGGACAGGGCGGGCTTCGCCGTCTCGACCGGCTCGGCGTGCGCGAGCGGTTCGGAACAACCGTCGCATGTCCTGACCGCGATGGGTTTGAGTTCCCGTGACGCCTCCCGCGCCCTGCGCTTCAGCAGCGGCTGGTTAACCGCGGAGGCGGAATGGAACGATCTGCTGAAAGCGATGGTGCGGATTCAGGAGGATTTTGCGGTTTCCGCCGCCGCCATCCCCGACGCACCCTAACGCCACTCTGCACGTGCCTCCCCCAAAACCGCCAGATTACAGAGTAACCTATTAGGTTACTCGACCCATGAGTTTTTTCACGGAGATTGAGAGATACTTAACAGAGAATGCTAAGCATGCCGTCTTCCCCGCCAGTTGCCGCTTCCGTGACGTCCGGTTTCCCGTTCGATGCTGGTTTTCGCCCGCGCCTGGAGCAGGCGTGCGGTGCCGCCATCGCCGCCTTGCTCCGCGAGCGCAATCCGGGCGGCTGGTGGACCGGTGAGCTTTCTTCCAGCGCGTTGTCCACCGCCACCGCGGTGACGGCATTGACCCTCGTTGCGCGCGGCGATCCCTCCGCCGCCAGCCGGTTGCGCGAAGTCATCCAGCGCGGATATCGGTGGCTCTTGGCGAATCAGAACGCCGATGGCGGGTGGGGCGATACGACCCGGAGCGCCAGCAACATCAGTACGACGGCGCTCGTCTGGGCAGCACTTGGTCTTTTCCCGGAAACGCAGCCTGGCGTCTCCGCCGCCGTCACGTCCACCGAACGGTGGTTGACGCGTTTCGCCGGCTCCTTGGAACCTGATCAACTGATCCGTGCGATCGAGCGCCGTTACGGCCAGGATCGCACGTTCTCTATCCCCATCCTGACGATGTGCGCGCTCTGTGGCCGGTTGGGTCCGGAACGGGAGGGTTGGCGACATGTGCGCCAGCTGCCCTTCGAACTGGCCATCCTGCCGCAAAGGTGGTTCGGCGCCTTGAAGCTTCCCGTGGTGAGTTACGCATTGCCCGCGTTGATCGCCATCGGCCAGGTGCGGCACGGTCTGCGGCCCACGGCAAATCCCCTGCTTCGCGCGCTGCGCGACCGTTGTCGTGCCCGCACCCTGGAAAAGTTGTCTTGTTTGCAACCGGCCAACGGCGGTTTCCTCGAGGCGACGCCGCTCACGAGCTTCGTCACGATGAGTCTGGCGGCACTCGGCCTGACCGGGCATCCGATCGTGCAACGAGGCGTCACGTTCCTCAAGGCCGCGGCTCGCCCCGATGGTAGCTGGCCCATCGATACCAATCTGGCGACTTGGCTCACCACTCTGTCCGTGCAAGCGCTTGGGTCGGCCCAAGCCGGAGACACCTCGTTGCAATCCGGTGAGCGAAGGCGCGCGGTGTGCGACTGGCTCCTGCGCCAGCAGTATCGCGCGGTGCATCCCTACACGCTGGCCGCTCCCGGCGGCTGGGCGTGGACCGATCTTCCCGGGGGGGTGCCCGACGCGGATGACACGGCCGGCGCGCTGCTCGCCTTGCACCGACTCGATCCCGATGATCGAGCGGTGCAAGACGCGGCGGAGGCGGGCATCGCGTGGCTGCTCAACCTGCAAAATCGTGATGGCGGAATTCCGACCTTTTGCCGCGGATGGGGCAAACTCGCCTTCGATCGCAGCAGCCCCGATCTGACGGCGCATGCGATCCGGGCATGGACGGCGTGGCGGGTTCACTTGCAACTGCCGATGCAGCGCCGATTGGACGCGGCCCTCGCGCAGGCCGCGGGTTTTCTGCGGAGAACCCAGCGCACGGACGGCGCGTGGATTCCGCTTTGGTTCGGCCACCAGGAAGATCCTGCCGATGAAAATCCGCTCTACGGCACGGCGCGGGTCGTCTCTGCGCTCTGCGCCCTGGAACAGGCCGGCAGGAGTGACGGCGGCGGCTCGCTTGATCGCGCGCTGCACTGGCTCCTGGCGAGGCAGAGCCCCGATGGCGGCTGGAGTGGAGCGGCCGGTGCGGATTCGTCCATGGAAGAGTCCGGGCTGGCTTTGGAAGCACTGGCCACTGCCTGGGAGCGCCAAGGAGTGGACGCGGCTGGGCGCAAGGCGATTCAGGCGACACTTGAACGCGGCGCCGCGTGGTTGGTGGCGGCGGTGGAGAACGACCGGTGGCGTCATCCGACGCCGATCGGGTTTTATTTCGCCAAACTCTGGTATCACGAACGTCTCTATCCGCTGATTTTCGCCGCCGGAGCGCTGATTCGCTTGACGAGACTCCGCTGATCGAAAGGGACATTGGCTCGGCCACAGCGAAACGTGGGCGCACCGCCTCAAGCGGTGCGCCTCGGATCGGCGTCAACGCCTGGTCCCGACTGCCACGAGCTTCTCTCGAGTGCGAAGGAAAAGTGCGCCCTCCGAGATCGCAGGCGTCGAGAGGCAGGTTTCCTCCAGCTTGTTTGTCGCCACGACCGAGAAGGTGCCCGTCGCGGGCACAACGAACACGCTACCGAGTTCGCTGGTGATGTAGAGATGCCGGCCGTTGACGGCGATTTGCGTCCGCCCGGCCGCGGTGACGATTGTGGGTGTGCCCCACGTCGGCACATCGGTGCGCGGAGTGCGCCAAAGCTCCCTGCCGTCGGCGAGGTCGAAGACGGCGAGAAACGAGCGAGCGTCGAGGTCATGGGCCGGTTTCCTGTGGTTTCCCGGAGCGGCGCTCCATGTGCGCCGCTCTTTCCCGGGGACGGCGGTCATAGACCGCCGCTACAGTTTTTCAAGCCGACCCACGATCTAAGCCGGCAGGGCAACGGTGCAAAATCGCCGCGCCAGAACACGCTCGCATTCCGCGATCCCGCCGGCCACAAATTCGATCCTTCCCACACCATTTCCGATCTGCTCCCCACAAGATTCCCGCACCGCCTCCTCGTTGGCGCCCGCATTCCCCTTCTGCCCGCCGCCGTCCCTCGACGCCGCTTAGGTCGAGGCCCCGGACGGCGAGACGGGCGCGGCCCATGTCTGCTTTCGCACCAACCATACGTCCATGTCTTACCGTTTTTCTCTCGTTGTTGTCGCCACCGGCCTGATGGCACGAGTCGCCGCTGCCGAATCGCTTTGGCCCGAATTCCGCGGGCCCACCGGACAGGGCCACTCCACGGCCACCGGCTTGCCCCTCGAGTGGGGTCCGAAAAAAAACATCGTCTGGCGCTCGGAGCTTCCGGGCCGCGCATGGTCCTCGCCGGTGGCCGCAAGCGGAAAAATCTTCGTCACCAATGCGAGGCTGCTTAATGAGAAGGAGCCGGGACAGGGGGTGTCGCTGCGGGTACTCATGTTGAATGCCACTTCCGGGAGAGTGGTGTGGAACGTGGAGACGTTTCGACAAACGGCGCCGGATGCGCTGCAGATGCATGACAAGAACAGCCATGCAAGCCCCACCGCGCTATTTGAAAACGGGCGGATCTACGCGCATTTCGGGCACCACGGCACCGCCTGTGTCGATGAGACGGGCAG
>JACQWL010000155.1 GCA_016209255.1 Verrucomicrobiota bacterium
CCCCAAGCTCAGATTCGGTTCCGGCGTTTCCACCGCCAGGTGAAAATGGTTCCGCATGATCATGAAAGCGTGCAACCGCCACAGAAACCGGCCGCACGCCTCGAACAGGCAGCGCTGAAAAGACCGCGCCGCTCCTGAAGAGGCGAACAGATCGAACCGGTAGTTGCCACGATTGATGACGTGGTAACACGCACCGGCAAATTCCATCCGGAGTTTGCGAGCCATGGTTGAGCACGCGCGTGCGTGCCGCAAACAACGCCACCGGCCACAAAAATAGGCGCAATGCACCACTTACCCCGAATTCAGGGTGAGTTTGTCTCGATTCTCGATATGACCCCTTTTCGCGCCTGCGCATGGATCGCTGGTCGCGCTGGACGGCAAGTCGCCGGCCCCGGCATCCGTGCGGTTTGGCCCTTGCAAGGCCGTGTGACTCACGCATGATTCACACGCCATGAGCACCGCCACGATCCGCGAACTCCGCACGTCGTTCCCGAAAATCCGCGCCCGGCTCGACCGCGAGGGCGAGGTCATCATCACCGACCGCGGCAAGGCGGCGTTCGTCTTGCGCGCCTACGTGGAGCGCCCGAAGAAGGCGAAACCCCAGCCGGATTATTATGCGCGGCTGATGAGCTACAGCCGCGGGCGGATGGCCACGCAAGCGGAGATCGACGCGCTGGATCAGGCCAACCGTGGCGACCGTTGAGCGACTCTATGTCGATTCGAGCGTTACTCAGGCGCTCTATGTGCCGGGTCCGGTCTCGCTGGTCGTCAGCCGGTGGCGCCGGGGCATCGGGGGTGCGATTCCGCTCACGCGGTTTGGCTACGCCGAGCTGACCAACGCGGTGGCCCAGGCACAGCATCGGGGCATCCTCGATGCCGACGGCACCCAAGCGGCCTTCGAATCTCTGGTTCGCGATTTGGCGGATGGGCATCTGCGGATGCACGACCTCCTTTGGCGGCGCGCGCTCGATCGCACGGCGGAGCTGAGTCGCGCCCACACGATCACGCTCGGCACGCGCACGCTCGACGTCCTGCACGTGGCCTCCGCGCTGGAACTCGGTGCCCGCACGCTCGTGACCTACGACACCCGTCAGGCGGCGCTGGCGCTAGCGGTCGGGCTGAAGACGCTGGCGCCATGATCGTTGAAGTCGGGTTTCGTGGCCGCTTTTTCGAAACGGCATGCGGCAATGGGGTCAGTCCGAAACTTGCATCGTTGCCGTCAAGTCAGGCGGAGTTGTTGCAGATTTCGACCGCGTTGACCCCTCCCCGTTGACCTCTGCCCCCGGGCGGGGACGGTCGATAAATCCTATTTCCTAAACCCAAGCTTCCGGCCGAGGGCCAGACATTCGTCTGCCGGTTTCACCGCTTCCGAACAACTCGGATGATAGAGCGACGCCGCGGCCGTGCAGGCGCCGAGTTCGAGGGCGCGCGACATCGGCCAGCCCTCATGCAGCCCGTAGAGCAGGCCCGCCGCCAGGGCGTCGCCGGCGCCGTTGCTGCCCGCGATGTTGCTCGGGGGCACGCGCACACCCGGCTGCCAGACAACCTCGCCCGTTCGGGAACAGGCGCAGGCGCCTTCGGGAAAATGCAGCACCGTCCACTGCCGCACGCCGAGATCGATGAGTGCCCGGGCCGCCCGCGTCACGGCCGCCCGGTCGAGCGTCTCGCCGCGGCCGACCTCGATGGACGTTAGTTTTTCCGCCTCGAAGTCGTTCGCCAGCAGGTAGTCCACGTGGGGGAGCAGGGGCGCGACGATGGTTTTGAAGCGGGTGCTGTTTTCGCTTACGCAATCCAGTGCGGTGTGGAACCCGGCTGCCCGCGCGCGGCGAAACACGTCGGCGGCCCGCGGCTCCGGCGTGCTGCCCTCGGCGAATTCATCGAGCGTGTCCAGCAACAGCGCATAACCGAGGTAGAAAATCTTCGCGTTGGTGCGGGTGAAATCGAAATGCGCGGGGGCCAGCCTCGCGTTCGCGCCGCTCTGGTGAAAGAACGTCCGCCGGCCCGTGTCCCGCACCGTCATCACGTCGGTGTAGCTCGTCGCCGCCTCCCGCGTCCTCTGCAACTGGCGGGTGTCGATGCCGGCGGCGCGGCAATCGGCGAGAATCCACCGGCCGTAATCGTCGTCGCCGAGCAGCCCGGCCGCCTCGAGGGGAAAACCGGCGCGGAGCTGCGCGAGGTCCTTCAGCAGATTGTAGGGGCCGCCGCCGTTGTGCCGTGAGTCGCTCGAGATCCGCGCGAGCGAGTCCTGCGGCGGCCAGGCGTCGATCAGCTTGACGTGATCGACGATCCAGTTGCCACCGGCCAGGATTCCGGAACGCATGACTAGGCCGAATGTTTCGCGGGTCAGCGGTAGCGCATGACCTGGCTGGTGGCCTGCAAATCGGCGTGGAGCGCGCGCGCCGGTTTGAGGCCCATGTTCTGGAGCACCGCGTGGTAGGCCTTCACGGCTTCCACCGGCTGGATTTCATCGTCGGCGATGCGCCGCAGAAACTCGACGAACGCCAGCGGATGCTCGGACAGGTTGATCTTCCGGCCGAACAAGGCCACACGGGCGCCGTGTTTTTTCGCGTCGTGCAGCAGCTGGAACGCGTCGAGCGTCGTGCCCGCGCTGCCGCCGAGGATGCCGACGACGAGATTGGGATCGTAGGAGACCAGCTCCTCCAGCGGGCCGGGCCCGTTGTAGGGCATCTTCAGAAACAGCGGCCGGCCGGCCGCGGTCACGCCGGCCAGCGTGCGCACGATGTGGTCGTTGAGAAAGGCGCCGGTCTTCCGCGGCTCGAAACCGGGATCGACGTTCGGGTTGAACACCTCGAGAAAATAGCGGAATTGTTTCCGTTCGGCCTCGATCCGGAAGGCGTGAAAGTCCTCGAGCGCGCGGTGATCCCAGTCGAGGTCGTTGGTGAAGGTGATTGAGTAAAGCCCGAGATCGGCGCCGCGGGTCGGGGCCGTGTGGTCGTTGGCGATGCGACCGTACTTGATATGATCGAGCGTGGCGGTGCGGAAGGAACGCGAGGGCAGGGCGGCGTACTTGCCGCCGCGCACCGCCCAGATGTCCGACGTGTCGTTGGCGCGCGCCGCGGGCGTGATTTTGGAATTGGCGAACAACCCCTCGTCGATGGCGAGCCGTTCGAGGTTCGACGCCGAGACCAGCACGATGTCCACGATGTCCTGGCGCACGATCGCGCGAATCTGTTCCAGGTATTCGGGCAGCGTCTTCCAGCAGCCTTCCGATTCGTTGAAGCCATGCCGGCATTTCCCGCGGCTCGGCCCGGGCGCGGTCACGCCGAACGCCATGTCGGCATCCTTGGCGTCGGCGATGATGAAGTCGCGGCTCGTGGCGGTGCCGGCCCGCATCCGGCCGAGTTTCTCGTTGAGGCGTTTGGCCATGGGATTCAGCGCTTCGCCCCCGCCGCGGGCTCCGGTATCCGGCACGACTGCCACGCGATGAACCGCCAGACGCCTTGCTCCAGGCGGTACGCGGCGAGGAAGCTCAGATGGAGTTCGGTGAAAGGTGCGGCCTTCCCGAGAGTGAACCGACCGCGGCCGTTCATGAGCACGAGGCCGGGCACAACTTCGCGAAAATCCCGTTGCTCATACTTGATCGTGTTGTACTTGGTTCGGCCCGACGTGAGGGCGGCGGTGAGCGACGCCTTGGTGTCGCTACTGCCGCTGGAGTGCACGTAGAGCAGTTCGTCCGAGATAGTCGCGGCGAGCCTGGCCGGATCGGCCGAGATCATCGCCGCGACGCGGGCGTCGTCGGCGGCGCGCCAGGCGGCCGGATCGGAGGCGGCCCGAAGGAAAGGCGGCAGCAGCGAGAGGGCAATAATCGGGAGGAGACGGAGCAGGGATTTCATGGGCGGGAGAAGGTGGGCGGGTCGTTACAGCGGTCAGGAGGGCAAGCGTTTTGGCGCGAGGCGGGGAAGACAACCCCGGAAATGGCGGCCGGCCGGGGCCATGACATGTGCGCGGGTGCGTTCGAGGACGCTTCCACCTCACTTCGCTTCCAACAGTTCTTCGATCTTTGACTTCATGATCGCGTAATCCTGATCTCCCTTGACGTATTGTCCTCCCGGATGGATGTGGCGAACGATGCCACGCCGATCGATCAGGAAGCTGACACTCGTCCATTTTTCGTCGCCGGTGTTGAGCCACCATTGTTTCAGCGTCCGCCAGCCGGGATCGACGGCCAGCGGAAATTGAAAACCGAATCGCCGGGCGTGTTGTTTCACCGCCTCAAGATCGACGGGGCCGCCGGACTTGTGATGATAAAACCCGATCACTTCGAGCCCTCGCCCCTGATAGTCGCGATAAAATTCGTTTAGTGCGGGCGCGGTCGCGGAACAAAACGGACAGCCCGGCGCCGTCCACCACCGGACCAGCACAACCTTGCCGGCCAGGCTTTTCAGCGGGAGCGGGTCGGAGTTGATCCATGTGACGTCGGCCCAATCGGGGGCCTTCTTCCCGAGCAACGAATCATCGGCGCGAGTGGAAATTGGGCCGGCCCAAAGCAAAATCAGCAGCCATGCGCCGAGCGCCGGGACCCGAACGCTAAGAGATTTCTTGGATGATGGAATCACTGACTGGGGGAGCTTTTGTGAACATGGGATCCCGTGAAGCGTCACGCAAGAGCGCTCGCAGCCGGTCTCGCGACAGCCGAGGGCGGGCACGAGGGTCGCCCGACATGAGAACGAGCGGGTGAGGTTCGACGCAATGCCCGAGGGAAAAACAAGAAGCCACGCGGCATGATTGCGTGGCTCGAGGGGGCACCGCCGCGGAGGCGGTCGATTACCGGCCGGGTGCGGGGGCGGACTGCGCGGTTTCGGGCCGCTGTGGTGGCGACAGGCGCGGACCGCTGCCGGCCTGCGGAGCCTGCGTGTGCAGCTCTGTCAGGCGACGCTCGATTTCGGCCATCTTGGCGATCAGGTCCTGCTCGATCTTCTTGCGCTCGCTGCTGTTGACGATGCTCATGCTCGCGGCGTCCTTGACGACGTTGGCGGGCAGCGAAAGCAGGCGGGTGATGAGTCCCTGGTCCTTGAACGAACTCAGGTAAAGGGCGGTGATTTCGTGCGAGAGCTTGAGGGCGTCCTGGGCGGCGGCCTGCGTTTGCTGCAGGTTGTTGTTAAGCTGTTGATTCTTTGCCAGCTCGGAGGTGAGGACGTTGCCGACCTGATCGGAGATGCGCTGGCTGTATTGCGCGATGGATTCACGGGTGAGGTTTTGGTCCTTCGCCATTTCCGACAGGATGGGCTGGATGCGCTCGGTCATCCGCGTCGAGACCTTGTCGACCTGCTCGTTCTGCATTTTTTCGGCCTCTTCGGGCGACTTCGGCATTGGGTTGTAAGGCTGCACCTTTCTTGCGATCGCTTCCGCCAGAGCGTCCAGGCGCTCGGTGTTGAGCTTCCGGACCTCTTCGTCGGTCCGGAACATGTCGGCCTCGCGCTTGGAGATGGCGTCTTTGAGCAACCGGTTGGTGGCCTCAATCTGGCGGCGGTTTTCGTCTGACGCGACTTTCAGGGCATCGTTTTGTTCACGCAGGGGCGCGAGTTCCACCTGTTGTTTGGCCCCCAGCTCTTTGACCGTCTGCTGGTGCACCCAAAACGCTCCGCCGATGACGAGGAGTGCCGTGAGGATCACGGCGGGAATTTGCTCTGTAAATTTTTGCCACATATTAGAAACAGGTCAGGGTTGAAGTTGAGCGGGAGAGCTAGCCAAGAGTGGGGCTGAATTGCAACGCCTGCTTGCCAGCGAGTTTTGCCGTTGAATTTCCAAAGCTGCGGCGCACCTTCGCCCGATGAGCCTTAATCGGTGCGAGCAGCGTGTCTTCGATTACTTGCAGAGTCATCGAGACGAGAGACACTTCTGGCAGGATAAGTTTCAGACGGTTTCGAAAACCATGAATAATGAACATGTTGCGGTAGACAGACTAGCGGCGGAGCTTTGGCGGTATTACGAGGAGCGCAGCGCCGTCGCGTCGCCGTTCAAGGAGGCGGTGCGGAGCGAAGGGTTGAAGCGCACGAGCATGAAGAATCTGGCCGAGCTGCTGTTGCGGTTGTGGGTGGGATCGAGGCCGAAAAGCAAGCCGGCGGCAGACGTCCGTTGAACGCGCCGACCTGAGGACGGGCCCGGCGTGGATTGACCGCAGGCGAAACGATCGGCGGTCCGTTCAATAATAGTCGAAAAATTTCGCCGAAGAAATAGCGCCGGCAAATGGAACCTTCCGGGTCAAGTGCGTTCCTAGCCTCCACAAGTTTTCTCCTCCGCTTAGCGGTGGAGAATTGGGGTAAGTAAGAAAGCAATGGGCGGACCGCTTAGGGGTAGGCGGTCCGCCCTCTTTTTTTCGCCGGTGTGGTCGCGGTCGCAACGATTCAGTTGGCTCGAGGGGAACGCGATCCGCCAAAGGCGGACAAGCCTCTGTGCGGCCTCCGGCGCATCCGGGCGCGTTTTTCCTGCGGACGTGGGCAGACGGCGCCCAGCCGCCTTCGCCAATCCGCCGAAGGCGGACAAGGGCTTGCTCGTCCTCC
>JACQWL010000006.1 GCA_016209255.1 Verrucomicrobiota bacterium
GAAGGCAACCGGAACGCCGGCAAAGCCGTGGGTGAAAAAGGCGAGTCGACGACGCTGGGCCGGTCGGAGGGCTACCGGCCGCTCGTACAGGCGATTGTGACTTTCTTTCAGACCGGGATTTCTCCGGTGCCGGAGCAGGAAACAATCGAGATCATGGCCTTCATGGAGGCCGACGTACTGAGCAAGGCCCGAGGCGGCCAGCCGGTGAAGATTGCGGAAGTCATGAAGCAACCGGGCGAAAAGGCCCGGAAGAACTGACGGGACGGGCGGCATCGTTCACTCCACCGGAAACCCAGTTCAAATTCCTCGTGTGAAAACAACGAACGCCTTCACCCACGCCGTTGTTGTCGCCAGCCTGCTGTCGCTGGCTCCGGCCGCGACCCTTCTCGGCGCGCAGCCAGCCAAGCGGCCCAACTTTCTCTTCATCATCACCGACGACCAAGCACCGTTCGGCCTGAAGGCCTACGAGCCGAACTCGCCGCTGCAAACGCCGGTGCTCGATCGCCTGGCCGCGGAAGGGATGACCTTTGACGCCATGCATGGCATGGGTGCATTTGTCTCCGCCGTCTGCACGCCTTCCCGTCACATGGTCATGACGGGACGCACCCTCTGGCATCTGCCGGAGAGCCTGACGTCCCGGACCTTCGTCAACTACCCCGCCGAGCGCTGCCCACCAGGGATCGAGCAGAACACCATTCCCGCGGTTTTCAACCGCGCCGGCTACGCCACGATGCGCACTTGCAAGCCGGGCAACAGCTACGAGGGCGCCAACAAATTGTTCACCATCCGCCGGGACGCCGACAAACGCGGTGGCACCGACGAGACCGGCAGCGCCTGGCATGCCGAGCAGGTGCTTGATTATCTCAAGCAGCGCGACGCGGGCCGGGATGCCGCCCCATTCCTAATTTACTACGGCTTCTCGCATCCCCACGACACGCGCGACGGGAAGCCCGAGCTGCTCGCCAAGTACGGCGCGGTCAATCACGCGGATCCCAACACCCTTCCGCCGGCGAACCCCAAGGCGCCCCCGCTGCCGATTAACTACCTCCCGGCCCACCCGTTCAACCAGGGCCAGCCCGGGGGACGCGACGAGACCCTGGTCAGCGGCGTGTGGGAAAGGCGCGACGAGATCACGATCCGCAACGAGATCGGGCGCTATTTCGCCTGCTGCGAAAACGTCGACCTTCAGATCGGGCGTGTCCTCGCCAAACTCAAGGGGATGGGCGAGCTGGATAACACCTACGTCTTTTTCACCGCCGACAACGGCATCGCCATCGGCCGCCACGGCCTGCAAGGGAAGCAGAACCTTTATGAACACAGCTGGCGGCTGCCTTTCGTCGTGCGAGGTCCCGGCATCAGGCCGGGATCCCGGGCCAAGGGTAACGTCTACCTGCTCGACGTACTGAGCACCCTCTGCGACCTGGCCGGCATCGCGCCTCCGGCGACGAGCGAGGGCATCAGCTTCCGACCCGTGTTGGAGGGAAAGCGCGACACCGTGCGGGACGTCCTCTATGGCGTCTTCTGCGGCGGCACGAAACCGGGCATGCGCGCGGTGAAGAAAGGGGATTGGAAACTCGTCAAATTCGATGTGCTCGACGGCGCCGTCCGCGAAACCCAGCTCTTCAACCTGGCGGAAAATCCCAACGAGCTGCTCGAACAGCACCATGATCCCAAGGTCATCGCGCTCACGGGAAACACCCCCGCGAAAAACCAGCGCAACCTGGCCGGCGATCCGCGCTACGCCGCAAGATTGGCGGAGATGGAAACGGTGCTTCTCGACGAAATGCGCCGGCACGATGACCCCTATCGACTTTGGAACCAGCCCAAGGACGGACTGAAGGCGCCGCAGGAGGCGCCCCCGCCCCAGAAACAAGGCAAGGGACCGGCCGCTCGTAAGCTATAATACGGCGAATTCGGGGCCGGGAAGGGCAGTTGAGCTTTTCCCCGGTCGATTCGTCTCTATCAATGTCCATCTGTGGCCAACTCACCTCCAGGCAGCCCGCCGTCCGCCACGCTCACCGGCGTGCTCGAGCGGATCATCTTCCTCAACGAGGAGAATCATTACACGATCGGCGAGTTCCGGCCGGACACGCCGGCTCCAGGCGGCGTCCCAGCCGACGTCAAGGCTACGGCGGACAATTCGGCCGGCAAGCCGTCGGCCCGTCCTGAGCTAGTGACCATCGTCGGCGCGCTGCCCGGCGTGGAGTGCGGCGAGACGCTTCACCTCACCGGCGAGTGGACGCGCCACGCGCAGCACGGCGCGCAATTAAAGGTGCTCGCGTTCCGGAGCGAGCTGCCGTCCAGCGTCTACGGCATCCGCAAATACCTCGGCAGCGGGCTCGTGCCCGGCATCGGCAAGGTTTACGCCAACAAGATCGTCGACGCGTTCGGCACCGACACCTTCCGGGTTTTGAGCGAGGAGTCCGGGCGGCTGCGCGATGTCGCCGGCATCGGCAAGAAGCGCGCGACGGCGATCAAGCAGGCCTGGGAGGAAAAGCGCACCGAGCGCGAGCTCTACATTTTCCTGCAGACCTACGGCGTCACGCCGGGTCAGTGCGTGAAGCTGGTGAAGCATTTCGGCGGCGACGCGAAGCGCATCCTCACGACCGAGCCCTACCGGGTCGCGCGCGAGATCGAGGGCATCGGGTTCAAGACCGCCGATCGCATCGCGATCAATCTCGGGTTCGCCAACGACGCCGCGCCCCGGCTCGACGCCGGTATCATCTACGCGCTCGAGACGCTGCAGGAGGAAGGCCACACCGCCTTCCGCGAAGCCGACCTCCGCGACCACACGGCCAACCTGCTCGAGACCGACTCCAAGCTCGTCGAGGCCCGCATCGCCGCCCTCGTCGAAGCCAAGGCGCTCGTCCGCCACCCGCCCGCCGCCGAGGACGCGACACCCCTGCGCGCCGCCGCTCCCCTCCCCGGCTCGGGGCTCCTGCAATTGCCGCACAACGACCGCGCCGAGCAGAAAATCGCCGGCGTCGTCGCCCGGCTCACGCGGGTGGCCAGCGGGCTGCCTCCGATCAAGGTCGATGCCGCGGTGCAGTGGGCCGAGCAGAAGGCGGGCTTCGCATTCCACGAGTTGCAGCGCGCCGGCCTGCGAAATGCGTTGAACCACAAGCTCACCATTCTCACCGGCGGACCCGGAACGGGAAAAACCACGATTCTGCGTGCGCTCGTCGAAATTCTGAAAGCGAAGAAAGTTCGCGTGCACCTCGCCGCCCCCACCGGCCGCGCCGCGCAGCGGCTGGCCGAGACGACCGGCGGCTTCGCGTCGACCATCCACCGGCTGCTCAAGTACGACGCGACGCGCGGCGGATTCACCGCGAACGAAAACTCGCCGCTCGCAACCGACTTTCTGGTCGTCGACGAGGCGTCGATGCTCGACGCCCGGCTGGCGGCGGCGCTGATGCAAGCCGTGCCTTCGCGCGCCCATCTGCTGCTCGTCGGCGACATCGACCAGCTCCCGAGCGTCGGCGCCGGCAACGTGCTGAAGGATCTCATCGCGACCGGGCACGTGCCGGTCACGCGCCTCACCGTCATTTACCGCCAGAAGGAGCAGAGCGGCATCGTCATCACGGCCCATGCGATCAACTCCGGCGATCCGTCGCTGCCGCCCACGGTGCCCGAGGTTGCCGGCGCGCAGCCGTGGAACGATCTCACCTTCGTGGCGGCGAGCGATGCCGAGGACTGCCTCCGCAAAGTCATCCAGCTCTGCACCGAGTTCGTGCCGCGGCATTGGAAATGGTTTAGTCCGGTCAACGACGTGCAGGTGCTCGCGCCGATGCACAAGGGCACCGCCGGCGTCGCCAATCTGAATACCCAGCTCCAGGCCGCGCTGAATTCATCGGTGGGCGGTGCGCTCCGCGCGCCGCCTGACCGCGCGCGGAGCGCACGGTCCACCCTCCGCACGGTCAACGGCGAGTATCGCCCCGGCGACAAGGTCATCCAGCTCCGCAATAATTACGAAAAAAACCTGTTCAACGGCGACATCGGCACGGTTGTCGCGGTCGATCCCGAGACCAGTACCCTCGAGGCCGATTTCGATGGCGAGCGGCACACATTCGATCGCGGGGAGTTTGCCAACCTCGCGCTCGCCTACGCGATCAGCATCCACAAGTCGCAGGGCAGCGAGTACCCGGTGGTGATCGTGCCGCTGCTAAAGGCGCATTTCATGATGCTCCAGCGCAACCTGCTCTACACGGCGATCACGCGCGGCAAGAAGAAAGTTTTTCTCGTCGGCGAGCCCGCCGCCTACGCGATGGCTGTGCGCAACAGCGAGTCGAAGCTGCGCATCACGCATCTGCGGGAGAAAATCATGGCGCTGACGCAACGGCCGCAATCGCCGGGGTTCGCGGGCTGACTCCAACTTGCTTTCAAGCTGCGGCCGAATCGGCCGGTTGCAGGAGCCTGCCCGCCCTGGTGGTGGGCCGAAGCATGCTTCGGGGGTATCCAACCCATGATGAATGAACTGAACCGAAACTTTGCCCGCGGCGCGGCGTCTGCGCTGCCATGCTTGTGTCGCTGTGCCGCAAACCGGGCTGGATTCTGGCCGCCGGCCTCGTCGTGCTTCCGCTCGCGGCCGCCGAGGACGCCACCGCCGCCCGCATCGCCCGCCTGTTTGCGCCTTTCCGCACCGACGCGGCTTCACTCTCCCCGGACGGAAAACATCTCGCGTATTCCCTGCACGAAAACGGCACGCTCGCCCTCATGCTCGTCGCGCTCGGACCCAACAAGGCGCGGCAGGTCGCGGTTTCGGCGGACTACGTCGAGCCCATGTCCGGCAACAAGGAGAAGCTCCCGTCGCGGCTGACCTACCTGCGGTGGAAAAGCGCCACGCGGCTGGTTTTTTCCGTGGACGACAACATCATCTGGGCCATCAACGCGGACGGCACCGAGCCGCGCCGGTTGATCGCCGCCCGCGATGTGCGCACGGACTGGCAGGAGAAGCGGGAGCGCAATCCGGGGTTGACCCGCGAAGGGCGAGGCGGGGGCGGCGGCGGCCAGTTCTCCCGCCGGCCCAACACGCCCGACATGGCGGCCGACACCACGCCGCCCACGGATCCGCTCGGCGGCAGTCTCAGCGAGGAAGACGCCGCTGCCGGCGTGGCCGGCCTGCCCTCCGCCGATACCGCAGACGTCTTCGGCGCCTTCGCCCTCGCCTGGAATACGGATCGCCACCCGGTCGTCGCCGAACTGCTGGAAGACGATCCGGACAACATTCTCGTCGAAGCCCGCAGCAACACCGGGCTGCTGGACGACGCCGTGACGCTCAACGGCGCCGAGATGTCCGCCACGCTCTTTCGCGTCAACGTGCGCACGGGCAGGTCGAAGCCGGTGGAGGACATCGATGCCGCGGGCCGACTGGTCCCGGACCGCAGCGGCCAGCCGCGGCTCGCGCTCCATTTTTTCAATACGGAGCGCCGCCTCGATTATTTCACCGGCAAACGCTGGCAGCAACTGGATGCCGCCGTGCCGGCGCTCGCCGCCGCGCCCTTCCGGTTGACGCCGGAAAACTTCCTCGGGCGGCATTCGTTTCCGCTCGGCTTCGACCGCGACACGCAGCGGCTCTACTTTGCCTCGAATGCCGACCGCGACACGTACGGCATCTACTGCCTGAACCTGCAGACGGGGCTGCGCACGGATCTCGCGATCGAACATCAGCGACTCGATCTCGCCGACCCCGGCGACGCCCTCCGCACCGAACAGCTGGTGTATGACCGGGCGGGAAAAAAAGTTGTGGGCGTGCGGATGAATGCTCCCGCCTGGCCCACGACTGCGTGGTTCGACCCCGAGCTGAACGCCGTGCAGCAGAGTCTCGAGCGCGGCGCCCAGAAATCCGTCGTCCAAATCCTGGAATGGGATGCGAAGCGGGAGAATATCCTGGTTCATCTCGCGGGGGAAAACGATCCCGGCGCGTTCATGATTTTCCGGCGAGCCGAGGCCAAGCTGCAGGAACGTGCCCGTTGCGCGCCGGAACTTACGCCCGAGGTCCTCAACCGTTCGCTGCCGTTTTCCTTCGATGCGTCCGCCGGCCGGCGGCTCTCGGGCGTCGTGACTTATCCCCGGAGCCCGCGCCTCACTCCCCCGCCCGTGTTGATCTATTTTCATGATGGCCCGTGGGGTCGCGACGTGCCGGGTTTCAATCGCGGGGCGCAGGCGCTGGCGACGATGGGCTTCGCCGTCGTGCAGGTGAATTATCGCGGCTCGGGCGGCTTCGGACTCCAACACCTTGCGGGGACGAAAACCGATTTCGATCGCGCAGCGGTGGACGACGCGCTGGCGGCGCTGGATTTTCTCGCCGGACAAATGCCGCTGAGCCGCCGCCTCGTCGCCGCGCTCGGCACCGGCTACGGCGGATACCTCGCGCTGCGCGCGGTCCAGCTCCATCCCGAAAAACTGCGCGCCGCGGTGGCGCTCAACGCACCGACCGATTTGCCCGTCTGGATCAACCAGCAGCCGGAGGCCTCCACCGAAGTGAGCCTGCCCGCGCCGGATTCGTTTCGTACTGCGGTGCGCCGGGCGCTGTTTGGCACCCAATCTGCGCAGCTCAAGGCGATGTCGCCCCTGACGCACGCGGCCACGGTAAAGGCGCCGGTGCTGCTGATCCACGGGGCCAAGGATCAGATCGTGCCGCCGACCCACTCCCTGCGGATGCGCAATGCCCTGCAAAAGGCCGGCGCCACCGTTTCACATCTCGAACTCCCGAGCGAAGGCCACGCCAACTGGCGGCCGAACACCTCGACCCGCGTTTTTCGCGAGATCGAAATGTTCCTGAACGAACACATCTACAATTACGCCGTGCGCACGGGCGAACCGACGGTGGTACCGGAGAAAATTGGGCCGGAGAAATAGGCGCGGATATTTTTTCCCGCGAATCACGAGGCATTTGTTCCGAGGTAGGAGCCTGCTGGCAGGCGATTCTCCGTGCACGAAAAACAACTTCAATCATCGCCTGCCAGCAGGCTCCTACCCAAACCATCCTGCGGTGATTCGCGCCTTTTCTTCACGTCGCCGGCAACTCGCGAACCTTGAGATTCCGGAAGGACGCTTCGTCGTTGTGATAGGTCAGCAAGAGATGGCCGCGGACCTTTTTGCCGAAATCCTCGGTGGTCCTGAATTTCGTCTTTTGCACCTGCTCAAGGATCGCCGGGCTGCCGCACTCGTATTCCACCACCTTCGCGCCATTGAGCCAGTGCTCGACATGGTTGCCCTGGACGACGATGCGCGAGTGGTTCCATTCGCCGGACGGCCTGACCTTCTTCTTCGAGGCGTCGGGTGCGACGACGAGGTAGAATGCCGCGGTGGTACCGTCCGCGTGATCCTTCACCGTCGAGTCATCGATCATCTGGTATTCGTGCCCAATCCCCCCGCGTTTGTCGGTGACAAAATACTTCACGCCGTTGTTCGACTTCGGCGGCATGGCCCATTCCCACGAGAACTCGAAGTCGTCGAATGTTTGGTCCGTGATGATGTCGCCGCCCTTGGCACCGGCAACGCACGTGAGCACGCCGTCCTTCACGACCCAGCCCTTGGCCGGCGGGCCGGGCTGTTTGACGCCATGCCAGCCGCCGAGCGACTGACCGTCGAAGAGGAGTTTCCAGCCGGCTTTCTTCTCGGCGCTCGTGAGCGTATTGAGTGGCGCGTTGGCGGCGAGAGCGGACGAAGCGACTACGAGGAGCAGCGCGACAAAACGAAGGAGCGGGCGAAGGAGTTTCATGGCGCCGTTATACGCCAGCCGGCCCCAACCTTCAATCCGCTATTCGAGGACGCGCAAATCGAGGCGTGAGCCGTCCGCGCCGCCGATGAAGACCCGCTGCGTGGCCTTCTGGAAATCGGTCGCGCGGGCGTTGGGAATATCCATGAACTTTTGCGGGTTGCGGTCGGTCAGCGGAAACCAGGAACTCTGCACCTGGACCATGATGCGATGGCCGCGCCGAAACGTGTGCGCGACGTCGGGCAGTTCGAAGGTGATGCGCTCGGGCTGGCCCGGCACAAAGGGCACCGGCTGCTCGAAGCTCTGCCGGTACTTGCCGCGGAACGGTTCGCCGCGCACGAGCTGCTGGTAGCTGCCCATCTTGATCGCGTTGGCCGGCTCCAGCCGGGCCGGGGCTCCCGCCACGGCTGGGGCGGCGTTGAAGTCAGGGTAATCGCCGGGGTACACATCGATGAGCTTGACGACGAAGTCGGCATCGGTGCCGGTGGTCGACACTTTCAAGTCGACGCCGATCGGGCCCATCAGCGTGACATCGCCTTCGAGCGGCTCGGTCTTGAAAACCAGCACATCGGGGCGGGTGGCGGCAAAGCGCTGATCCTCGGTCATGTAGTCCGGACGCACGGCCATTGAAACATGCGCCAGATAGGGCACGGGACGGTTGGGGTCCGCGATATACTCTTCGAAACCGGGCGGGGGAGCGGATTCCATGCTGAGCTTGCCTTCGCCAGAGAGGAACATTTTCCGCACGACGGACTGCCGCGGCGGCCAGGCGTCAAAGCGCCTCCATTGGTTCACCCCAGTCTCAAAGACCCACGCCTTGGAAAGACTGCTGTCCCCCTTGCCTTTCAGGAAATGCAGGAAGAAAGGGAACTCGATCTTCTCGCGATAGAACTGGCCCGTCTTCGAACCGAAGTTGACGTTGCCGACGCGGTCACCATCGCCCCGCGCAAAACCGCCGTGCGTCCAGGGCCCCATGACGAGCATGTTCCGGCCCACGGGCGCGTTCTTTTCCACCTCCTTGAATGTCCGGAGCGGGCCCATCGGATCCTCCTGGTCGAACCAGCCGCCCACCGTCAACACCGCCGGCTTGATGCCTTTGAAGTGGCGCCAGATCGAGCGGGATTTCCAGAACTCCGTGTACGACGTGTTCTCCATATGCGCCGTCCAAAAGGGCTGCTGGCGCTTGAAGTACTTCTCTTCCGCATTGGCGAGGCTGCCGAGATTGAGAAAAAACTCGTACCCGTCGGGCGTGCCAAGATCGACGCCGGGCGGGGGCGGCGGGGGCGGCGACGGGTCGCCCTCGCGCTGCTTGAAGCCCTGATAAAAGCGGAAGCGATGCGCGAGCATGAAGGCGCCGTTGTGGTAGCTGTCGTCGCCAAGATAGTAGTCGGTGACGGGGGCCTGCGGCGACACGGCGATGAGCGCAGGGTGCGCGTCGATCATCGCCGCACTGACAAAAAAACCGGGTTGCGACACGCCCCACATGCCGACCTTGCCCGAGTTGCCAGGGACGTTCTTCACCAGCCAGTCGATCGTATCGTAGGCATCGCTGGTCTCGTCGGTATCCTTGGGTCCATTCTTGATCGGCTTGTACGGACGAGTGAGCGTGAACTCACCCTCGCTCATGTAACGGCCGCGTACGTCTTGGTAGACGAAGATGAACTTATCCCTGGCGTAGAGTTCCGAGGGGCCCAGCGAAGCGGGAAACTGGTCGACGCCGTAGGGGCGCACACTATACGGCGTCCGCTGCAACATGATCGGATAGGTCTTGCCGTCGGTCTGGAAGTCCTTGGGGACATAGACAGAGGTAAAAAGCCTGACCCCGTCGCGCATCGGAATCCGGTAATCGTACTTCGAGTAGTTCTCGCGAACCGATGTGGCGGCGCTGGCGGGGCTGGTGGTTCCTGCGGGGCTGGCGGGCGGCGTTACCTGGCCAACGAGGCACGCACCGCACATCAACAGGAGACCCAGGAGCCGCAGGAGAGCGACTGCGTCCCGCAGCGAAACGCTAGGGGATGAGATCATGGATTG
Source organism: Verrucomicrobiota bacterium (assembly GCA_016209255.1). GTDB lineage: Bacteria > Verrucomicrobiota > Verrucomicrobiia > Opitutales > Opitutaceae > ER46. The sequence goes on from JACQWL010000006.1 coordinate 9,752, forward strand.
GGTCTACCGTCATCAGAGAGTGTCTTCAGAATGGCTGTCATGCTGAGACGCAAAGCCAACGTCGTCGCCTTGGGTGACGTTCACAAATTCCACCCCAATCTGTCATTTTGAGCGAAGCGAAGAATCCAGCCGGAAGTTCGAAGTCCCTGGGAAGTGCGAATGTCCAAGTGGACGCTTCGCCATGCTCAGCAAACCTCATTTCTTCACCTGAGCCAGAACGGACGCGCCGGCCTCGGCCACCACGCCGTCTTCATTCGATTTCACCCCACTGACGCCGATCGCGCCTATGTACGTGCCATCGACCACGAGTGGAAGCCCGCCCTCCACCGCCACGACGCCGGGCAGCGACAAAATCGCCGTTCGGCCACCTGCGACCACGTCCTCAAACACCTTTGTCGACCGCTTGAACTTCAACGCCGTCTTTGCCTTCGCCTGCGCGACGTCGATGCTGCCGATTTGCGTGCCATCCATCTTTTCCAGATAGATCAGATTTCCGCCGTCATCGACGATGGCGATGACCACGTTCCATTTGTTTTTAGCCGCCTCAGCCCCGGCTTTCACGGCGATTTTTTTCGCCAGTTCCAGAGTGATGGTTGGTTTGGTGACAGTCTGCGCGCGCAGGGGCAACGCCGGCGACGCGAGGAAAGCGGCCGCGAGAAGATAACGGAGATGATGTTTCATGGGTTGGATGGGTGAGGTACGGATGGAGTTGAGAAAGACGGGCGGTTGCCGGCGGCAAGCTGCCGGCGCGCAACCGTTCCGACTCGTTCGGCCCCAAGTGTCAACGAGGTCTTCGGTGCGCGGCAAAGCCATTCGTACTCGAACGTCACGACAGGGCGTGTAGTGGTGGCGGGTCAGTATCCGGCAGCAGCACTCTGTGAGCGCCGATCTTCCCGCGAACGACGGTCATAGACCGCCGCTACAGTTTTTCAAGGCGACGCCCCTGCCCAACTGTTGTGGCGCCAAGCTGCCCGCGATCATCTCGACTGACAGTATTTTGTTTTTCTCAAACATCTGTTATAACGGATGATGGCTCTTGTGCCATACTTTGTTGTTGAAGTATGGCAGCGCGGCCATACCGTGGGCTCGCGATGAAAATGACCATGCACATCGACGAGGATGTCTTGGATCGGGTGATGAAAATCACCGGAGCCAAGACGAAGACTGCTGCCGTTGAGATCGCCCTGAACGAAATGGCGCGCCGCCACAAAATGAAGGAGTTGTTCTCCGCCGGCCTCGGACTCACGCCGGACGAGTTGAAAAACGCCTTCGATCCCAGTTCCTACCCCGAGGAACCCCAGCGCGTGATGCTCGTCGCGGAAGGACCAGTCTCTCATGGCAAACCTGATCCTGCCTGACCGTAACATCTACATTGGGGCCATTCGCGCGGGCGGCGATCCCTTCCAAGAATTCGCGGCCGGCATCGACGACCGCGACTGGGAGTTCGCCACCTGCGGAATGGTGGTGCTGGAAGTCTGCCGCGGTCTACGCGACCCGTCTTTGCTCAAGCGGTTTCGCGAACGCTTCGCCGTGATGATTTTTGTACCGACGACCAACCAGATTTGGGAGCGCGCCGCACAACTCGCATGGTCGCTTGACCGGCAGGGCCGGGTGCTGCCTGCGCAGGACATCCTGATCGCTGCGCACGCCCTGCAGATAAACGCCGCGGTGCTGACCGCCGACGCACATTTTCAACAAATCCCAGGCCTGCGCATTCTCGCTCGACTCGAGTAACTGCGCAACTGTGCCCTCCCGGCAGACCATTTATGCTTGATCGCAGCGGCGATCGCAGATCCCGCTGTCGTCGTCGGCACTTTCTAGACATCGAGCCGTTTGTAAATGGGACCTCGCGTGAGGAAGAGTCGTGTGTTTGCATGGTCGCACACCGGCATGAAAGCACTGTTTGTTCACGCACACTACGACGACTACGAGTTTACGGCTGCGGGGACGTTCGATTTGTGGCGCCGGCGCCTGGGGTCTGGGTTTTGCGGGAGGGTTCTGGTCTGTACGGACGGGGCGGCGGGCCACCATTTTCGGACGCGGGCGGAAACGGCGCGGGTGCGGTTGAAAGAGCAACGGGAGTCGGCGCGGTTAGGCGGCTACGAGTTTCAATTGCTGCGGTTGAGGAACGGGCGCGTGCCGCGAGAGGGGTGCCTGGAGTTGGATCGCGGGTTCCTGGCAGCACTGTGGCAGGCGATCCGGGACTTCGAACCGGATTACCTGTTTTGCCCGCCATTGCCGGCGGACACGCTGGCGGGAGTGCATGCGGATCACGTCGCCGTGGCGGAAGCGGTGCGCCGGGTGGCCTACCTGATCAACGTGCCGCATGCTTATACGCCGGAGTATCCGGCGGACGAGCGACGGTCGAAGCCGTGCCGGACGCCGGTGATTCTGAATACATATGATGGATACATGTTTGGGGCCAACGCGTATGATTTTGCGGTGGACGTGGAAGACAGCTTCCGTCTGGTCGCGCGGCTGACGTGGTGTCACCAGTCGCAGATCGCGGAGTGGTTGCCGTGGGTGGGAAGGCACCGAATGGAGCCGCCGGCTGACTTTGAGGCCTGGGAGGCCACACTGAGGGCGCGATTCGCGTGCAAACAGAAGGAGTTGGGCATACGGGGGCGTCGGGCGGTGGAGGTGTTCACGGTGACCGCGTGGGGGGAGGTTCCCGATCCTGCGCAGATCGTGAAGGACTTTCCACTCATGGCACAAAAGGCCTCGCTGGGGCGAATGAGGCGACGGTTGCGACTTTGGCGAGGGGAGGGCCCGCCGAACACGTCAGGTCTTGACACATAACAAGCCGCCCGGTCAGCCGCGTTCGCGACGTCCCCGCTGATTCGAGCGGCACGCTGCGCGCCAGCCAAGCTGACGCGCATCGTGCCTCCGCCCTCCGTCACTTGCGCTCTTCCGGTCCGGTGGGCAACGACCCCGCGCCGCAGGCGCTTGTGGCGCGAAGAAGTGTGCTACGGCACCACGCTGTCCGTGATCGTGAGCGTGTTGAAATCCAGCACGCGTTTCAACCGGCCGTGCGTCAGGGTGAGCATGCCGCTGCCGACCTCGGCGTTGAGATACGGGCCGGAGAAAAGCTTCCACTCCTTCGCGTGATCGATCGCGCGGCCGTCCACGTTCGGCGCGGAGCCGTACGCGCACTCGATTTTTCTCCCGCGGAGCGAGGTGAAGATCACGCGCGGAGTCGGCTGGAGCGTGATCTCGAGCGGCAGCGCGCGGATGGCGGCCCTGAAATCGCTCCAGCTCTTGAACTCGCCCACCGCGGCGGCCTGGATCAACGTGCCGTTCTGGCGATGCGGCGAATAGAGGCGCTTGCCCCCTTTTTCGAGCGGGCGCCACTCATACGGCGCGAGCGGCCGGTAGGCGATATAGGCACGACCGCCCTGGGTAAAAATCCAGCCGGACGGATCCTCTTCGAGCCGCACGAGATCCTTGGAGAAAAATCCGTTCACGTGCCCGAAGGTCGCGCCGGCGGGAATGTCGCTGAGCGAGATGAGCGCGTCGTCCTGCTGGAAAATCTGCTCGTACGGCGAGCCCCCGAGGAGCTTGTCCTCCTGGTTGTAGGACGGCTTGCCCTGGAAGGTGACCGCCGCGGGCATGTGGTCGGGCATCTCGGTAAAGTACATCATGAGCTCGTGCGTGCTGTAGTGGGCCTGTACCGAATAGATCGTGTTGTGCACGCCGCGCGGGTCGGGCACAGCCCAGGTGACATCCCACGAGTGCTGCTGGATCGGCTGCAGCAGGCCGCCCTGATCGGAGCCGACCGCGTAATCGGGCGTGACGTAGGCGGTCTTGTACACCGGCGCGTTACGCACGTCGCTGTTGCGCCAGCGATGGCGGGTGCGCTTGCGCTCATGGTGGGTGTAGGCGCCGGCGCGATCGGTACCGATGCGGTAGATCACCTCGGGCAACTCGTAGTTTCCCGCCACGAAGGCGAAGTAGCCGCCCCAGCCGCCGTAAGCCGCGGTCGGCGGACAGTTGCCAAACATGAGCCAGCCAAAGAACGACGCGAGGCCGTTCCATTTCTCCCGCACGGTGATGTCGTCCGTGCGCGCGTGCGAGCCGATGTAGATGCCGTTGAGCGTCTCGGCCGCATAGTCGGCCATGAGATAGTCGAGCATCATGCGCCCGCGCTGGCGCATCCCCGGATCCGCCGCCCAGGTCGCGAGGTAAAGCATGGGGATCGAGTACTCGCCGATGTAGTGCGTGCAGTCGTATTCGCCCTGGCCGATGGTCGTCGTGACCCCCGTCCAGTGGATCAGGTAGTCGCGCGCCTCGGCGAAATTCTCCGCCGAACTCTTGCCGTTGAACCAGCGCTCGCCGGGCTCGCCCGGCCAGAGCTGCGCCATCAGGTAGAGCGACGTGTAGTACATCACCCAGTGGTTCTCGGTGTCGCCGCGGAGCGGGAAATACGTGCGCCACGCCTCGCGGACGGCCGCCTTCGCGGCGGAGGTGAGCTGATCGCGCCCAAGGTAGGATACGCACGTGACGGAAAACATCCAGAACATGTCGCCCGAGGGTGTTTCCAGCAGCTCGATCAGTCGCGCCGAACATGCCCTGGTGTCCTCGCGGCGCAGGAGCTTTGCGGCGATTTCCGCCATGCCGAACGTCGCGGGCTCTCCCGGTTTGACGAGCCCTGCGCGCCACGCGATCACCTCCTGCACCCGGGAAAGGTAGGCGGCGCGGCGTTCGCCGGCGTCCTGGATGACGGACGGCACGGGGGCCGGACCCGTGAAGGACGGCTGCGCCCGGGCTGCGGCGGCGAAAAAAAACAAAGTCCAGAGGGAAAAGCGGACAAATTTCATGGTGATAGCAGCCTGTCGGACTTGCGAATGAAGCCGAGTGGTTTTCGTGAGGATTCTTCCCGTGTGCGAGAGTGCCGGCCCAGACAGGCTGCTAAAGGCAGCGCTCCGAGGCAGAATCTGGCGAAAGCCCAACGCCGATTTGATGCCGTGTTTGCTGCATGTCCTCGGCCAACCAACGCCCGGCGGCGAAAAATTCCGAGGTGTCCGCGAAAATGCCACAGGCATTTTCATTGGGCAGCCTGTCGGAACCGTCGGCATTGCATTCGCTCGCCAAAAGTCGGTATTCGTAAGTCCGGCAGGCTGCCAGGCGGCGTTCACTTGCGCGGGATAAAGGCCAGGTTGAAAACGATGGCCTTTTCGAACGCCAACGCGCGCCACGTGCGGCCTAGATCGTCCGAGACCTGGAGGGGCGCGAGATTGGGTGCCGCGTAGATCCGCCCGGGGATATCCGGGTCCAGCCGGGCGCTCCAAATCTCCCGGTTCGGCAGCCCGGCGTTGCGGTCGCTCCACGTACGCCCGCCGTCCTCGGACACCAGCACGCCCGTGTCCCAGCCGCATACCATCAGCCGGTGCGTATCGCCCGGGTCGAAATCGCAGTTGTGCAGCGTGTGCCCCGCCGGCACGCCGGCGATTCGCTGCCAGGTGCCGCCCCCATCGGTCGACCAGAGCGCGCCGTCGCTCGTCGTCGCGGCGAAGAAGACGCGCGGATCGTGCGGCGACTGCCGGATCTCGTAGGTCACCTTGCCGGTGGCCTGCACGAGCCGCCAGGTGCGCGCCCCGTCCTCGGTGAGATAAATGCCGAGCTCCGTGCCGGCGAGCACACGGCCTGCCCTCGTGCGGTCGACCGCCAGCGCATGCGTGTAGCTGCGGCGGATACCGTCGTTCCGGCGTTCCCAAGTCCGGCCTCGGTCGCGCGACACCGCGATGCCATCGGGCAGCCCGGCATAGATATCGTCGGGCGCGTGCGAATCGAGAACGATGCCCTTGGCCTCGGTCATGGTCCAACCCGTCAGAATGTGCCAGGTGCGTCCGCCATCCTGCGAACGCACCACGCCGTCGAGCGCCGTGATCAACAGGCCGTTCGGCTCCTGCGGGTCGCGCACCAGCGTCAACACCCGGATATGATTGGGGCCGAGATGCTCGAAAGTCTGCCGGTCGCCCGACCGGTAGAGACCGCTCTTGAACGGCGCGCGGCTCCCCATGACCTGCCCCTGCCCGCTCATGTTCACGGTCAGGAAGAGATCGTGTTTGGGCTCCGCGGCCCCGGCGGGCATAAGGCCGGCCAGGGCGGCGGCAAGCAGCGCCGGGAAAAATTTCCGGGTCGCGATGTTCATAAAAAGCCGGCTCGCCACGGCCGGCCCCGTGCCCAGAGTCGTGGCATGAAACTGTTGTCCATCCCCCGCGCGTTCCTGGTCGCCTTCTCCCTGCTCGCCCCGCTGTGCGGCGCACCCGCCGCCGCCACGCCCGAGGAAAAACTCGCCGCGCTCGGCCACAAGCTCCCGACCCCCAATGTGCCGGTTGCGAACTACGTGCCCGCCGTGCGCACCGGCTCGCTCGTGTTTCTCGCCGGCCACGTGCCGCGGGACGCCGCCGGCAAGGTCATCGCCGGCAAGGTCGGGCGCGACGCCACCGAAAAGGACGCGGCCGACGCCGCCCGCACGACCGCGCTCGCGCTCCTCGCCACGCTCAAGCGCGAGATCGGCGATCTCAGCAAGGTGAAGCGCATCGTGCGCGTCGGCGGCTTCGTCAATGCCACCGAAGATTTCAAGGGCCACCCGCAGGTGCTCAACGGCTGCTCCGATTTGCTCGTCGCCGTTTTCGGCGACCGCGGCCGGCACGCGCGCGCCGCCGTCGGCATGGGCTCGCTGCCCCTCGGCGCGGTCGTCGAGGTCGAGATGATCGTCGAGGTGGAGTGATTTCGATTCGTAGGGCCGGCGCTTGTCGCCGTGCCGCGATTCGCGAGGATGATTGCCCACGGAATACACTGAATACACAGAACCCCGGCCAACTTCTTCCGTGTCTTCCGTGTGTTCCGTGGGCCACCAGTTTGAATGCCTTGGAAATCTCGCGGACCAATCTGCGCACGGCTCCAGCATCAATGCCGGATTCCGTCCTCGCCATCCGTGTCTATCGGTGTCCATCCGTAGTTGCCTACCGGGCCCTTCCGGCTTGGGACGTTTTTTTTTCACGCGGTGCGCAGAATTTTTCCCACCGCCGCCACGAGCGCGGCGCACTCGGCGGGTGAGTTGAACACGTGCGTGGAGACGCGGACCGCGTTGAGCTTTTGTTCCGACACCGGCCGGCAGCGCATCGCGTGATCCTTGAACAGCCGGTCGAACAAGCGGTCGAACGGCACGGCCGGCGCGCGAAACGCGATCATCGACGCGCACAGCTCCGGCGCCTCGGGCGTGAGGATCTCGACCCCCGGCAGCCGGGCCAGCCCGGCGCGGACCTGCGCGGCGAGCGCCCGGCCGCGCGCCGCGATCCGCCCGCGGCCGATCTGCTCCTGAAAGCGCGTCGCCGCCGCCAGCGCGAGAACCGCCCCGGCGTTGCGCGTGCCGTATTCGTAGCGCAGCGCGGTGTCGGCGAGCCGCAGCTCGCCCGGCAGGAAGTCGAGCTCACCCGAGTACGCGCCCACGAGCGTCGGCGCCACGTCGCCCAACCGGTCGCGCCGCACCCAGAGCACGCCGGTCTCGTGCGGCGCGCCGATCCATTTATGACCGCTCGTCGCGAACGATTCGCACCCCAGCTCGCGCAGGGCGAACGGAAACATCCCCGCCGACTGCGCCCCATCGATGTGAAACCACACGCCCCGCTCGCGACACAGGCGCGCGATGTCCGCCACCGGCATCACGATTCCGGTCGGGGCGGTCACATGCGACACCTGCACGACGCGCGTGCGCGGGGTGAGCAACCCCGCGATCCGCGCGACGTTGCCGGCGGCCGACTGCACATCGGGCTCGAAAAGCTTCACGACCACACCGCGCAGTTTCTCCTGGTTGAACCACGGGAACGAACCCCCCGGATGCGCATGCGATTCGAAAATTATTTCGTCGCCCGGCGCGCGCCGCAGGCCGGCGGCGACGATCGCGTTGCCCTCGGTGGCGTTGCGCACGAACGCGATCTCGGCCGGCTCGGCGCCGAGGAAGCGCGCCACGTCGGCGCGCGCGTCCGCGAACAACGCATGGCCATGCTCGCATTGTTCCTGCAAGCGGCGTGTCGTCTCCGCGGCGGTGGCCAGGGCTGGCTGCGCCGCCGGGCCGAGCCCGCCGGTGTTGAAATAGGCGAGGGCGCGCGAGATTGGAAACTGCGCCCGCACGGCCCGCCAGAATTCTTCGGGACCGCGCTCGTCGAACCCGGGCAGCGCCGCGGTCGCGGGCGGCTCAGCCCCGCCGCGCAAACTCGCGCCGGCGGTCAATCCGGTGGCGCCTAGAGCCGCGTGACGCAGGAATGCTCGTCGGTCGAAGCTCATGCGTTCGCGAACGTCAGCCGGTGCTCGAGCCGGAGCAAGCCCCCCGCGGGCAGCGGCTGCGTTTGCTCGCGGTGGAAGGCAAACGCGGCAAGGGGGTTCTTCGCCCGCACGAACCACGGCAGCGGACCGTCTGGATGCTCGAACCGGATCCGCGTCCGCCGCAACGAGCCATCGTGCTGGCACGACCACTCCAGCCACCGCCCCGCCGCCCCGTGCACCGCCGCCTCGCCCGCAAGTCCGCCGTCTGCCGCGATGCCAATCGTCGCGTCGCCATGTTCGTCGAGCAGATCGCGTGCGCCGCGAAACTGCAGCCCGGTGTAATGCGAACCGGTGAGCCCGCCAAGCGCGTGGTAATTACCGAGCGTGAGATCGTGGCCGGTGACGTTGAGCAGTCCGCTCGACCAGCGCAGGGTCCAGCAGCCGTCCCCGACCGCGGTCGCCAGCACCCGCTGCTCGTGCAGGAGGACGCGGCCGGACTTGGGCTCGCACCAGTCGAGCGTTTCCTCGAGCCGCTCCGGTGTCAACGAGCGCCAGGCGCGGTGCACTTGCGCGCCATGGTCGTCGCGCCAGCGGTAGCCGTCGGCCGCGTGATACGTCGGGCCGCCCCAGAAGTTCACGCCGTTGACGCTCGTCAAGGTGAGACTGAGCCCGTGATGCCAGGGATGATCGTTGGGCCGGAAATTGGTGAGCAGGTCGCCGGCGAGCGAATGCACCGGATGCGCGTACGGCCGCGGCGCCTCGTTCGCCGGTGTCGCCGGCGCATACACGTAACGCCAGAGCAGGGCCCCGTCCGGGCCGAGAGTCTCGACGTGCCGGTGCGGCTCGTGGCGGATTTGCAGGGTCGGAGTCATCGTCGAAGGCGCGCGGGGAAAATCAGCTTGGAAAACGCGATTGAGACCGCCGGAAGCGCGGAGAGCAATGCCGGTTCCCGCCCAACGCGGGCAAGCCGCCCTTCGCTCAGAGCGTTGAATCCGGCCGGTCCCTCTCCCGTTCGCCCTCATGCGCGCGTTTCCTCGGCGGAAAATTTTCCGCCGGCGAACTCGCGCCGCCCACCCCCGGGCAGCCGCAAGTGGACCGGCGTCGCGGCCGGCGCCTCGATCGCGATCGTGAATCGCCCGCGTTCCGCGCGCCACTCGACGGCGACGGGACCGCGCGGCGTGCAGACCCGCCCGCGGGCGTGCGCGAGCCCGCAGCAGCGGGGCGCGATGTCGATGGCCGCAAAACCCGGGGCGCGCGGCGTGACGCCCAGCACGCGGGTGAGAAACTCCAGCGCGGGGTGCGCACTCCACGCGTGGCAGAGCGAACGCCAGTAGCTGTTTTCCTCGACGAAAGTCGACAGTCCGTGGTCGATCATCTCGTGCCACGGACCGAGGAACTCCGGCATCCGCTCGTAGGCGCCGGACATGTCCAGGGCGCGAAAGATTGCGTGCCAGCAGAAGAAGGAGCCGGGCGCGAGCTTGGGGTCGCCGGGAAAGCGCTCGAGCACCCGCGCGCGTTCGCGTCCGCCCGCCGCTCCGCACACGATCGCGCAGGCGTTGCCATACTGGCTGATCTCCGGCCCGCCCGGCCGATCGAAATAGAGTCCCTCGCTCTCGGACCAAAAACGCGCCTGCAGCGCGCGGCGCAGCGCGGACGCCTCGGTGGCAAGCGCGTCCGCCTCCCGACCGCGCCCGAGCAGCCGGCACAGGTCGGCGACCTCGTCGAGCGCGACGATGTACTGCGCGGAGATGATACACGTCGGCCCGGCGTCCGCACCCGGCACGACGCCGCGCGGCCACCAGGGGCACCAGTCGGTGATGTTCCAATAGGGCAGCTTCGCCGGCAGCCCGTCGGCGTCGGCATGGCGCCGGAACCAGTCCAGCACCCCGCACATCCCCGGCACGAGGTCGCGCACCGTCTCGAGGTCGCCCGAGCAGTAGACGTAATCGCGGACGTTGGTGATCCAATGCAGGGACCACGACGGGATGATCTGCACGAGCCGCGACGGAAAACGGCTCTGCGTCAGGCCGTCGGACAAGCGCGACCAGTCGAAATGATACAGCGCCTGACGGCTCAGCCGGTAGTCGCCGCTGACGAGCATCGCGATCCTCGACGTGATCATCGTGTCGCCCGCATACTGCATCTGCTCGTAGTAGGGGCAGTCCTCGAAGGTCTCGTGCGAGCACAGCTGCATCGTACGCAACGCGGCCCGCCAGATTTTCTCCAGTCGTGCATCGGAACAGGAGAACTCGCCGGCGATCCGATACGGGTAAGCGGTGAAACGATGCTGCACGGCGCAAATCTGCAACGGCTCGGAACCGGTGGCGACGCGCAGCCCGACGTAACGAAACGCGCGCCAGTGCAACGGCTCGAAAATCTCGCGCGCCCGCGGTCCCGTCCGTCCGGCCGGCTCCCAGAGGTCGCACCATCCGGAGATTTTTCCGCGCCTGTCGAACGTCCACCCGGCGCTCTCATCGGCGAAGTGCGAGGCGAGGTTGGCGAGCGACTGCTGGCGGCCCAGGAGTTTCGCGCCGGGGGTGCCCCACGGCAGCCGCAGGGCCTCGGCATAGGTGAGCCGCACGGTGCTGCCCGCGCCGCCCGACGTCACGAGCCGCGGAAACGCGGTCGTGAACTCGCCGGCGTCGACGATCAGCTCGACCGTCGAGTGCGGCGCGATCGCAACCGGCCGCCCGCCTGCGATAAGATCGCCCCAGCCCGCCGGCGCCTCTCCGCCGCCGGGGGCGAAAACCTCCGCAAACTCCGCGATTCGCTCCTCCTCGAGCATCGGAATCATCCGCGGCACGAGTCCGTAGGGGCTTGTCGGGTCGCGGCGGTTTTCGAGCCGCTCGGCTTTGAAGAGCACGTGCGCCGCCGGCCACTGCCGGTCATCGAAGTCAGGTTCCTCCCAGCCCGCCGGGATCAGCCGCGAGATGCGGTGCTCGAAGTAGCCCTGGTAGCCCTCGAAGGTCGTGTTTTCGTTTTGGAAACGGTGCGCGACATCGACCGCAACCTTCCAATGCCCGTCGGTGGAGACATCGGCCAGCGTGGCGCCGCCGGCGTTGCCCAGCGCGCCCTCGAGCACAAAGCCGCCGGCGTAGGTCATCACCGAGCAGGGCGCGCCGAGGAAAGCCGGCCGGGGCGCGACCCGCGACATGTCGAGTACCAGCGCCGCGAGCACGTTGCGTCCGACACACAACCGCGGGCTGAGGTCGTGGCTCTCGTAAAAGTGATGGTTCACGTCGCCCTTCGCCGGACCGCGGCCCACCAGTGTGCCGTTGCAGAAAAACAAATACCGGCTGTCGGCCGAAAGGTGCACTTCGAGCCGTGCGGCGGCGGGGTCGGCCACGGCGAACGTCCGCCGGAACAATCGCACCTGGTAGTGCGAGGGCGACGAGGCCGCCGCCGGGGGCACCGCGTGCGTGCCCTCGGCCGACCAGATCCACGAGGCGTGATGAATGAAGGGTGGCACGGGGAATAAGCTGGCGCCGTTCTGAAATTCAACAACCGTTTTCATGTTTTTTCATCAACCCATGAAAACCCCCGCGCCCGCCCCCAAACTCGTGATGTGCGCCACGCTCTGGTCGATGATCGGATGGCCGACACCCAGGCGCGAATGGTCGATCATGCAAAAACTGCGCGCCATCGCGGCGGCGGGCTTCGACGGGGCCGTGGCCTACATCACCCCGGAAATCAGGGACGGCGCGGAACGCCTCGGCTTGAGGCTGATGAGCGGCTTCGATGCCCACGATTTGCCGGAGACCGTGGAGCGGCTGCGCGACCAGCGCGACCTCGGCGTTCATTACATTAACATCCAGCTCCTGAATCACGACACCCCGCCGGCGCAGGCCGCGCAGATGGCGGTGAAACTCATCCGGGCGTCCCGCAAGCTCGGGCTGGGCGTACACATCGAGACACACCGCGACACCGCGACGGAAACGCCGGAGAAGTTCGACGAGATTGCGCGCCTTTATCGCCGCGCCACGGGTGAGCTGATGCCGGTCACGTGGGATCATTCGCATTTCGCGGTGTCGAAGCACATGCTGCCGCCCGACTATGCCGCGCGGCTGCTGGCATGGCCGGAGCTTATCCAGCACTCGCAGATGTTTCACCTGCGCCCGTTCAACAGCCAGCATTGCCAGATCCCGGTCACGGACCGCCGCGGGGCGCTGACCCCCGAGTTCCGCGACTACCTCGCGTTCACGGAGGATCTTTTCGCCCTCTGGCTCGCCGGACCGCGGCCGGGCGGCGAGTTGTGGGTGTGCCCGGAGCTCGGGATGAGCCACGGCTATCATGTCAGCACCGAACCCCACGCGTGGCCGGACGCCGTGCGCTGTCGCACGGAATTGCTCGGCTCGTGGCGGCGCGCGCTCCGGCGCGTCTGAAAACGCTTGACGTCGCACCGCAGGGTTTTCATTCCTTTTTGCTGAAATTTTCACTCAGCGCCGCGAAAACCCCATGTTGATTACCGAGATCGCCAAAAAGGCCAGGGTGTCCCCCGCCACAGTTTCGCGCGCCATCAACCAGCCGCAGATCGTGGCGCCCACCAGCCTGGCGCGCGTTCGCGCCGTGATGCTCGAGCACAATTACGTGCCCGCCCCGGTGAACCGGCGCCGCGGCCCCAAGGCGCGGATGTCGGAGCAGCGGCGGATCGGCGTGTGGTTCGTCGGCGCCAAGGCCAACAAGCCGAGTCTCAACTGGTTTCAGGATCAGCTGCTGCAGGTCCAGTCGACCGACACCCGCTACCGGGTGGACCTGCGTCTCCTGTTTGCCAATACCCTCGATGAGTTGCCCGGCGCCCTGGCCACGGAAAAACTCGACGGCCTGATCATCCAGGGGATGGAGCCGGCGCCGGCCTGCCTCGCCAAGCTGCGCGAGCTGCCCCACGTCTGGTTCATGACCCGCCGTTCGGCCACTTATCCGGGCGATTACGTTGAACCCAACAATGAGGAAAACGGCCGCATGGCCGCCGATTATCTGCACGAAAAGGGCCACAAGGCGGTGGCGGTGATCAGCACGGACCCCGACTACAGTGCGGTTGCCCGCCGGGTGAAGGCGTTTGCCGGGCGCGCCGCCGAACTGCGGCTGCCCATGCACACGATTCTCGGCGCCTCCAACCCGGGTGTCGGCTACCTCGAGATCACACCGCTGCATGGCGAAACCGACACGCTCGTGCGCACGCTGCTCGCGAGCACGCCCCGCGCCACCGGGCTGTACCTGCCGGTCGACCATTTCTGCGGTTCCTTCTTCCGTGCGCTGCGCGAGGCGGGCCGGAAGCCCGGCCGCGATTTCGAGGCCATCGTCGGCAACTACAACCCGGTGATCTACCACAACCTCGATCACCTGCCTGCGGCGATCGACATCAACCTGACCACGCTCGTGCGCAAAGTGGTTGACCATCTCTTCTGGCGGATCGAAAACCGCAACACCGCCGGTCGCATCGGCACCCTGGTTTCCCCCACCCTCATCACCCCCGAGGCCGGCGGCCAGGCCGCTCACTGACCGCCGTGCTTTCCCATCCCAAACCCGCACGGTCAAACGCCCTCTTGCTCCTTCCGCCATCACCAGGACTTTGTCCACCCACCCAACCATGAAAAAAATCATGACCATACCAGCACTCCGCACCAGGCAAGCCCTGGCCGCCACGCTGGCGGCGCTCCTCACCGTCTCGTTTGCCTCCGGGCAGACGGGCGATGCGGCCGCGCTCCGCCGGCTTCAGGAAGAAAACGCCGCCCTGCGCAAGCAACTCGCCGAAATCGAGGGCCGTTCCCGGCCGGCCCCCGCCCCGGCTCCTGCCGCAGCCGCGACCCCCGCCGCCCGCGCAACACCAGCGGCCACTCCGGCCGCCACGTCGATGGCGACCCCGGAGGAAGGCATCACGCTGCTGTCGCCCTTCGAGGTAAACACCGAAAAGGACCACGGCTATCTCCGCACCAATGCCGCCACCGCGACCAGGATTGGCATGGAGATCCAGAAGGTGCCGCTGAACATCTCGGTCATCTCCCGCGAATTTCTGGATGACACGAATGTCCGGTCGCTGACGGACCTGTTCCGGTACACGGCCGCCTCCGCTGGCGACACGCGTTTCGCCATGCGCGTCCCGGCCAACGAAGCGACGCCGCAGGGTGCCTTCACCATGCGCGGCTTCTCGGTCAACACCCTGATGCGCGATGGTATTTTCCGCTACACCGCCTACAGCGTGGACAACGTCGACCGTGTCGAGGTCGTCAAGGGCCCGGCGTCCGTGTTCTTCGGGCAGGGCTATCCCGGCGGTGTGATCAACTACATCACCAAGCGCGCCACCTTCGCCAAGGTGCCGACGTCGTTCGCCTTCCTGGTCGACAACAACGGCGGCGACAAGGTCAAGTACGACCACAACGTCGTGCTTTCGAAGAAGACGGCCTTCCGCGTCGTGGGTGCGTGGGAAGATACGGTCGGCGAACGCCGTTTTGAATACAAAAAGGCATTCAACATCACACCTTCGTTCACCGTCGTGCCATTCGAGAGCGGCAAGGTGCGCGTGAATGTCGATTTCGAATACTTGAAGGAACGCTTTAACTACAACGATTACGATTGGATCTACAGTGACTTCGCCGGCTGGCAGAGCGCCGCCCGTACCGGGCAATACGGCACGTCCACGGCCACGCTGTCCAATTCCATTGCGATTCCGGGCGGTACGCCCGTCGTGCAGGCCACGACCACTCCGACGGTGGCGTATGCGACGTACATCAACAACAAGCGCATCGCGACCGGAAACCTGTCACTCCCGGCGTACACGGTCGTCAAGCGCGGCGGCTACTATATCGACAAGAGCAACGCCACGATCTATGATGAAGCGTTCAATTTTACGAGCCGCGGCTCGTGGAGTGACAACGAAGTCAAAGTGGCGACGGCCTCGATCGACTTCGTTCCGTTCACGTGGCTCAGCGGTCGCGCCGCCTGGGTCCGCGACGTGTCCAATTTCAATAACTTCGGCAACAGCGCCGTCACCACTCCTTATGCCGACGGCGTGCATTGGAACGTAGGCTTGAGCGCGGGTGGCTCCGGTTATTACCGGGAAACGAAGACATCCCTCATCGATCTCGTGTTTCAACACGACCGTTGGGGCACCAAGAACAAGCTGCTGATCGGTGGCCAGAAGTCCGACTGGCGCCAGCTTTACCTCGGCAAGGCCGCGGCTTCCGACGTCAATCTGGCGTTTCTGCCGGGAGCGCGCAACGCAACGTCCAATCCGGATTACCCGGTAAACCCGAAAGTCTATGATTTTGGCGGCGTGCCGGTCAATCAGGTCATCCGACAGCGCGACGGCACGATCAAACCGGTGCGCCAGATTTACACCAACTGGGACCCAGGCGCCGAAATCAGCCCCGACATCAGCGTCTACTGGCAGGACGACCGCAACGCGCTCGACGGCTACCGCCCGACCATTCAAAGCATGTACGCC
Source organism: Verrucomicrobiota bacterium (assembly GCA_016209255.1). Taxonomy (GTDB): domain Bacteria; phylum Verrucomicrobiota; class Verrucomicrobiia; order Opitutales; family Opitutaceae; genus ER46. The sequence continues at coordinate 25,461 of JACQWL010000006.1, forward strand.
AACTACCAGGGATCGTTCCTCAACGATCGCCTGACCGTGCTGGCCGGCTACCGCGAAGAAAAGCGCTGGGAACGCTGGCAGGATCAGTCGAACAACTTCCCGTGGTACATCTTCACGGCCGACATGATTACGAACCCCGGCGCCTATCCTGAGGATGTGTGGGGCCATTCCAAGGCCTATCAACAGACCATCCCGCTCGATCAAAAAGGCCGGTCGTCGACGGCTGGGCTTTCGTTCGCCCTCACGAAACAGGTCAACGTTTATGCGTCGGCCTCGAGACTGTTCAAGTTCAACTCCGGCAATGTCGGCGGCTTCTTCCCCGGACCCGGTCTTTCGGACGAACTGGGTGTTTACCAGAGCGCCCTCGATTTTGGCGGCGGCCGCTTTACCTACCAGGGTCAGGTGATCACGTCGGTGGCCCAGGCCAAGCAGGTCATGGAAGCGAAGGGCGCGTATGCTCAAATCAAGAACGAAGCCGGCACGAACGTCGAATTCGGCGCCAAGCTCTCGACGACCGACAACCGAATCGTGGGCACGCTCTCGTTCTTCCGCGGTGAGCGCTCCAATCAGAAGCTCGACGATGGCGCGAAGCAGTCGAATTTGGAGGAGCCGTTCAACTTCAGCACCACGCTGTTTGCCCCGGGCACCTATGGTTACAACACCCGCAACTTCCGCTGGCGGACCACCGATCTGAAGAACCGGATCGAAGGCACGGAAGCTGAGGTCATCTGGTCACCGCGCCGAAACTTCCAGGCCGTGATCAATGGGTCGTGGCTCTGGACCGCAAAGACGGTTTTCGACAAGACCCGGGCCGCTCCCGGTAGCGCGGCGTACACCGCCTCGTCCGCCGCCGCCAAGATCGCCTCGGACATCTATTACAATGCCCGCCTGGAGAACGTGCCGGAATACCGCCTCAACGCCTTCGGCAAGTACACCCTCACCGACACGGTTGCTCGCGGTGCCGCGCTCGGGCTTGGCATGCGCTATTCCTCCAAGGCGGTCGTCAGCCGCTCGGTGGACTGGAATCCCCTGGCCGGCGGCTACCAATCCGGCGACTATGTGGTGTTCGATGCCACGATTGGCTATCCTTGGGAAATCTTCGGTTACCGTCTGACGACCTCGTTGGGCGTGTACAATCTTTTGGACGAGAAATACTCGGAAGGTTCCTTCGCACAATCGCCCGCACGCAACTGGCTGATGACCGGCACGGTCAGATTCTAATCGCCGGCTGCGCATTGCGCAAACAATCGCAAAGCGGAGGCCGGTTCACGGCCTCCGCTTTTTTTCTGCACGCTTGGCGTGCCCTTTCGCGCTGTTTCATCCGGCCCTCGGCCGGGTGGTTTTCGCCGCTTTTCCCCCGAGGCATGCGCCTCGGCGCGTCACCAATCCGTCGCGCGAATCATGCATTTTTTCTCCTGAGTTATCCTCACTTGAGCCCGGATTCATCATGAAGCCCACCGATCTCGCAAGCATGGTAGTGCTGTTCATCGCCATCCTAATGTCCGGATGCCAGAACACCCGCGCCTCCCGGATTCAGGAAAACGCGGCGCTTTTTGCCTCGCTCGATCCGTTCAACCGGAAGCTCGTTTCAGATGGCCTTTTCGACCACGGCTTCACGCCGGAACTCCTCTACATGTCCCTGGGCAAGCCGAACCGGGTTGACGCCATGGAAACCGACCGCGGCCGCATCGAAATCTGGAGTTATCGGAATTTCCTCTATGGCCAGGAAGGTGCCGTAAAAATCGGTGGCAGCACCCCCGGGGCCAGACCTTCCGGCACGGTGCTTTCGTCAAGCGCGCCAGGCGGCCCCAGCTTGATGAGCACAAAGGCCAGCCCGTCGCAACCCACGGTGACCGACGTAAACGACGTCACGCTCGGCACGCTCTACATCGAATTGGTCGAGGGCCGGGTGGTGGCCGCCCGGGTCGTGCAGTAATCATCCGCCAAGGCATGAGACCGCCGGCAGCACGGGCGGAAACGCAAGTCTCCGCCCGTTTCATTGCGCCCGAAAACTACGCCGGCGGCACCTGGACGATCATTTTGCGCAATCTGGCCGCCGTGGCGCGCCTCCTCAAGGAGTCTGCCGCGCCGCCGGCGCGACGCTTAGGGCCGGCGGCGTGGAGCAACACCCGACATTCTTCGCGGATGCGTATGTCGGGATTGTGGTCGCGATTGTAGCGGACCGCGGCCACCGCGTCGGCGTCTAGAGCCGAGCCATCGATCCACCTGGCTTTGAGGCGTTCAAGCGGGAACCGGGGGTCATCCCAGGTCCAGATCGACGGGAGTGATCTTTGTTCGCAAATCGACATCGTTGATCGGTGCGAGCGCAAGATTGGCCCGCTGCATCTTTTTAGCAAATCTCTGATTCGCTTCGTTGACGATGGCCTCGTAAGAAACACCCGGGAGATGACGCGAAAGAAAGAGCCGCGTATTGAATTCAATCGCGTCGGTGGCAACCGTGAGCGGCCCAGATGCCTTGGCATACCGGAACGGATTCTCGCAATGCGGATCTGCACCTCGGTGCCACGAAAACGAATGAGCGCCCCTGCTGGCAGCGGCTCGATTTCGTGGGCGGCGAGAACCATCTGGTTCTTCAACACGACGATATGGTTGCCGGTGATTTTTTCAGTCATGGCTGGAAGGTGGAGTGAGGTTGATTTAGGGGGAGAGTCAACGTTGCCACAATGACGTTCCGGCAAAAAATTTCCTGGAAAAGCCCCGGCCGGCGCGGACATCGCCGATCTTACCCGCTTCGTGGCAGAGGACGGAATCCGGTTGAGACAACCTGTCGGGCCGCCGCGAATCGATCCGCGGCAGATCTCCCCGCCCTCATCGCTCGAGCGGAGCTGCCAGCTTCCGCTGCCGGGCGCGGTAGTAGAAGTACACCGGGGCGCCAGCCAGCACGAGCACGGCGCCAAAGGCGGAGTTGATGAAACCCGGCTGCCCCGCCGCCACCGCCTTTTGGTAGCTCGCGATGTCGTTGTAGATCGTCATCACGAGGTAGCCCGCGGCGAAGAGCACGAAGATCCAGGGCACAACCGGATAGCCCGGCACCCGGAAAGGCCGGGGCGCATCCGGCAGCCGGCGGCGCAGCAGCAGCACGCCGTAGGCGGCCGCCGCATAAAAAATCCAGCTCACGAAAATCAGCGTATCGGTGAGGGTGTCGAACGTGCCGCTGAACAGCAGCACACTGCTCCACACCGCCTGGACCACGAGCGAAGCCGCCGGGGTGTGAAAACGCGGGTGCGCCGCGCCGAGAAATCGCGGGAAGACGTTCTGCCGCGCCATCGAGAAGTAAATCCGCGCGCTGGCCAGGATGGTCGCATTGCAGGCTCCAAAAGTGGAAATCACGATCGCGACGGAGATCCATATTCCACCCCCCGGCACGCAGCGTTCCGCCACGTCGGCGGCGACGAGCTTCGAGACGGCCATCTGATCGACCGGCATCACGTAGATGTAGGCCAGCGTCATTGACAGGTAGATCGCCGTGACGATGAACATCCCGATGACCAGTCCGCGGGGAATCGTGCGCTGCGGCTCCTTTACCTCGCCGGCGATGAAGGTGAGTTTGTTCCACCCGTCAAAGGCCCAGAAGGCGCCCTGCAGTGCCGCCGCGACGGCGGCAATCATCGCCACGCCTTGCGGGCGGATCGTCGCGCTCGCAGTGGTGAAATTCGCGACGCGTCCCACTTCCGACAGGAGAAATGCCACCACTACCAACGCGAACATTCCCGCCAGCTTGGCGATGGTGGAAACATTCTGGACCATGCCGCCAAAACGCACGCCGAGGTAGTTAACCGCCGTGAGGCCGCCGATGACGGCGAGGGCAACGGCCTTGATGCCGGCTTCCTTGAACGGGGCGATGTCGCCGATGACCGGAAGATGCAGGACGAGGCCGCCGATCGTCCCACCCAGTTCGGGCAGCGGCACGACGCGATCGAACGCCTCGGCGCACACGTAGGCCAGCGCGGCGATGGAGCCTGTCTGGACCACCGCGAAAAGCGACCAGCCGAAAAGGTACGCCACAAACGGACCGTAGATGCGGTCGAAGTGGACGTACTGGCCACCCGTCTCCGGTATGATGCCTGCCACCTCGGCGATGCTCATCGCCCCGAAAATCGTGATCACGCCGGCGAGCACCCAGACAAAGAGCAGCACCTCCGGCGAACCGACCTGCGCCGCCATCACGCCGGGCTTCTTGAAAATGCCGGAGCCGATGACTCCGCCGACAATGATCGTGATGGTGGTGAACAGGCCAAGGGAGCGCAACAGTCCGGAGTCGGATTGGGCGGCGGGGGGTGGCGCGAACGGGGTCGGTTCGGTCATGCGGATGCGTGAAGTTGTGCCCGGCCGCCCTGCGGGCTGTCGAACGAATTCAGGGTGACGGTCGCGCTTTTGGATTCTTCCCCGTTCGCTCCGCTCAGGGCTTCGGCATCAAACCCCTCAGAACGACAAACTCGGTAGTGCCCACGGAACACATGGAAGACACGGAACTCGGAAACTCTTCTTCCGTCTTTTCCGGGTGTTCCGTGGGCCAGAGGTTTGAACGCCTTGGATATTCCTTCTGCACGAGAGTTGAGCAGACGAACACCCAAAGGTGGACGGCGAGCTCCGGGCGCCGTTTGGCCGCGTCCGCCGGAGAAACGCGCCCGGATGCCTCAGATGCGCACAGGGCCTTGTCCGCCTCCGGCGGATCGCGTTCCACCTTCCAGCAACTGAAACATTCCGCCTACGACTCCGGCTCGACGGGATCGATGGGCACGCCCTCCTCCCGGAGGCGTTGCAGCTTGTAGGTGAGCGCGCGCCGGCTGATGGCCAGTTCCCGGGCCGTTTCCGTCCGATTATAGTGGTTGTTGCGCAGCGCCTTCAGGATGGCCTCGCGCTCAATCTGCTCCAGGCGCTGGGCGTCGCCGGGCTCGGCCGGCCCGGCCTCCGGTTTGGCGCCCATGATTCGCGCCGGCAGATGCTCCGGCAGGACGATTTCGCCCCGCGACAGCAGGGCGGCCCGCTCCATCGCATTGCGCAGTTCACGCACGTTTCCCGGCCACCGATAGGCCTTCAAACACGCGGACACGGTGGCGGAAAAGCGCGATGGTTGCTGCGAAAATTGAGTGATGAAATGCGTCGCCAGGGGCACGATGTCCTCCGGCCGTTCGCGCAACGGCGGGACATGCAGCTCCATCACATTGAGCCGGTAGAAGAGATCCTCGCGAAACTTTCCCGCAGCGATTTGCGCCTCCAAGTCGCGGTTGGTCGCCGCCAGCACCCGCGCGTTCGTGCGGAGATCGCGGCTCGAGCCGATCCGGCGACAGGTGCCGTCGTGGATGACGCGCAGGAGTTTCGCCTGGAGCGAGGGCGGGAGCTCGGCGATTTCATCGAGGAAAATGGTGCCGCCGTCCGCCTCCTCGAAACGCCCGATGCGCTGCTGGTGGGCGCCGGTGAACGCACCCTTTTCGTGGCCGAAGAGCTCGCTCTCCAGCAGGTTTTCCGGAATCGCCGCGCAGTTCACCTTTACGAGCGGTCCCTTCGCGCGCGGGCTCCAGGCGTGAATCACATCGGCGACAACCTCCTTCCCCACTCCGCTCTCGCCCGTAATCAAGACGCGCGTTTCGGACGGCGCAATCACGGCGGCATCGCGAAATACCGCATGCATCAGCGGACTGACCGTGATGATGCCGGAGGGGACGCTGCGCTCCATCCGGGCCGGCGGGATCACGTGGCCGCGGCGCTCGGTGGCGAGCCGCACGGAGGCGATCAACTCGTCCAGATCGATCGGCTTGGCCAGATAGTTGACGGCCCCGTCCCGCATCGCCGCGACCGCGCTGCGGATGTTCGCGAACGCTGTGACAAGGAGCACGGGGAGCGCCGGATGTTTTTGCCGCACACGCCGGAGGGTTTCGATTCCCGACATCCCCGGCATGCGCACGTCGCTGATCAGCATCGCAAACGACCCCTTCCGCAACATCTCCAGCGCGGCCTCCCCCGACTCGGCCGATTCGGTGTGAAAGCCCTGGGCGCGGAGGAACGTCTCCAACAGACTCCGCTGGCCGCGGTCGTCATCCACGATGAGAATGGAGGCCGGAGCCGGGGCGTCGTCCTTCACCTGAAATTCCGCAGCCACCACTCGCTGGCGCTCGTGGCTACGAGCGCCAGCGAGTGGCTCATCCGAGGGAACGGCGGGATTTGAGTTCATGTGGCCGGGGCGGCGACTTTGAGATGGCGGATGCGAAAGACCGCGCCGCGTGGCTGATTCTCGTCACACCCGATTTCCCAGCCGTGCGCTGACACGATTTGATGCACGATCGCCAGACCGAGGCCCATGCCCTTTGGCCGCTTGGTGACGTACGGCTTGAAGATCGCGCTGCGTTCGGCCGCCGGCACGCCCGGCCCATCGTCGCGGATCTCGAGCGTCGCCTCGCGCCCGCCGCTGGACGACCACTGGATGGCGATTTGCCCGGCGGCTCCGACCGCCTGCACCGCGTTCAGCAACAGATTGAACAGCGCCTGCCGGAAGAGCGGCTCGTCGGCCTCGATCGTGAGCGGCGACTCCGGCAACTGGAGCCGAATCTGCTTTTCCTCGATGTCCGGCTGCAGCGTGCGGGCGACATCCGCGACGAGCCGCGACAGCTCCACCGGGGCGGGATGCGCCTCGCGCGGCTTGGAGTAATTGATGAATTCGTTGAGCTGCACGGTCACGCGATCCGCTTCCTCGAGGATGGTGGCGGCGTGCTCCTTCAGCTTCGGCGCGCCCTGGGCCTGCATCGCAATCATCTGCGCGAGGCCGCGAATGAGGTTGAGCGGATTGCGGGTCTCGTGTGCGAGGCCGGCCGCGGCGAAGTTCATCTCGGTGAGATGCGTGTTCATCTCGCCGATCTTGACGAGCCGGATCTGCAGCTCGGCGTTTTTCTGCACGTTGCGCCAGGCGAGCGCGGAAATGATTGCGGCGATGCCCACGAGCAGGCTGAGGGCGGAGCGCAGGAGCAGATCGTTGCGGACCGCGCGGTGCATCTCGTCCGTCGAGAGCGCAATCACCAGGCTGTGCACGCCCTGTTTCTGAATGACCGATTCATATTCCTCGTTGCTCATCCACGACGGCCGGCCGAAAGGCGAGCGCGGCGACCCGCTGGGGCCGGCCGGTTCCCCGCCCTTCGCCGCCGGCGCATCGGTGCGCCCTTTCGGCGGGGTGCGGAAAGCGCGGCGATCCGGCAGAACGATGGGCGGCGGGGTGCGGGCGTGGTCCTCGGCGCCGACGGCGCCGAGGTCCATCAGGTTCATCAAGGTCAACGTGCGATCCTGCCAGTGGACGCCGCGCGCGCGCAATATTTCCGGCGTGAGTTCGACCGTCCGGCCCGCGCTGGCGATCGTCTCGCCGGTGGCGCCGAGGATGGCGATCGACTCGAGTTCGCCCGGGCGGACGAGGTCCTGCAGGGCGGATTCGATGCGATCCTTCGTCACAAACCCGCCGCGGCGTTGCGAGCGCACCACCACGCCGAGCGTCGAGGTGATGTCCCGGCCGCGGTTGATCAGCGTTTGCGCCGCGGCGCGCTCAAACCGTAAGTGCTCGGCCCGCTGCCACGCACAGACCGCCAGCGCACATCCCAGGAGGACGGCGTAGACACCGAGGCTTCGTTTCCCGACGGGCCAGCGCATGATGAGGCGTAGAACGTCGCCGAAGACCTACGCCCTTTCAACCGTACGTTCATTGCGGACCGATATAGCGGTCCATTTCTTTCGTTTCGAACGCCTTGGGGGCGAGATCCAGTTTCGCGCGCTCCTCCTTGGCGAGGGTTGAGAGATCAGCCGGGTTCTGCACGACATGGGGGGTGAGAAAAATGAGCAGCTCCGTCTTGGTGTCGACCTTTTGTTTCCGCTTGAAGGCGTAGCCCAGCAGTGGGATGTCGCCGAAGAAAGGCACCTTCTTGTCGCGATCGGACGTCTGCGTCGAAATGAGCCCGCCGATGACGATGGTCTGGTCGCTCGGCGTCACGACGACCGTGTCGGCCGAGCGCTTGTCGATCACGGGCGAGTTCACCGTGTTCGAGATCGGCACGGTCGTCGCACTGAGCGAGGAGATTTCCGGCGCGATGATCATCTCGACCAGGCCTTCCTGGGTGATGAACGGCGTCACGCGAAGGATGATCCCGACATCCTGGTATTGGACGGTGTTGATCGTGGTGTTGTTCACGTCGCTCACGCGGGAGTTGGTGATGATCGGCACGGACTGGCCAACGAGAATCGTCGCCTGCTGGTTGCTGCGCGTGAGGATCGAGGGGCGGGAAAGGATCTCCGTCTTGCTGACGCCGGCGAGCGCGTGGAGCGTGGCGTTGATGTCGCGGCCGATGATTTTGTAGAACAGGCCGTACCCCGTGGGATCGTTGAGCTTGTCCGCGAGGCCGAACTTCGTCTGCGCGATGCCCGTGGGATTCGTTTTTACCGCGATAGTGCCGGTGAACAGGGCCTCGGAACCGAGGTCGAGGTCCTTGTCGTGGGTCACCTGCACAAAGACCACGTTGATCAGCACCTGGGGCTTCGGCTTGTCGAGGTTCGCGATGATGGCCTTGATGCTCTCGTTGGTATCGTCGTCGGCGACGACGATGAGCCGACGGGTGTCCATGTCACTCGTGATCGTGGCATCGCCGACCATGGTCGAGTTGGGATACTGGCGCGTGCCGCCCTGGCCGCCGCTGAAGCCGCCCGTGCCACCCGTGCCACGGCTGGGGACGGCAGCGCCGCCGGTGCCGCCGCGGCCCTGGGCGCCGGTTGCACCGCCGCGGGCCTGGGCCAGCGCGTCGGCGACGGCGAGCAATGCCAGTGCGGCCACGAACAGCGTGCGCGTGTGCGGTCGGAGAGTATTGAATGTCATGGAAGGATGGTGAAGTTGAAGTGGAGGAAACCGGGCCCGATCACCGCTGGCCGCCGGTGGTGGGCGTGCCGAGAGACCTGTTGGTCGTGGTGGTTTGGGAATTGCTCGTGGCGCGCGTGGCCAACGGGTCGGCTTGGTTCGTGGTCGACGTGCGCTGGTTGCTGCTCTGGAACAGATTCTTGAGCACCGACTCGACCTGCTTCACGTTGGCGTTCTCCATCGTGTAGACGAAGACCTTCTGCTTGCGTGCCGAGCTGGCATCGAGCTGCTCGATGATCTCGGCAATGTCGTTCATCGTTTCCTTCGAAGCGGTCACGATGACGGAGGTCGTACGCGCATCGGCGACCGCCACGACCGGGGTGGCGCGAGTGGTGGCGGCGCTGCCCCCGCGGCCGCCGCGACTGCTGTTGCCGCCGGGGCCGCCACGTCCCGCCGCGGCGGCCACGGCCGCGAGTGCGCCCGGCGGAAGCCCGCCAAACGCACCGGGGACGAATCCCGCGCCGCCGCGTCCGGTCGTGGGACTGAAGAGATTCGTCAACAGCTGGGCCATCTCCACGGGGTCCGCGTTATTCAACTTGAAGACGCGCAAGGTCGAAACGGTGTCGGCCGACGTGTCGAGCGCGCCGACCAGCTCGACGATGTGCCGGATGTTGCTGTTGGTATCGGTCACGATAAGCGAGTTGCTGTCCTGGTTGGCGGTGAGCGTGGCGGAGGCCGGCAGCAAGGTGGCGAGATCGCGCGCGGCCTGGGCGGCATCGATCCGGCGCAGCGGAATGATCTGCATGACCATTTCGGCGTCGTCGGGAATCTCGTGCGCATCGTTGCCGGTACGGATCGGGATGTTCTTCTTTTTCGCCTCGTCCTTGGAACTGACGATCAGGTTGCGGCCCTTGACCGTGGCCGCGTAGCCGTTCTTGTTCAGCGCGAAATTGAGGAGCTGCACCGCTTCCTCCCGGGTCACCGGCTGCGCGCTCCACATGTCGACGGTGCCGCGGAGCGGCGCGTCGAGCAGGATGATGAAGCCCGCCGCCTCGCTCATGTAGTTGAGCACCGTCTCGAGCGGGGCGCCGCGGAAGTTAAACCGCAACGTGGCCGCCGGATTGGCGCCACGCGCGGGCATGACGGACGGATCTGGCGTGGGCGCGGTCGCCGCCGCGGGGGCGGCGGCATCCTGCGCGTGCGCGCTCGCGGCGAGCAGGGCAAGGGAGAGCCAGAAAGTCGGCGTGGCGATCGTCGTTTTCATTGTTTCAATTGTTTCTGTCGTTGCTCCATGAGGCGTCTGAGCGCGTCGGACGCGTCGGGGGGAATCGGCGGCGGCGCCGCCGGCTGGGAGGAGGCAGGGCTTTCGCGGGAGACGGTGGCGCCCGGATCGGAACGCGGGGGTTCCGTCGCGGCCACGCTCCACTCGCCGCCTTCTGTGCGGCGCAGTTCCTGGGCCACTTTGAGCGATACCGGTTTGTCTCCGCCCGCGAGGTCGACGCCGTCCGGCCGGATGCGCTCGACCTTGAATCCGCCGACCGACTGGCCTTCGCGCAGCGTCGTCCGGAACGTCGGATCCGGGCTGTCGAAAAAAGCGACGACGCTGTTGTCGTGGTGCATCGTGCCAACCAGCGCGATAACATCGATCCGCGGCGGCCTCTCTTCGGCGTTGGGGCGCGTGCGCCCGACGCGGTTCGGGTTGAAAATATTGCGGTCAACGATGAGCCGGAAGCCATCGAATTGGGAATCCGGCGCCGAGGACGGAGCCGGCGCAGCATCGGAGGCGCTGGCTCGATCGGCTCGGGCGAAGCGTTCGACCTTGGCCGCCCGCTCGCTCTGGCCGGGCCGGTCGATCTTGTCGCGCCGGTCCATCTTGTCGGACCGGTCGGCCCGGGCCGCGCTCTCAAACATTTCCCGTCGTTCGGCCCTGCCCGGCTTTTCCAATTTGTCCGGCTTGTCGATCCGTTCCAGTTTGTCGATCCGTTCCAGTTTGTCGATTTTGTCCGGCTTGTCGGGCTTGTCGGGATTGCGGGCGGCGTGGACCGAGACGGTGCCGAGCACGAGAATCATCGGCGCAACCAACGCGAGCCGCCGGAAGAGACCGGCGTGCGACCCCGGTAGCCCTGCTCGTGGGAGCAGGGACCTGGGCGAGGCCAGGCGGCGAACGGTACCGCCCCTCACGAGGCGGGCTACTCCAATGGACATCGACGAAATCATGGTTTTCCCTCCAGCGGCGCGAGCCGCAGCCCGCTCACGAGCAGGCCGAGCGTTAGTTTTTGTCCGAGCTCGTCGCGCGCGGTGAGCTCGACCGAATCGATGCGCAGGGCGAGGGGTGATTTTTCCACCTCGTAGAGAAACCGGCTGAGCGTCGCCACCGAACCGCTGGCATCGACGCGGCACTCGAGCTGCGAGTTACGGGCGCTCGCACCGCGTTTCCACTGCGGCTTGATGGAGCCGAGCTCGATGTTGCTCGACCGACCCCAACGATCGAAAGCGGAGATCAACTCCTGTTCGGCTTGCGCGGGTTCCTTGGGCAGCGCCTGCGATTGCATCTCGGCCCAGAGCGCCTGGGTGCGCGCCGCGCGGGCGATCACCCCGCGGCCCTCGGTCACGTTTTTCTGCAGCCGGGCAACCTCGGCGGTCCGCGCCCGCCACGTGTTGACCAGCGGGGTGAACACGATGCGGTCGAGGACCAGCAGCAGCAGGGCGGCGGCGGTCACAATGACGAGCAAACGCTGGCGGTTGGTGGGATTGAGTTTCATGTCCCGGGATTTCCGCTCCAGCGGAAGGTGAAGGTGAACTGCGCCGGCGTCTTGCCGCGGATCTGTTCGATTTTCAGGCCCGTGATTTCCTTGGCCTGGCGCAACTGGTCGAGCGTGCGCAGCAGCGAGGCGTTGTCGCGCGCGGTGCCGGTCACGCTGATGTTCGCCACGCCGTGGATTTCGACCGACTTGGCCGTGACGCTGCCGTTGTCGGGGAAACATTCCACCACCCGTTTCATGATCGTGAGGTTGCGGAAGGAGGTGTCATACCAGGGGCGATATTCCCGGATGCGCGCGGTGACGGCGTCGAGCTCCTTGACCTGGGCCGCCATCGCCGCCCATTCGGAGCGGAGGGACCAGAGGCGGTATTCCTGCCAGCCGAACGCGCCCAGCGCGACCACCGCGGCGGCGGCGGTGGCGAATCCCGCTACGGCGAGCCGCCGGGAACTGTAGCCGGACAGCAACCGGGACCAACGGCTCGGCCGCGGCGGCAGAAATTCCAGCTCCGGCGCACCATCTTTGAGATACCGGATCCCCAGTTGCTCGACGATCTCCTCGGCGACCGCGCGGGCCGGCGCCGGATCGCGCTCGATCTGCAATCCGGCGTCGCGAGCCCAGCCGCCGAGTATTTCCTCGAGCTGGCGGGCCATCGTTTCGTCGCCGCGCAGGCATAACTGCCGCACCTCCCGGCGCAAATCGGCCGGCACCTGTTCGAACGTGATCCGCAGCTCGCGCGCCAGCGCGGCGCCGTTGACGACATTTTCGCCCGCCTCCGAGTCGATCGTGGCCTCCAGCGTGCGAAACGCCGCGATGCCACCGCCGGCGGAACTGAGCCGCGTCGCGCCCTTGGGTTCGAGCCTAAGCGTCATGCGTCCTTCGCCGGCCGGCGTGACCGCACCGGGCAGCGCGGCAAGACCGGGCAAAAAGCTCACCGGCTTCAGCCCGGCGCTCTTCGTCACCGCCATCAGTCGCGTCAGCTGATCCTTGCGGATCGCGAGCTGCGTGACGTAGGCGCTTTCCGCCGAACGGTGCGGCGAACGCGCGATTTGCAGTTCGTCGGGATCGCAGGGAAAGCCTTTCTCCGCCTCGATCGCGAGGAGGCTCGCGGTGTCCTCCGGCGAGAGATCGGGCACCTTGGTGTGCTGGCTCATGATCCAGCGCGCCGGAATCGCGACGACACAGTGCCGCTCGCGAATCCGGGCCGCCTCGAGGTGATTCTTGAATTCGTGGCCGATCAGCTCGATCTCGGGATGAAACAGATCGAGCGAGAGGGTGGCCGTGGTGGATTTCAGCACCGCGACGGCGCTCTTGGCGCGCGCCACCTGGGCGGCCCGGAGCTGGCCGTCGGCCACGGACAGACCGAGGACGGATTGCAGTCGTTTGCGGGTGTTCCATTTCATGTGCGGTTGTCCCTCGCCTCCTTGAGCGACTGCCGCAATTGCGCGCCGAGCGCCCAGCCGTAGGCAGTGAAATCCTGGTGGAACACGATGCGTGGCGTGCCCCTTCTCATGTCAAAGATGGTTTTTTCCCGGCAGTAACCGCGACCGGAGTGCCCGACCGCCGCGACATCGGCGCAAAACTGAAAGGATTGATCCGTGATGTAAGGGCCGGCGCGGACGATCGCGGCGCGGTTCAGAATCTGCGCGATCCACGCGAACGAGGTGAGGACATCCGGATGCGCGAGCCGGTAGGCCACCAACGCCGACGCGTTCTCGGGGCCGATGCCGGGAATGCACGCGAGCACGGTCTCGCTGGCCGTGTTGACGTTGACGAGCCCCTGCACCGTGCCGCCATTGCTCGTCGTGATGTCGCCCTGGATGCGGGCGAACTCCTCGGGGGTCATCCGGCTCACCACCATGAATTCGGCCACGCTGCGCAGGGCGCCGGCGCCGGTGGCCGCCATGATTTGCGCGGCGCGTTGCCCGCCGAATTGGCGTTGCAACAGGTTGTTCAACTGCGGGCGGGTCTGCGGCGTGGCAATGTTGATGCGACGCGATCCGTCTGCGCGCGTATTGGGCTGGCGGCTGTAAACCGTGACATATTCCAGGATCCCCGGCTGGACGAGGCCGTCGCCGTTGTCGCGCGGAGCCGACTGCTCGCCGTCGTTCTCGTTGTCATCGAGGGCGCCGTTGCGGTTGGCGTCCTCGCCGAACAGGAGGTCGAGCGTTGCGCCGTAAACCAGCCGGAGCTCGTCGACCGTTTCGAAGGGTCCGGCCTTGTTGAGTCGCGGCGGGTCGAGGCGCGCGTAGGTGTTGTCGGCGTTGCCCTCCAGGCTCGATGGCGCATTAGCGCTCCGCCGCCAGCTCACGATCGCGTCGGCCAGCTCGGGCGTCATGCCGGGCAGGGCTTCCAGCATCGAACGCGTGGCAGTGTTCAGATTCAGCTTGGAGGCCTCGTCGACCAGGCCGAACACCGGCTCGTTCGTCGGGGTTTGATTCGGATCGCGCCCGATGAACCAGAAACTCGCATCGCCGACGGGAAGAGCCTCCGACCTGTAATCCTCGATGTGCGGCACGGTGCCGTTGGTCGCGAACTGGCTCAGCACGAAAGCCGCATACCGGGTTCCACCCGCCACGGCCTGGCGCGCGGAAACCTCGGCGACGCGGTTGCCGGCGGCGTGGAGCTCGGAGCTCATCGCACTCGCAAAATAAACCGTCAGCGCGACCAGCCCGAGGCAGACCCAGATGACGATGATCAACACCGAACCGCGTCGGCCGCGCGACGCAGCCGGCCCTGTCCGCGAATGCAGGAACTGGCGGAAGTTCGGGCGTGAAACCGTCCCGCCGCCCACGAGGCGGGCCACACCACTCCGCCCAAGCCGTGTCCATGCAGTCGACATCCAGTTCGAGAGCGAACCGCCGAGCACCAAAAGGTGGACGGCGACCTCCGGGCGCCGTCTGGCCGCGTCCGCAGGAAAAACGCGCCCGGATGCGCCGGAGGACGCACAGGGGCTTGTCCGCCTTTGGCGGATCGCGTTCCACCCCCAGCCAACTGAATTGTTACGGCCACGATTGAAACTCGCGTGCGTCATGGCATCGCCTCTTCCTCCGCCTCCGCCTCCCGCTGGCTGGTCGTGGTCGTGACCATGACAGGCACGACCAGTTCGATCGGCGCCGCCGGAGACTGGCTCGCATCGTGCGGCATCATTACCAGGATGAGCTTCAACGCGCGCGGCAAGGTCGATGTGGCGGTGGAGTCCCACGTGTCGACCCAGCCGGTTCCGTCGAAAAAGCTGACGCTCGCGCTCGCGACTCCCGCGAGCAGCGCGCGATCCTCCGCGCTCGTCTCCTGGACGGGGAGGAGGTTGCGCGTCAAGACGCGGACAAGGTCCTTGCCGCCGCCGCCATCGGCCGCCGGCGCCAGGTAGTAGGCCACCATCTGCACCTCGGAAAACGGATTCCAGCCATCGATTTTCCCGGAGTTGGTAAACAGATCGGGGCTGACCCGCTCGCCATAGGAGTCCCGCGTCAGCGACGAGAAGTTTTCCGTCTGGAGCTGGCCGGAAAGCACGCCGCCGGGCAGCATGAGTCCCGCGAAATCCCGCCGCACAATCCCGAGCGCGCGCTGTACGGACAAATCGTCGTCGATGCGAGCGTGGGTCGTGTTGTGCAGGCGCAGCGCGCCGAAGAACGTCGTCTGGATTACCAGGAGAACGATCGCGCCGACCGCGGTGGCGACGAGCAGCTCCAGCAACGTGAAGCCGCCGCGCGAACGATGAGGATTGAAGCGGTCGCGCTTCATGGGATTGCTGCCACCTCGCCGGCATTCGCGGAGGTCGAGGCCATCAGCGTGCTCGCGCTCACAGTGTAATCGCCACCCTGCACCGTGAACGTCACCACCACGGTCAGTTGCAGCATGGCGTCCTCCGACCACGGTTCCGACCGCATCGTCCACGGATAACTCGTGTCCCCGTCGGCGGTGACGCCGCTGCTCGAGGTGTGGACGGTTTCGCCCTCGACCATCAACTCGTTGAGGACGCGCTCGGCCACGCGCATGGCAGCCGCCTTCCGCTGGCCCAGCACCCCTGCCCGGCTGGCGATGCTCATGCCCTCCATCGCAACCGGGATGATGATGGCCATCATCAACAGCGCCGCGAGCACCTCGACGAGGGTAAACCCGGCGGTGCGGAAAGCACGCCGGGCACGTCTGCGCGGCGCGGGGCCGATGGCCTTAATTGGCGATGGTGACGGGGCGAATTTCATAACGGAGCCGATTCGCGGCCGGGACGAGCTCCAACGCGCCCTCGTCCCCCTGCCGAATCACAATCCGGCTGACACTGACGTCGTCGAAGAATCCATCGGGGTTGAAACGAATCACCGCGAGGTCTTCGGGCAGACCGAGTTTCTCGTCGTCCAGCTCCGACGCCTGCTCCGCCGCGACGGTCGGTGTTTCCAGGGTCAGCGTGGGCTCGGCCGTATACGTCACGGCGCGTTCGTCGGAGCCGGCGAAACCCGCCTGAATCTCCAGCCCGTAGGTTGAGCTGCCGGCATCGATCCACAGGAGCACCGGCACGCCTTCCGCGACCGCGCGACTCTGCCCGTAGTTGATCAACGAGAGCATGCGCCGGCCCTCGGCGCTGAGGGCGCGTCCACGGAAAAACGACGACATCCGCGGCGCCACCATCGAGGCCACGATCAGCAACAACACCATGACGACAATCAACTCGACCAGGGTGAAGGCGCGCGCGCGCTGCTGGCGGCGTCGCAACGGTCCCCGGTTTGTCATTCTGAGCGGGAGCGAAGAATCCAGCAGCGCGCCCGCCGGCGTGGATCCGGCTGGATTCTTCGCTCCGCTCAGAATGACTCCCTGGGGAAGGTTCATTTTTTGGATTCAACGCACGCGCCTCCATTCACCGCGACGAAATCCGGGCGTTGACGATGTCGTCATCGGTGCCGGCCTGGCCATCCGGGCCCATCGACCGGATGTCATAGCCGGCGGGGTTCAGCTTGCCGGGAAATTCGTAGAGGTAGGGGTGGCCCCAGGGATCGACGGGGATGTCGCTTTTCAAATACGGCCCGCGCCAGTTGGTCACGTCGGCCGGCTGGACCACGAGCTGCAGGAGTCCATCCTGCCCGCGCGGATAGCTGCCGGTGTCGACCTCATAGGCATCGAGCGCGGTGCCAAACGTCGAGATCTGCGTCTGCGCGGCGGTGACCCGCGCCTGCTCGGTGCGGCCGGTGAACTTCGGCAGGACGAGCGCGGCGAGAATGCCGAGGATGACGAGCACGAGCAGCAGCTCGACGAGCGTGAAGCCGGCGGCGCGATGGCCCCGGCGGGCAAGGCCGCGGCGCGAGGCAAAGGGAGAACGATCTTTCTGCGATTTCATGGCAGGGGTTATTTGATGTGGTCCTGGAGGGAGAAAATGGGGATCACCATGCCGATGAAGATGGTGCCGATGACCGTCGCGATCACGAACAGCATGATCGGCTCGGCGAGCGCGACGACGGTCTTGAGCTCACGATCGAGATCGTTCTCGGTGACGTTGGCGATGCGCAGCAGCTCGTGGTCGAGTTTGCCGCTTTCCTCGGCGACCGAGATCATCTCGACAATGGCGCCGGGAAAGAGCGCGCGATTCTGGGCCAGGCTCTTGCCGAGCGGCTTGCCCTCTTTCACCCGGTCGATCGACTCCGCCACCGCGTCGACGAGGATCTGGTTGCCGATCGAGCGGCGGGCGACGTTGAGACCGTTGATCAGCGGCACGCCCGCCCCGAGCAGCGTGCCGAGCATCCGGCAGAAGCGCGCCATCGCGAACTGGGCGAGCAGCGGGCCGACCGTCGGCACCCGGAGGATCATGCCCTCCCACGCGCGGCGGCCCTTTTCCGACCTGAACCAGTTGCGCAGCGCGACGACCGCGACCACCACGCCGGCGGCGAGAAACAGCCCGTAGCCGCGGACGCCCTCGCTCGTCTTCACGATCATCTGCGTGATCAGCGGCAGCTCGGCGTTGAAGCCTTGGAACACGAGCTGGAAACGCGGAATGAAGAAAACGAGCAGGAAAATCAGCACCCCGAGCGCCAGCACCAGCAGGATCGCCGGATACATCATCGCGGTGATCACCTTGCCCTTGAGTTCCTTTTCGCGCGCCTGGAAATCGGCGATCTGCGCGAGCACCACGTCGAGAAATCCGCCCGTCTCGCCCGCCTCGACCATCGCGACATACACCCGCGGAAACGTCTCCGGCGAGCGCGCCATCGCATTGGACAACGACATGCCGTCGACCACCAGATCGTGGATCTCCTTCCACTTGTCCTTCGCGACGGGCGCCGCCGCCTCGCGATGCAGGATCACGAGCGCGCGGCTGAAGGGCACGCCCGCGGCGAGGAGGCTCGAGAGCAGGCGCGTGAAATTCTCGAGCATGCGCGCCGTGATCTTGCGCGGCTGGCCGAACTGGAATCCGCCCGGCGAGGCGGGCGCTTGGGCGGCGGCGCCGTTGCTGCCGGCCGCCCCGTTGGCGCCGCCGGCCGATTCCGTGAGCCGGATCGGCCGCAGGCCGAGAACCTCCACCTGCCGCATCGCTTCATGGCGGCTGCTCGCGTCGAGGCTGCCCTCGGCGAGGACGCCGTCGCGCTGCATGGCTTTGTAGGCGAACTGGGGCATGGGCGGGCGAATCAGGCTGCTCGCGTCGTGCGGTGCGCCGCGTTTTCGCCCGCGTCCGGCTTGGTCGGGGCCGCCGCCGTGGGCGCCATCTCCTGCACCGTTGTGACGCTCAAGACTTCCTCGATCGTGGTGACACCGGTGGCGACCAGCCGCCGGCCGTCCTCGGCCAGGGTCCGCATGCCGGCGTGGCGCGCGGCCTCGCGCACCATGTCCGTCGACGCGCTCTTGAGGACGAGCTGGCGAATCTCGCTGCTGGTGTCCATCCACTCGAAGATCGCACGGCGTCCGTGAAAACCGGTGTTGCGGCATTCGCGGCAGCCCACGGAGCGGTAGACCGTCACGTCGGCCGGGATGCCGATCCGCGTCTTGAAATCGCGCACCGTGGCCGAATCGTCGACAGCCTTGCAGTGCGGGCAAAGCACGCGCACGAGCCGTTGCGCCAGCACGGCCTCGAGCGAAGAGGCGACGAGGTACGGTTCGACGCCCATGTCGACGAGCCGCGTCACCGCGCCGGCGGCGTCGTTGGTGTGCAGCGTGGAAAACACGAGGTGACCCGTCAGCGACGCCTGCACCGCAATCTGCGCCGTCTCCTGATCGCGGATTTCGCCGATCAGGATGACGTCGGGGTCATGGCGGAGGATCGACCGCAGCCCGCGGGCGAAGGTCAGGCCCGATTTTTCGGAGACCTGGATCTGGTTGACGCCCTTGAGCTGGTACTCGATCGGGTCCTCGATCGTGATGATCTTCCGCTCGGTGTCGTTGATTTGCTGCAGCGCCGTGTAGAGCGTCGAGGTCTTGCCGCTGCCCGTGGGGCCGGTGACGAGGACGATGCCGTGCGGGAGCTGGAGCACGCGTTCGAGGCAGGCCAGCTCGCGTCCGCTCATGCCCAGGTCGCGCACCCCCCGGAGGGCTGCGTTCTGGCGCAGCAGCCGCATCACCACCGCCTCGCCGTGCAGCATGGGAATGACGGATACGCGGATGTCGACCTCCGCCGCATCGATGCGCACCTTGATGCGCCCGTCCTGCGGCAGGCGTTTCTCGGCGATGTTGAGATGGGCGAGAATCTTGACGCGCGCACCGATGGCCGGCTGGAAGCGTTTCACCTGCGCCGGGACCGGGATCTCCTGCAGCACGCCGTCGATGCGGTAGCGGATCCGCAACTCGTCTTCGAAAGGCTCGAGATGGATGTCCGACGCCCGCAGGTCGATCGCGTCCTTCAACACCTGGTTGACGAAGCGGATGATCGAAGCGTCCTCGGCCGCCTCGTCGAGGTTCGTGTCGTTGACGCCGCCGCTGTCGTCGACGACCTGCAGGCCGCTTTCTTCGTCGAGCGTGTCGATCGTGTCGGCGCCGACGCCGAGCCGTTTCTTCATCTCCCGCTGGATGGCCTCGGTCGGCGCGAGCACCGGGCGCAGGCGCAACCCGGTGAGGGCTTTCAAACCGTCGAGCCCCTGGGTGGCAAACAAACGGCTCGTCGCGATTTCAATCTGGTTGTCGATGCGCCGGAGCGGGAGCAATTCGTCGCGCAGGAGCAGCCGGGCCGGGAAGAGCGAGAGGACCTGTTTGTCCGGCTCCAGCTCGTCGAGCCTGGTGAAAGCGACATTGTATTCGACGGCCAGCCAGCGCAGCACGAGCTCCTCGGTCAGGGCCTCGGGGCCGGGATTCTGAGTCAGATAGGTACGCGCGTCGGTCGTCGTGAGCTGCCGGCCCGCAATCATGCGGCCGAGCAACTCGGGGAAGTTGCCGTTGCCATTGGTGCCGGTCGCGGCGGGGGAAATGTCTTCGGTGAGCACGGTGCCTTCAGGGTAACAATCCAGCCATGACCGCCATGGCCTCCTGCCGGGGCGTCAGCACGGCACGCAAATCCTCCTGCGCCTTTTCCACCTTCCCCGCGTTCTGCGCGCGCACTTCCCGCAGGCGGGCAAGCCGGGCCTTGATTTCAGCATCGGGCAGTTTGTCGACCAATGCGGCGCGCAGGGCATCCTGCTCCGGACTGACCGAGCCCCCCCGGCCGCCACGACCTCGACCGCCGTCGGAGCCGGCAGCGCCGCCGCCACCGGCGCCGCCGCGGCCGGCAAACGCCAGGCCCATGCCGCCGGCCGGCGCGTTGCGACGGAGTTCCAGCACCTTCCCGATGCGCTCCGCGATCACGCTCCACTCGCTGTCATCGGTGACCCCAAATTGCTCCCGCAGGTAGTTCAACATGCGGTCCTGCATCTGCGCGGGATCGAAATTCCCGCGGCCGCCGCCATTGTCCTGGCCGCCGCCGCGCTGGCGTCTGCCCGCGTTGTCGCCCGCTGGCGTCGCGTTTTGAGCCAGGAGCGAAACCGAGAGAAGGCAGGTGGCGGCAAACAGGGAAACTCCGCGAAGAAGCCCGCGGTGCCCGCCGCGAAGGATTGGAACAATAAACTGGAATGCTGAGATCATATAATTCGGGGAACGTTATGGATTGCACGATTCGTGCCAGCGGTCTGACGCGGCGCCGGTGCGCCTGGTTTCAGAATCGTATGCGCATTGTTTGCGCACGCGGCGGATCCGGTGCGCAGGAATTGCGCACGGCTGCCGCCGCGCGGGTGCCATCCCAGCCCGCGTCCTCTGTCCGCACGAACCGCGTCACCGCCAGTCGCGTTACGCCGCATCGGCGGCGAGCTTCGCCAATTTGTCCGGCACAAAGCGTTCGGAAAAACCACTGATGAATGACCAGACCAGAAGTTTGGCCACCTCTTGAGTCCCGACAGATTCGCCGTCGAAACTGCCCCAGAAAAGGTCGGAACTGAGTTTCGGAAACGCTCCGCCGCTCATGAGCCCGCTGGCGAAGATCGCAGTCAGCACAAACGCGAAAAGCCCGCCGAGGGCGGGAGACAAGAAGACGCCAAGATTGCCCTGGTTTAACCCCGCCATTTCGAGATCGGTGTTGCCGCCAAGCTCCGCCTGTTGCACCCGGCGCATCGTGCTCGCAAGTGCGCCCAGGATTCCTGCGCCGGCGATCATCCAGAGGAGAGTGCCGTTCAAATTCAAGGCGGACGCCGTGCCCGCGATCACCACTCCGTAAAACACCACCGCGAGCAATCCTGCGCACACCACGCCGCGCATCAGGCGTCCGCGGAACGACTCCAAGGTCCAGAGTGAGACGTAACGCCAGTTCAGCTCCTCTTGCAGTCGCACCAGGTCGGCCCGCAGGGCGTCCCACTGCGGCGGAGTCTGGGGCTCGGCCGTTGGCGGCTTCGAATCCTTGTAGTCGGATTTCTCCTGGTCACTGGCCACTTCCGCATACTCGTTGCGCAAGATCCACGCGCGCCGTTGCAGCAGCGGCTCGGCCTCGAGTTTGATCAGCGCCAGTTCCAGCCGGTAGAGGTCGGCCCATTCGAGTTGCAGCGGGGCGGTCCCTGCCGGACTCGTTTTCTCGATGAGGGCCACCACTTCATCGGCATCTTTTTGCGCCAGCGGATCGCGCGGCGGCTGGGGCAGACTCCGATACTGGCCCAAGAGAAGCGTGGTGTATTCTTCCAGAAACTTGCGGTCGGCAGCCGCGAAGGAGAAGCCGAAAGCGCCGAGCAGCTTGGTGTGCCACTTCAGCGGGCGAACGGGATAGCGGGGAGTACTCATGGGGGTATACGGCTCAGGTGCGAAAAGTTGACATCGGGTGGTCAGGCGGGCGCTGAGGGTTTAACCTGACCACCGGCATGACAACTAACGCCATTCAAAACACCGAGACGAAAGCTGCCCCACAAGGCGAAAAACCAAACCGGCTGAACAAGCTCGGCGTCGATGTGCACTGGCGCGAGTACGTCGTGGTCGGGCAGATCGATGGCGCCTCACCGCAGCCGTCGCAGCGCTTCTCGCCTGAGGCCTTCGTCGCGTGGGTCGCCAAGCACGTGAAACTGGCCGACGAGGTACACTGTTGCTACGAGGCCGGCCCGTTTGGTTTCGTGCTGCACCGGCGTCCGGCGGGCTTGGCGGCCAGGAACCTGGTGGTGCGGCCGTGCAACCGGGACGAGTACGGCAAGAAGGTGAGGACCAACAGGCGAGATACGCTGGCCTTGCTCTCGTGGCAACGGTTCAAGAACCGCCGGCAGGACGCCAGCTACACCTGGCTGGTGCCCAACGAGGATTCCTCCGGGGTCGAACCGACGGGGTGGCGCCGGTCG
The DNA here is from genome assembly GCA_016209255.1 of Verrucomicrobiota bacterium. GTDB lineage: Bacteria > Verrucomicrobiota > Verrucomicrobiia > Opitutales > Opitutaceae > ER46. The sequence goes on from JACQWL010000006.1 coordinate 47,810, forward strand.
TTGTTGATTCGTTGGGACCGATCGCCGCGCCGCCGTACCAATCGACATTCAGCGGCCTGACTCCGTCCGCCCACCCCAATGGACTTGGCCCGGTCGGCCACTTTTTCCCGGCCCCGATCTGTTTCCAGCGCGTGCGCAACACCGGACACGAATAAATCTTCAACGCCTGGGGCCACAGATTACACAGATGGCCACAGATGTTGAAGGGTTTGATTGTTCATCCAACCATCCAAGATATTAACCCTTTCACCCCGCCATGATTTTCGCCTCCGCCACACATTCGGCCGAAGAGGTGATCCGCCTGCTGCGGCTGGAACCGCTGCCGCGCGAAGGCGGCTTTTTCCGGCGCACGGCGGAGGCGGTTGCGACGGTGACAACGCCGCGCGGCGGACGACCCGCCTGGTCGATGACTCTGGCGCTGTTCACGCCGCGGCAGTTTTCCGCGCTCCATCGCCTGGCCGGCGACGAGCTCTGGTGCTTTCACGCCGGGAATCCGCTCGAGCTGCTGCTGCTGCGCGAAGGCGCCACCGGAGAGGCGCGCCTCGGACCGGGACCGGACGATCGCCTGCAGCACGTGGTCCCGGCCGGGACGTGGCAGGGGGCGCGGGTCGTGCCGGGCGGCGCCTGGAGCCTCGTCACCTGCACGGTCGTGCCC
>JACQWL010000157.1 GCA_016209255.1 Verrucomicrobiota bacterium
GTCGTCACTCGTGAGAAAATCCGGCATGCGCACGGCCTTGGGCGTGGAGCCCGTCCACTCGAGGCGAACGCGATTCACGCGGCGGGTGACCGGGTTGCCGTTGAAAAGGTTTCCGCGATATTCGGCGGGGAATTGCGTGGCGGTGTAACAGGCGATGCCGGCGATGGCGCTCGAACCGTGGTTGTCGAGCGTGATGGGCGGCGCGAACCCGAGGCCGTCATGCTGCTTGTTGATGCCCTCGTAATAGCCGCCGTGAACGAGCAGGTAGACCGGCTTGGAGTGGGAGTCGGCGGTGTAAACGTCGCCGCGTTCGTCAAACGTGAGACCAAAAGGATTGGTCTGGCCGTGCGTCCACTGCTCGAACCGCGAACCGTCGGGCCGGAAGCGATACGTGTTGCCGCCGTCGAGCACGGTCAGGTTGCCCGCGCGATCGCGCACCTCGCTGCGATTCGCAAAGCCGTGGGTGCCGTAAATCCAACCGTCGATCCAGTAGGTGAAATTTGACGCCATACCGTGCGTATCCTTGAAACCAAACTCGGTGAAGAGCCGCTCGCGCGTGTCGGCGCGGCCGTCGCCGTCGACATCCTCGAGCCGCCAGATGCTCGGGATGGAATGCAGGATGACGGTGTCCCCTTTCGCGCCGGGGCGCCGCGGGAGGGGGACGACGCCGACGGGAATGTTGAGGCCATCGGCAAAGACGGAAATCTTGCGCGCGCGACCGTTGATGGGATCGAAATCCGAGAGGACGCGCACAGTGTCGGCGCCGCGTTCGGCGGGCGTGGGCGGCGTGGAGGTGGCGCGAAAAGCGAGGGCGTTGGCGTCCCAGTTCTTCTCGAAGGACATGATCGGTTCACCGAGAGCGTCGGTGCGTGCCGGCCACGGGTAGAGCCTGGTGCCCGTGACCCACAGCCGGCCGGCGGCGTCGAAGTTGAGGTTGAGCGGTTTCTGGATCTCCGGCTCGGCTGCGACCAACTGCACCTCGAAGCCGGGGGGGACGTGAAACAGCGCGCGCTGCTTCACGGGGGCGAGGAGTTTGGCCGAGGGGTTGTCGCCGCGGGGATCGACCGCAGCCGCGAGGGCCGTGTCGAAAACCAAGGCGACGAGACCCGCGCCTTGCACGGCGCGGCGCACGCGGGGGCTCATCTGCGGTCGAGCAGATACTTGAGCAATTCGAGCGCCTCCCGCTCGGAAATCGCCTCGAGCAAACCGGGTGGCATGAGCGATTGTGGGAGCACCTGGCGATCCTTGAGCTGGCTCTTCGGCACATTCACGGTCTCGGTCACTGTGCGGACCACGAGGACCGTGTCGGTCTCGCGTTCGATCATGCCGGAGACGACGGCGCCGTCGTGCTTCGTAACCAGGTTGAGCTGGAATTCTGTGCCGACGACGGCGTTCGGATCGACGATGTTTTCGAGGAAGTAATCGAGGCCGTTGCGCTCGGAGCCGGCGAGATCCGGGCCGAGCTTGCCGCCCTCGCCGTCGATCATGTGACACGAGGCGCAGAGACGCTGGAAAACCTGTTTGCCCGCCGCCGAACTGTAGGACCAAAGCGGCGCCTCCGTGTAGGCATTCTTGAGGCGGGAAACGGTGGCCTTGGCATCGGCGGAGGAATCGGTGGCGCGGCCCCAAACGCGGTCCAGCAGCCGGTCGACGCGCTCATCGCGCAGACTGCGCAGCTGGCGCGCGTGGAGCGCCGTCAGGTGCTTTTTGTCGAGCGCCCCCGCGCCTACCGCCTCGAGCAGGGGAACCGCGAGCGCGGCGCGGCTCGTGAGCGTGCCGAGGGCCGCGGCCCGATCGACGTCGGCCAGTCTTCCGAAGTGCCGGATGAGGCCGGCGGCCGCGGCGGGGTCGTCGGTGCCCGAGAGCAACGGGATGACGTCGGCGCGAAACGCGTCCTCGTCGAGCAGACGAACATAGATTGGCAGGGCCTCGGGATCCCCCGCGCGCTTGAGCAACGCGAGCGCGGCGCGGCGTTGCGCGAGCGAAGCGCGGCTGTCGGCCAGGCGGTCGCGGGTCCGGGCGAGCACGTCCTTGTCGCCGAAGAGCGCGGAGAGTTGCTCGACCGCGGCGCGGGCCGCGGCGTCCGGAACGGTCGCGAAACGCGCCAACACCTGCGGCCAGGCAGGTGGCATCGCGATCGCCGCTTCGCCTTCAAGGGCAAACGCGAGCACGCGCAGCCCACGCAGCGCGGCGGCCGCGGAAAGCGCGTTCGGCGCGCCCGGCGCGGACCCGGCGAGGCGCGCGACAATCTGCTCGCGGCCGGCGGGGTTGCGCGCGGCAAACCAGAGGACCGAATCGGCGAGCGTGGACAGCGGCGTGCTCGCCGCAAGGTCGAGGGCACGCGCCGGTTCGCCCGACGCGAGACCGGCGAGGCCGAACCAGATCATTTTGGGCAAAAACCGGTCGGCTGCATCCTCACCGTGTGCCGCGAGGGCGGCGACGAGGGGCCAGCCCGCCCCGGCCGGCAGCGCGGGCAGCGCTGAGGCGAGCGCGAGCCGCACGGCGGGCGAGGGATCTTCGGCGGCGAGACGCGCCAGCGCTGCGGGCTCGACGGCCGGTGCGAGCGGGCGCTCGGTGGCGAGTTGCACGGCCCAGGCGCGAACGACATCGGCGGGATGCCGTAGCGCGGCGGTCAGGGCGGCGCGGTCGAGTGCGCCAACCGTGTGGAGTGTCCAGAACGCGCGCAGGTAGGCCGACGTTTCCTTCGCGCCGGCGGATTGCTCGCGCAGAGCGCCGAGCGCGGCGGCGGCGATCGGGCGGGTGGCGGCGCGCTCCTGCAGGAGGCGGCGCGCCGTGCGTACGAACCACTCGCTGCGGTGCGTGTGGAGCGCGACGAGTTCGCGGTCAGTCTTCGCCCCGAGATTGACCGCGACGGGGCGATAGGTCCCGGCCCACGAGATGCGGTAGATGCGGCCGCTGGTGCGGTCCCAGAGTTCGTCGCGCGGGTTGTGGCAGTGCTGGAGATCGGCCCAATCGATTGCGTAAACGGCGCCGTCCGGACCGTATTGGAGATCGACCGGCACATAGGTGGAATCGGGAGCGAAGAGCAGATCGAAACCGGCGTGGAACGTTTCGTAGCCGGAGCCCTGGCGGACGTTCTGCTGCTGGTTGATCTGGTGGCCATGAAGGTTGTGGGTGAAGAGCCGGTCGCGGTAGGTGTCGGGAAAATTATCGCCGAGATAGATCATCGTGCCGACGTGCGAGTGGCCGCCGTAGACGGCGGTCGTGCCGGGTTTGCCCGCCCCACCCTCGCCGCTGTCGTAGCGCGCCGACGACGGGAGAAAGTTCTTCAACCCGGGCGCGAAATCAGTGCCCCGGTTGGAGACAAACGGCGCGTAGTCGTTGTTGGCCTGGTTCCAATAGTGGCCGTTGCGGATGGCAAACGTCGTGCCGCCACCGCCGTGAAAGCTGCGGCAGTGCGTGATGAAGAGGTGGCCGACCTCGTTGAAGTCGATCCCCCACTGGTTGCTGCCGCCGTGCGAAAAGACCTCGAACTCGTGGCGCACGGGATGGTAGCGCCACACCCCGGCGCGGATCTTGGCGCGCTGTGCGGCGGCCGCGCCGGGCTTGCCGACCAGCGAGTGGGTGAAGACGCCGTGGCAGCCGTAAAGCCAGCCGTCGGGTCCCCACGTGAAACTATTGAGCGTCTCGTGTGTGTCCTGAAGTCCCCAACCGTCGAGGAGCACCACCGGCGGGCCGTCGGGCACGTCGTCGAGGTTGCGATCCGGAATAAAAAGCAGGTGCGGCGCTGCGCCCACCCACACGCCGCCGAAGCCAACCTCGAGGCCGCTGACGAGGTTGAGTCCCTCGGTGAAAACTTTGCGTGTCTCGAACGTGCCGTCGCCGTTCTGGTCCTCGAAAATCAAGATGCGGTCCTTCCCCTGCCCCTCGGGGCGCTTGAGCGGGTAGCTGAACGCTTCCGCGACCCAAAGGCGGCCGCGATCGTCGATGGCGAAGGCGACCGGCTGACGCACGTCGGGCTCGGCGGCGATGAGCTCGGCCTGAAACCCGGCGGTGAGCGCCATGCCCGCGACGAGTTTTTGCGCCGCCGTGTTGGCGACCGCGGTGGGCCGCGCGGGATTGGGCTGGAGGTGCCAGAGCACGGGGCTCTGGTGCTGACGGCCGGCGCTGGCGGCGACCGCACCGCTGAAATCCGGCTGGCGATCGTGAAACACGAAGTCGTCGAAATCGATGTGGTTCCACGGCCCAGCGCTGGCCTCGTCCACGAGACGGATGGAAATGCTCTTGCCGCTGGCACTGCCAAGATCGACGACCTCGCGGCGCAGGATGTCGGAATTCGCGCCGGCCGACGCATGAACGACCGCGCCGGTGGCAGCGTCGATCAGTTCGACGCGCGTCTTCGTGGCGTCCTTGCCGCCGCCGACGAGGTAGCTGGCCCAGCGATGCGTGACCGTGAAGGCCGGCGACGTGAGCCGGCCCGTACCGCGATTGCCCGCGCGCGGCACCGGGCCGATCCAGTAACCGCCCACGGGGTCGCTCGGGACATCGGACTTGCGCCGCGGAGTCGCGGGCTCGCTAAAGCGCACCGGCTGCGCCGCCCACGCGTCGCCCTCGACCGTCCAGCCCGCGAGCGTGCCGGTTTCGAAACTGAGATTGAGCGGCCTGCCGTCGGCGCCAGCGGGAGCGATTGAGGCAAAGAGCGCGGCGGACACGCCCGGCGCGGCACTCGCCGGCGGCGGAGCGGTGCGCGGCGGTTGCGCGGTGCGGCCGAGTTGCGCGAGCCGGATGTTGCGGAACTGGATCTTGGCCGGGCCGGGACCGCTGTGCATCTGCAACGCGAGCCGGCCGGAAAAATCCGCCGCCGCCGCCTCGCGATCGTCCAGCACGGAGCAGAGCGTGCCGTTGATCCAAACTTCGACATGCGACGCGGAAGCGGTGATGCGATAGGTGCTCCACTCGCCGGGCTTCGTCAGCGCGCGAAAGTCGGCGGGCTTCGCAAACTCGTCGGCCCAGCGACGGCCGTCCGGCGCGATGGCGACGCGGGTTCCGCGCTCGACGAGGAGGGCGCGCCCATGCTCATCGTAAATGCGGCCGAGCCACGTGGCGCCATCGTCGAGGTCGGCCTGATAACCGGCCGCGAGTCCGTCGGGGAGGCGCTGCGAGCGAAACTGGATGCCGGAATTGGCGCCCGGCACCCCGCTGATGCGGAACTCGGCCACCAGTTCGAAATCGTGCACCTCGCCCTGCCAGTAGATGAACTCGTTTTTTTTCAGCGGCTGCCCGGCGGGGATTTCGGCCGTGATTGCACCTGCCTCGACGCGCCAGAGCTGCAGGTTGCCCTCCCAACCGGCGAGCGTGCGTCCGTCAAAGATGGGCTGCAACCCAGGCGGATCGGCGCGGCTGACGCCGGAGAACAGAGGACAGAGGACGGCGGCCAGCAGGCGGGGGACGGAGAACAGAGGACGGAGAAATGCGCGGAGGGTCATTCGGGTGTGGTTTTGGCAGGGCATCGGACGAGCAAGACGATCGCGGCGGAAGTTGAAGTTCGCGCGGAGCAGAGTCAACGGACGGCTCGGTGATGAGCACGCCGGCGCCGGACCGCAAGCCGGTGTGCGGACGGCAGCGAAGGGGACTGAACCTGGATTCCGCAATTCCAACTCACCACGGATTCCACAGGTGGATTCTTCGCTGCGCTCAGAATGACAGGGGAAACCTATTTTGAAAACACGGCCTGATTCGCGGCAAGCGCCCTCAACTTCGATTCCGCGGCACGGCGCGCAACGCGTGGTTCCGTTCGTGCAGCCGGAACCGCTCCGCGCACTCGCCGAAAATCAGGCGGCAGGCTTCGGCTTTGCGGCAAAGGCGAACGGGGCCTGGGTGAGCCCGCTGTTGGCGCGCTCGACCTCCGGCCGTGCGAGCAGCGCCCGGATCAGCGGCGGATGACCCTTGACCCGGACCGCCGCAATGTGCGGAAACACGTCAAGCTGCTCGACGTCCTCGTGCGCCTCGGCAGCGGTCGTTTTCACCAGGGCGGTAAGATCCTGCTTAACCGTCGATCGGTCTGTAACCTTGAACGTCAGGATGGCACTGACGGATGCGTTGGATTTCTCGGCTTCTGCGAGGGCAGCCAGAACAAGGGGTGATGCACTCATGGCGCGATGGTATGTCTAAAATGCGAGCTGTCGACTGCCATCGCCAAACCGCTTGAAATAGAAGCCACCAGGGCGGCGTGTAACAGCGCTGGTTATACGCCAGCGGTTTTCCCGTCCCTGTGCCGTTTTCACCGCTGGCGCGCGCCCAAGTTCTGCCCTCGTCGCTGCCCATGCGCCACCGTGTCGACACTACGTATGAAAATACTCCAACCGATCAGTTTATACTTAGCCGCAGCGCCTTTTCGACAGATTGCTTGAGTCTTTTTCGCAAAGGCCCCGGGTTATCGGCGTTTCGAATGGATGAACCCTGCCCCGCTAACTCCGCCATGAACTCATCGATGAATCTCTCGACTTCGCCGTCCTCGCCGTGCCCCAAGACCATGCTCCGGATTCTCGCGCTGCGGTGGGCGATTGCCGCCGCTGCCAAGGATCGCCTCGGCCTGCGGATCATGGGCGTGCACGACGAGCGGGACACCTGGCGCCGGTATGCCCGGCGCGCGACCGAGCGCTGGACGGCGGTGGCGGGTTTCAAGCCGTTCAA
>JACQWL010000166.1 GCA_016209255.1 Verrucomicrobiota bacterium
CCCTCGACCGTCGGCTGGCATCAAGACGCCTACTACTGGCCGATGGCCCCGCACAATTCCGTCACCGTCTGGCTTGCGTTCGACGATGTCGATGAGGTCAACGGCGGCATGAAGCTCCTGCCCGGCTCCCACCGCGGCGGCATCATCAAGCACCGGAAATCGCTCAGCACGTCATCCGTCCTCACGCTGGAGCTGGCCGACGGCACTGACTTCAGCGCGGACAGCGCGGTGCAGTTTCGCCTGAAGGCCGGCGAATGTTCGCTGCATGACGATCGCGCCATCCACGGTTCGCCGGCCAACCCGAGCGATCGCCGTCGCGCGGGCCTCACGATTCGCTATTCCGGCACCAACGTGAAGAACGACCTTTCCGTCAACCCGAATTTCAAGACCTACCTGTGCCGCGGCGTGGACGAGTTTCGCCACAACCCAATCGGCCCCGTGCCGACCACCCGCTACGGCCGCCCCAACTTCAAGCCCGTGAGCAACGAGGAGGCCGGGAAGTACTGAGCGGGAACAATCCAGCCCCGACCGCAAAACGCGATTTGCTCCAGACGGGAAGAAACGATGGGGCTCGCAGCCCTGCGCGTGCCTGCCCGCCGAAGCCTTGGCGAAGGTGGGAGCGCAGCGACATCCGCAATCCCGCCGTTCACGTAGCGGGCTGCCATCCGACTGCACCCTGGCGGGCTCACGCTTCGATCAGCCGCTCATACTCGGCGGGCGGGCCGATCCAGAACCATTTTGCCGTGTCGCCGGACAACTGGATCCGGATTTTGTGATCCTCGCCGAGGCCACGGATATCCGGATGCGCCAAGCCGAACTGGTGTTTCGCGTGGATGCAAAAGAACGCCGCTGGCCCGTCGATTTGCCGCAGGGATTGGCCGGCCCGGGCGAGCGCACCCCGATCGTGAATCGCGCGTAGCCCGCCACGAATTGCGCGCCGCTCGAATCTCCAACGGAGTTCGGCTTTCATGGTGCGACCAGCAATGCGAAACGAACGGAGTTTCGCAAGGCTTGGCTATAATGGGGCCGCGCTTGTGGCGGCGGCCAAATCTTGTAGCCCTGCGCGTGAGCGCGGGGACCCACAGTGAAAACGACGCCAGATGAAGGGTCCATTCGCCACAATAAATCGCAGGCTGGGACCGCAAATGGCCCACCCCTCGCCTTATCATCCTGCGCGAACCCCGATCCTTTCGCGCATGAACAGCCCCCGTGAATCGCCCCGCCATGCCTGCCGCCCCGTTCGACTCGCTCGTCCATGCCGCAATGGTGCTGCCTGCCGACAGCAATCGAGGGATCTCCGGTTGGCCACGATTCACCTCTTCCACGGTCCTCATTTGTGAACGGCCGCACCCAATCTCTCCGCGGACTCGCCCGGTGCCTATCCCAGCCATGCTACTTGCGAAACGCGATGTTGGTCGGCGTCACGTCCAACATGAATACGCCGTGGGTGCGCAATTCGGCGAGGACGGCCTGCACCTCAGGCCATCGCCCCTCAAATTGCTCTCGCTTTTCGGACTCCCAATCCTGCCAAACTTCTTCGGAAAACTCTGGCGGCTCATCCAACCGGGCGCCGGCAAAATCGAGCACGAAAGGCCGGGAGACGACGGTCAGCTCAATCGCGAGGCAATCGTCGTTCCAGCCGAGAAGCTGGGGCACACTAAACCCGAGTATCACATTCACCCCATGCTCCATCAACCGCTGGTAGATCGTGCGCTCGCGAAAATACGCTTTTTCGTGGCGGTGAATCTTCACGGCGAATCGCCGAAAATTCACGTTGTCTTCGACAACACGAACGACACCGTGAACGCCGCAACCAAGTTCTTCCGCGAACGTGTTCTTTCGCCATCTCGCGTAAGCCTCGGAGCGTTGAACCAAAATGTCGTCCACGTTAACCTCGCAGTCATCTACGGCTCACTCCGCCCGAGTGGACATGCATTTGGAACTGGGCGGTGCGAGGGTGCGCATAGCGCAGCTTGGGCCGGATTTTCTAATCCTCGCCGAGGCCACGGATATCCGGATGCGCCAGGCCGAAATCGTGTTTCGCGTGGACGCAAGAGAGCGCCGCTGGCCGGTCGAGTTGCCGCAGGGATTGGCCGGCCCGGGCCAGCGCACGCCGATCGTGAATCGGGCGTAGCCCGACGCGAGCGCGCAAAAGTCGGCGGACGCATAGATCGTCGCCTCGATCATGGAAATGGACTCGCGCCCGTGCGAGCGCGGAAAAGCCTGCATTTGGCAGGCGACTTGGCGAACCGTGCACTCGCTTTAACGGAGCCGATTTGAGCAAACGAATCGATGCGGTCACGGCTGGAATCACGACAAACCTGCTTCGTTCTGGCAAAAAGCAAAGCCTGACTTTCCCACCCCTCATATTATCATTGCACACGAATCTACGTACCTTCGCGCATGATTCACGCGCTCTGGACTTCACCGCCGCTTGTCATGCCTGCCGCCTTGTTTGTCTCGGTCTTCCGCGCCGTCGGATTCTTCTTGCCGCCGAAGCCATGAACAGCGCTGAGAATCCCCTGCCCGGTCTCCACCTGCTTCGCGTGCGTGACGAAGCCGTGTTGCTCGATAGCGATCTCGCTGCGCTCTACGGCGTCGAAACACGCGTTTTCAACCAGACCATCAAGCGCAACGCGCGCCGCTTCCCCGCCGACTTTGCCTTTCAAATCACGCCGGAGGAGTTCGCCTCTTTGATATCACAAATTGTGACATCAAAGCCAGGACGCGGCGGCAGGCGCAAACTGCCATGGGTCTTCACGGAGC
>JACQWL010000167.1 GCA_016209255.1 Verrucomicrobiota bacterium
CCCGCGTGGATAATCCAGACACACGGTGGCCAGCGGCTGCGTCACGAGCAGGGTGAGCCCCGGCAGGTCGCCCCAGTTCGCCGGCCGGATCTCCGCCGGCTGGCCGGCGGCAAAATACTCCTGCTCAAAATCGGCGGCACTGAAACTCCGTCGCATCACCGAGCCGTTCTGCCACGCGAAGCCGTGGTGCATATAGACGTTGTGCGGCTTCCGGGCGGTGCCCAACAGGCACACCTTGCAGCCCGCGGTTTTCGCTTGCGCCAGTGCGACCTCAATCACCCGGCCGCCCAGCCCCCGGTCGCGATGATCGCGATGCGTCAGCACGCCGCCGAGCACCGCGACTTCCGGGTGACGGCGCGCGAAGTGGATGGTTGCCGTCGACACCGGCTCGCCCTGGCGTCGGGCCAGCACGGACGTAATCGCCAGTGCCTCGCCGTAATCCCCGTGCATGGCCTCCAGCCAGTCGTAGTCAGTGCGCGTCCATTCGGTGCGCAGCAGCCCTATGAGGTCAGTCTGTGCTGCGGGCGACAGGGGGTAGGCGAGCAGTTCCAGTGTTAGCTCTGCTTCATCGTCGCGGACAGACAGGGTGAGCATCGGCGTTGGCGGTCAGACCGAATTGGTGGCTGGGTCGCGATGAAGCGGGACGCCAGCGCGCACGGGTCGAATTCCCGGTGCGCCCTCCGCCGCGCCCGCGAGAGCGGGGCCGGCGATGGTGAGGGTCATCAAAACGGAACGGGAGGAGCGCAGGATTTTAACCATGATATGGGAGCGGGGCGGAGACCGGATTTTGGGAGCAGGCTGGGCGCGGGCGGACGTCACGCGCAAACCAGTGAGGCGGTTCGCCGTGGCGAAACGATCACGGTTCGAAGCCACCACGGTCAAGTGCACGACGTCGAAATCCTACAATTAGGAATACAGTTCGGTTGCGGGGGGGGCGGCCGGCCCGTCATTTCCTTCTGCGAGCTTACCCGGCTCATTATATAAAACAGTGGTCGGCGCGGTCCCCGCGCCGGCTCCAGCCGTACAAGTTGATTACCCACCCACCATGAAAACAAACGCCACCCTGCAAACCGCAGCCTGCGCCAGCCTCTGGCTGGGCTTGTCCGCCACGTTGTGCGCCCAGACCGCTGCCCGCACGACCATGCCGGCGGCTGCAACCGATCGTAGTAATGAGACCGTTGTCCTCAGTCGCTTCGAAGTGTCGGACGACAGTGATCTCGGGTACCGCAAACTTAGCACCGTGACCACTTCGCGCGTCGGTGTGCCCATCCTCAACCAACCGGTGGCCATCGAGGTCATCTCCGGCGAACTGCTCAAGGATTTCTCCGTGACCGACGAATACCATGTCTTCCGCTACACTTCCAGCGTGACCGTGGGTGAGAACGAGGTCGGGCAGGCCGGCATCGTCACCATGCGCGGATTCCAGATGCCGCGGTATTTTAATGGCGTGAGTTTTACCAGCGCGGGCGGGTTGACCCCGTACCTTGTCATGGACAACGTCGACCGCGTGGAAATCGCCAAGGGCGCGCAGGGTCTGTTCTATGGCAACTCGACCCCGAACGGTGTGGCCAACTACATCACGAAGAGGCCGCAGTTCACCACCGCGACTTCCCTGGAGCTGACAGCGGGCACGTTCGATTACAACAAGATCGTGCTCGATATGCAGGGCGTCATCAAGGATCGCCCCTTGGCGTGGCGGCTCATCAGCTCGTTTTACGACCGCAATGGGCGGGTCAACGGGCAGCACCGCGAGGAGATCTTCCTCGCCCCATCCTTCATCTACCGGCCCAGCTCAAAATTTCAGTTCGAGGCCGAGTTTAATTACAGCAAGCAGAAGATTCCCTACGGCACCTTCGCGCGTGACTTTGCGGTCAACCCGCAATTCTACGAGGATCTCACCAATCCCAGCCCCGCGATCCTCAACTTCATGAAGGCGAAATACGGCCTGGCTAACGATGCGGCGGCCCAGGCCAGGGTGGTGGAGCGTTATGGCGCCTCGCAGCAATGGAACGCCTTCCTGGTCAACTGGCAGGCCGACACTCTGGAGCGGACCGGGCTGCAACCGTTCCAGTTCACCGGCGATACAATCAACTGGCAGCGTTACTCGCCCGATGGCGACAAGTTCCAGGTCTCACTGGGCAACCAGGATGGCGATACGAAGGTCTTCGACGCCGGCGTGACGTTCACCCCGGTGGAGCATTTTTCACTCAAATACCATTGGACGCGGATGGACACGGCGGCGAATTTCGTGCGTCACCTCGTCCTGACGAACGGCGGCCTGCGCCCCGACGGCCGGGTGCCCACGCTCAACGTGCAGTATATCGATGCCGCCACCAACGGGACGCGCGGCGCCTACACGGATGTGCAAACGCTCGACGCGGTTTATGACCTCAGGTTCGCCAATATCAAACACCAGTTCCTCGTGGGCGCTGAAGTCCGCCGCGCGAAAGGGACGGGCGGCGGTTCCACGATCGATTATAGCCGGGCGATCCCGAGTGTGAGTCAGACTGGCAGCCCCCTGACCGGCATCGCCGTTTACCAATTGTACGATCCGTTCGGCGGCAAGCCCGTGCCGGACATGTGGCAGATTGTCAGCAGCCCCGCCCGGGTCACCTCGCGGTCGAACTCGGACTTCAGGGATTACTATGCAACCTATCGCGCCTCGGCGCTGGACGGCAAGCTCGACTTCGTGCTGGGTGCCCGGCAGGTGAACCAGAAGCAGACCGGCTTCGACCACAATACCTGGACGGTCGGTGCGGTGTACGAGGTGGTGCCGGGTTTCCGCGCGTTTGCGTCGATGGGCCAGAACTTCGTGTTTTCCAACCGCTACTCCATCGAGGGGCCGGGCGTCACGCCGGCGGAACTGGCGAGCCGCAAGTTTCTCAACTTCGAAAAGGGCAAAGGCATCGAATTGGGCGTCAAATCCAACTGGAAGGACAACACGCTTTCCGGCAGTTTCTCGCATTACTTCGACCAGCGCGATGGCATCATCCGGAATTCCTTCAACAAGAACAGCGTGGAGGCGCGCAACTTCGACGCCGACCCGAACAACGGCGTCACCTGGGCGGAAAACGGCGGTGTGGTGCAGGTGAAGGGCATCGATGGCGACATTGCGTGGACCCCGAACCGGAGGTTTCAGGCCATCCTGAATCTCAATTACGAATATGAGGCCAAGGTGGTGAGCGATCCCACGGTCGATCTCAGCCGGCCCTATCTGGGCGTTTACATCAAGACGTTCCAGCGCCGGCCGCAGAAGAATCCGATTTGGAGGACCAACCTGATCACCAAGTATAATTTCACGGGCGGGTTGCTCAAGAATGTCAGCGTGGGCAGCGCCCTCCGGTATTCCGATGCCTATAACATGTCGGACAGCCCGACGATGGACCTGATCGTGCCGGCTGAGATCATCGTCGATGCGTTTGCCAGCTATCGCACAAAATTCGGCAACACCCCGACAGAGATCTCGCTGAACCTGGTCAACGCCACCGACACTTACAACGATCTCACCCGCAACGACGGTCGCGAGGTGAGACTGTCGGTCAGGTTCAAGCTCTGATGGCGCAAGGGGAAGCTTGTTGGTTCACTTGAATTCAAAGGGCCACGCGTCACTGCGTGACCCTTTTTTCAATTTCAAAATGCGCCCTGTGCGTATTGGCTCGCGCAGGCCGGGTTTGTCGGTTTGTTCTTGGAGTTTGCCCCAAAGCAAAGCCGGCGTGTCTCTCCCTTCTCCCACCCAATGAAAACTGGCGCTAAGCTGCCTTCGCGAGCGTGGTTGATCGTGGGACTCCTTTGGGTGGTCGGGTGCCTCAACTATCTGGATCGCGTGATGATTACGACGATGCGCACGTCGATCAAGGACGCGATCCCAATGACCGAGGCGCAGTTCGGCCTGCTCACCACGGCATTTCTGGTGGTGTATGCGGTGTTGAGTCCGTTCGCCGGATATCTGGCCGACCGGTTCAACCGTTCACGGGTCATCATCGGCAGCCTGTTTGTCTGGTCCCTGATCACGTGGCTGACCGCCCACGCGAAGACCTACGAGCAGCTGCTGGCCACGCGCCTGCTGATGGGCGTGAGCGAGGCGTGCTACATTCCGGCCGCGCTGGCGCTGGTGTCCGATTATCACCGCGGGGCCACGCGTTCGCTGGCGACCGGCATCCTGCTGGGCGGCGTCATGGTCGGTTCCGCCATGGGCGGTCTCGGCGGCTGGCTCGCAGAGCGGCACAGTTGGGGCTTCGCGTTCAGTCTTTTCGGCCTGATCGGCATTGGCTTTGCGGTTGTGCTCTTGCTCCTGCTGCGCGATGCCCCTTGCGAAAGCGCCGATCCGACGGCGCCGGCGAACGTCGTAAAAGAAGTCCGGATGGGCGAGGCGATCAAGAGCCTGTTCGGCAGCGGGGCCTTCAGGCTCGCGTTTTTCTACTGGGGACTGCTGGGGGTCGCGGCCTGGATGGTGATCGGCTGGATGCCCACTTACCTGCAGGAACACTTTCATCTCGGACAGGGCCATGCGGGACTCTTGGCGACGGTTTATGTCAACGTGGCGTCGCTCGTCGGTCTGGTGGTCGGCGGTGCGTGGGCCGACCGGTGGAGCCTGTCCAACAAGCGCGCGTGCATTTTCGTCACCGCCATCGGCCTGATCGTGGCTGTGCCCGCCATTTTGCTCGTCTCGAACACGAACCTGCTCCCGCTCGCGACTGGCGGACTCGTGCTGTATGGCGTGACGATCGCCTTCGCCAGCACCGAAATGATGCCGATCCTCTGTCTGATCACGGACCCGCGCTACATCGCGACCGGCTTCGGGGTCCTGAACCTTTTTGCCTGTGCGGTGGGCGGCGCGACCACCTATGCCGGCGGAGCGCTGCGCGACGCACAGGTGGATGTCAGCCGGCTGTTTCAGGCGGGTGCGGTTGGTTTGGTGGTGTGTGCGGTGATGCTGCTTTTTATCAAGCAGCGCGACGAGGCTGTGCCTCGATGCCGCAGCTTGATCCGCGACTAACGCCGCTGCATCCGTTGAACGAGAATACCTTCGCGGATCAGGACCACGCCGGCTTCGAGATAGTGTACAAGAGCCCGAATCTCCTGACCATGAAACACACCCGTCGCACCTTTCTCCAGAACACGTCGCTGCTCGCGGCCGCCCTGACGCTGGTCAATCTGAACTTTGCTGCAGCCGGGAGCAGTCCGCCGGTGCCGGCAGCCACGGCACCGGTGAGCGGTTTGCTGCGCGAAGTCCTTTTCAGCCCGGGCAACATCACGGAGCGGAAGAACTGCTACGACCGCTATGAGCCACTGCGGAAACCGGCGCAGAATCCCGTCATGATCGCACAGATGCCGTGGGAAAAGGGCGGGGTTTACTGGGGCAGCGTCATCCGCTCGCAGGTGGACGGTAAGTTCAAATTTTTCTACAGCACGGATTTCCCGGGCGAACAGGAGGGCGCGGTCCTCGTGGACAATTCCATGCAGGGCAAGAATCACTGTGTCGTCTGCTACGCCGAGTCGGACGACGGTCTCACCTGGCGCCGGCCGGCGCTAAACCTTTATTTCCAAGACCAGTTTCCGGGCAACAACATCATCCTGGCGTGGGCATCGTACTATAACGACTCGGCGTCCGTCATCGAGGACCTGCGCGAGACCGATCCGCAAAAGCGCTACAAGATGCTGATGTTTCACATCGACACGAAGAACAAGGATCTCAGCGGGGGATGTCTCTTTGTGTCGCCGGACGGGTTGCGGTGGACCTTTACCGGCACGGTGCTGCCGGCGCAGGACGCATCGTCGCTCTGGCAGGACAAACGCACGGGCCGCTATTACGCGTTCCTCAAGGACCGGCAGGGCAACAACCGCAGCCGGATGCTGGCTTACAGCGACGACTTCAAAAACTGGAGCGAACCGCAGTGGATCTTCACGCCCGACCACGGCGACCACGACGGCACAAACTTCTACAACCAGGCGGCCTTCACGCTGGGCGGACGCACGCTGGGTTTTCTGAACCTCTACGATCTCACGACGCAGACGACGTGGGTCGAGTTGATCGAGAGTGGTGACAATATCAACTGGCGCCGGATGCCTTCACGACCGCATTTGCTGCAGCCCGGTGTACCGGGAACCTACGACAGCGGCGGGGCCTACGTCGGGCTGGCGGAGCCGATTCTGGTCGGGGATGAATACCGCTACTACTACTACGCCTCGGCCGACCGGCACGACGCGGCGGATGTCGGTGGCGATCCGGCGATGCGACCGTCACTGGCTTTCGCGACGTTCAAAAAGAACCGGCTGGTGGGCCAGCAGACCGAACACGATGGCTCGTTCGCCACGCTGCCCTTCGTGTGCCCCGGTGGCCGGCTGTTTCTCAACTTCGTCTGTCATGGCGAGGTGACGGTCTCGATCAAGCGTCCGGGCTACGGCGGCGAGTATGAAGGATTCACCACGGCCGAGTGTGTGCCGGTCACTGGCGACAGTCTCCGTCAGGAAATCGTTTGGAAGAATCACGCGACGGTCGAGGCGTTGAAGGGAAAATACATCCGGATCAAAGTCGCCGGTAAAAACGTCGTCGCCTACAGTGCGGCCTTTGAGAACCGGTCGCCACCCAATACCGGCCGGTGAATGCACGGCCCGCGGAGGCGTTTCTCGACGCGCACTTGCGACTTTGAACCGCGCCGGCCTGAACCCAGCCTCGGGCGGGTCATCCGAGCGCCACGGGAATCTCCGGCGCGTGCGCCAGCGGCGGGCGCACGGTGGGTCCATCCACCCAGCGGCCCTCGACCATCGTGTAGAGCGGATACTCGGGCAGCCCGCGCTCGTTGTGCTGCAAAAGGGAGACGACGCTTTTTCCCGCGGCCACGCCCAGCAGATCGTTTTGCTCATCGATGCCGGCGATGTCCTCCGACTTGCCAAAGCGGGAGATCAGGCAGAGGCCCAAGTCCTGCGGCACATGGTAGCCCAGCCTTTTGATCCACTCATAAATTTCGAGCTGGTAGCCGGGCAGGATGACGCAATCGATGCGCTGCGCCCTCAACCATCTGCCCAGGGCCACCTTCGTCACCGCCTGCGGGATCAACGGAGTGACGTGGATGCTGGCCGGCTGCGAGTATTGCTCGGCGAGGTAGGCGCCCAGCATGATGCCCAGGCTGCGCTCGGAAAAATCCTGCTGCACGACCAGGCCGATGCGGCGGTAGCCGCGCTCACGCAGTTTGCGCAGGCAGAGGCGCATGTTGTGGGCATGATGGATGCAAACCCGGTGCGCGGCGACATTGGTGATGGAATAACCCACCGCCACGGTGGAGAAGTGCTCCCACTCGAGGTCCGAGATCGGCCCGGGCGTGGGCAACCGCGGTGCCAGCACTACTCCCTGGATGCCGCGCGCCTGCAGGATCCGGCTCACTTGCAGGCCCGTCATCCCAGGGTGGGTGATCTGGAAGGTCTCGAGCTTGAAGCCTTGGGATTGGGCGTACGTGTTTACAGAGTTCCGGAGCGTCGACTCGGCCAGGTTCCCCTTGTAGGATTCCGGCTTGTAGCTCAGGACGTAGGCGAGGGTCCCGGCAAACCGGTGCTGGTCGTTGCGCCGGTAGGCCGAGAGCGCTGAAAGCATGGCGTTGTGCGTGTAACCGAGGGCGCGGGCGGCGGCCTGCACCTTGGCGGCCGTGCCGGATTCGACGCGCGCGTCGTGACGCAGGGCGAGCCCGACGGTGGTGAAATGCACGCCGGTGATCCTGGCAATATCCCGCAGGGTAACGCGTTTTTCCATGGCAAGGGTGGGGCGGACGAATGCGGACTAGCGACGGCCGGCACCCGCCCCGTTCGCGCCGGCTCGGGCCGAATCGGTTGCGGCGGGGCCTTCGTTGCCACGTACGTCCCTCCCGGCAGAGGCGGCAAGACGCGCGATCGAGGTGGGCGGTTGGAACTGGGAAGCCATGCCCGTCAGCGAGCAATCTTTTGCGCAGACGCGCGAGCGAAAACCGCGAACGCGCTCCACCTCGCAAAGGTCGGAGTTGTCTTCCGCCGCAGGACGCATTCATTATTACCGTTCGCCCACCGCCCCATGTTTCGTCGCACCTTTTTTATCGGTCTCACCGCGCTGTCGCTGGGGGCCTTGCTCGCGCAACTCGGTTGCGGCACGAGCCAGCGGCCCGTTTCCACCGCGTCGGCCGCCGCGACCGCGGGCGCATCCGGCGCCGGACGCGTCCCGGGCACGCTATCGTTCAACGAGCACATCCAGCCAATCCTTTCGGAGAACTGCTACGCGTGTCACGGCCCCGATCCCGGTTCGCGCAAGGCCGAGCTGCGGCTGGATCGCGCGGAGCATGCCTTCGCTCCACGCAAGGAGGGCGGCACGGTTATCGTCAAAGGCAAGCCGGACGAGAGCCCGTTGGTCCGCCGCATCGAATCGAAGGACGAGAAGGAGATGATGCCGCCGCCCGAGGCGCACAAGAACCTCAAGCCCGCGCAAATCGCCCTCCTGCGCCAGTGGGTGAAGGAGGGCGCGGAGTACGAGGAGCACTGGGCGTTCATCACGCCGCGGCGGGCCGCGCCGCCAATCTCGGTGTCGCATTCGGGTTGGTCGCGCAACGCGGTCGATCGCTTCATCGCGGCGCGGCTCGAGCGTGAGGGTCTGGCGCCTTCCGCCGAGGCCGATCGCCGCGCGCTCATCCGTCGCGTGACGTTCGACCTCACGGGCCTGCCGCCCACGCCGCAGGAGGTTGGCGCGTTTGTCGCCGACCCCGCGCCGGACGCCTACGAGCGGGTGGCCGACCGGTTGCTCGCGAGCCCGCGTTTCGGCGAGCACCGCGCCCGCTACTGGCTCGACTACGTGCGCTACGCCGACACGCACGGCGTGCACTTCGACAACTACCGCGCGATCTGGCCGTATCGCGACTACGTCATCGGCGCGTTCAACGCGAACAAGCCCTTCGACCGCTTCGTGCGCGAGCAGCTGGCGGGCGACTTGCTGCCGGCACGCACGGTCGACGAGCTGGCGGCGACCGGGTTCATGCGCTGCAACCTGACCACGAACGAGGGCGGCACGGTCACCGAGGAAGTGTTCGTCAACCAGACGCGCGATCGCGTGGAGGCGTTCGGCCTGACGTTCCTCGGGCTGACGACCGGCTGCGCCGCGTGCCACGACCACAAGTTCGACCCGATCAAGCAGCGCGATTTTTACGGACTGGCGGCTTTCCTGGGCAACACGGTCGAGAAACCGTGGGACTTGAACATCGCGGAACCGGCGCCGGTGCTCCGCCTGCCCAAGGAGATGAACCGTCCGATGGCGGATGCCGTGCTCGCGCGCCGCGCGGAGTTGCAGGAAAAACTGGACGGCCGGCGCGCGCGCGCCCGCGAACTCACCGCCGCGTGGCTCGCCGCGAACCATCGGCCGAAACCGGTTGCGGCCGACGCGCTCGAACTCCGGCTGCGCCTCGACGAAGGCGGCGGCGACGCGATCAAGAACAGCGCGCCGGGCGCGAAGGTGGCCGGGTTCAAGGCCGACACCAATCCGCTCGTCTGGGGCGAGAACACCTGGCTCTGGCCCTCGATGCGCATGGACATCTTTACGCGCGTCAACCTCGGCGATCTCGGGGACGTCGAGGCGAACGAAAAATTTTCCACCGGCGGCTGGATGATGCTGCGCGCCAAACCCGGCGGTGGGGTCAGGACGGGCACCGGCAACGGTTCGCTCCTGGCGCGCATGGGTGACGAGAAACGCAAGGGCGGCGCGGGCTGGGAAATCTACCACGAGAACCTGCAGCTGATCGTGAACCTGATGCCCCAGACGGCTGAACCCAGCGCGCCGACGCCGCCGATGGCCGCGGCGAAGGCCCCGGCCCGGAAGAATGCGGCGAAGAAGGGGGCGGCGGCAGCGAAGGGTCCGACCGGGACGGCCGCAGCCATGAAGCGCGGA
>JACQWL010000168.1 GCA_016209255.1 Verrucomicrobiota bacterium
GAAGGGCCATCATGCCCGCCCAGTTCTTCGCATCTTGAAGCGGCTTGAGCTGGGCGAAAGCCTGGCTGGTTTTTTCCGCCAGATTGTGAATCGGCCGATCGGCGGCGTGGACGGCGGCAGGCCGGGCCACCGCCAGCGCAAGCACGAGGGCGACCCCGCCGGCTCGTGGCGCGCGATGGAAAATGGATAACATGGCCACAGGATTGTTACTCTTCGTTGAGGGTGAAGACGATGGGCACCTGCATGTGGGTGTTCACGTTGCGCCCACCCTTGCGGCCGGGCTTGAACTTCCACTTGCTGACCGCCAGCACGGCGGCGGACTCAAACTCACGCTGGGAGGATTTGATTGAGTAGGCGTTTTGAACGTCGCCATTGGAGTCGACGATGAAGTCGACCACGACCTCGCCCGCGATGCCGGCCCGGCGCATTTCGAAGGGATACTGCGGACGCGCCTGGAAACGGGGTTGCGGCTGCTGGTCCAGCTTGGAGAGGTCGAAGACTTCCATGCCGCGAAAGCTGGACACGTCGCGGTTGCCGGGAATCACGATGACCCCGGGCGACGGCTTGAGGTTTTCCGGTGGGGGCGGCTGAATCTGCTGGACGAAGGACGTGTCGGTGACAATCTGCGGAACGTCCATTTGCATGGGCGGGGTGAAGTCAATTGGCTTCACGTCTTCCGCATCATCGGGCGGCCTTTCCGGCTCATCCGGCTCGAGTTTCGGCATCTCGATTAGTTCGATCGTTTGCTTGGCCTCTTCCTTTTTTACTTCCTTGGGCTTGATCTTGATCAGTTTGTCGCCGAACAAAGCTCCCCCGTGAAGGAGGAGCGAAATAAGAAGACCGACGATGATATCGCGTCGCATGAGGATTAGGGTTATTTGGCCGTTGTGCTGACGATGGTTTCAATGGAAACCTGCTCAATCCCGGCGCGGCGAACTTCATCGAACACCATCACGGCCGCACCGAATTTCGCGGACTTGTCGCCGCGCACGAGGACCCGGGGGTTGTTGGGATAGCGGCTCTTGTAATCCTCGAGCCGCGGCGGAATTTCGGAGGCTGAGACCAGTTCGGGTGCGCTCAACGATCCGACTTTCCAGTAATAGGTGCCCTGATCCGAGACCTGGATGCTGAGCATGGTCTCGTCCGGGACCGTGCTGGTGATCTGCTGGGCCTTCGGCAACTGCACCGGCAGGGAGGCGATCTTGTCGAGGGACAGGGTGAACAGGACGAAGGTGGCGAGGAGAAAGAAAATGACGTCGATCAGCGGAATGATCTCGATGCGCGCCTTCTTCGGGCCCTCGTCACTTTTTGGGGTGGTGCTTCCTGCCATGAGAAATAAGCGTTGGGAGTTTGAGATGCGCTGGGATGGGGGGCCGTCACCGGCCGGCCGCACGAACCTTGGTCTCGACTTTCACTTTTTCGATGCCGGCCTTGCGGGCCTCGTCGAAGACATAGATGACAGCGTTGAAGAGGGCCTCTGCATCCCCGTTGATGAGGATTTCACCGTCCGGGTTTTGCGAATGGAACACCTTCAGCCGCGTGAGAAACTCATCGAGGTTGATGAAGTCCTTGTTCCAGGCGATCGTACCCTGCTCGGTGACCGTCACGGTGGCGGTGCCCTCCGTCCTGCGCGCTTCGCCCGTGAAGGACTGCGGAAGCGTCACTTTTATGCCCTCCGTCTTGTTCAGCGAGAGCGTGAACAACACGAAGGTGGCAAGCAGGAAGAAGATGACATCGATCAGCGGAATGATTTCGATGCGGGCTTTTTTCCTGGCGCCACCGCCTGCCATGCTTGTTCCGGCCATGATAAGATAGGGCTAAAGGGGATGACGAACGGTCCGGGGAGTTCTTAGGTGAAAACTCAACGTCCGAAAGGGGCGCTGGTTTCGGACTTCTTGATCAGCAGTTCGAGGGCGTGGGAGGCGTCCGACACCTCTTGCTTGGCCTGTTCGGAGCGGGCGTTGAGGTAATTGTAGGGGAGCAGGCCCATGATGGCGATGGCGAGACCGCACATGGTCGCAATCAGGGCTTCGGCCACACCACCGGTGATGGCGGCGGTCGATCCGCTTACGTCGCCGGTGCCGAGGGCGCCAAAGGTTCTCATCATGCCGGTAACCGTCCCGAGCAAACCGAGCAGCGGGGCCGCGGTAATGCAGGTGTCGAGCGTCGCCATTCCCTGCTGGAAACGGGCGAGTTCCTGGCCGGACGCGCGGATAAAGGCGTTCGAGAGGGAGTATTCGCGATTCGAGATGCTGTAGACGAGAATCTTGGCGATGAAGTCTTTGCTCTTGCGACCGACCGCGAGCGCAGCCTCAATATCGCGGCGCTCCACGCCTTCGAGCATCTTCTCAACGACCTCTGGCTCGCGGTGCGCATTTTCGCGGGCGATAAAAAGGAGTCGCTCGACCACTACCGTAACCGCGATGAATGACAGCAGCAGGATCGGCCACATGATTTCTTTACCCGCATGGAACAAGTCCATGGGACTCATTGCACTGCCGTCGGTGTTCGTCAGCAGGAACGCGAGGGGGAGGCTTTGGATGATCATAGGAGGAAGGTTGATTTGAGTTTTCTTTTCGTGAGGAAGGGGGAGAAAGACTTGGCGAAACCTGAACTGGAATTGTAAGATTCTAATCTGGCCGTTTGCAGGATTCCAACGGATTGTTCAAAACCTTTTCGGCGTTGCCGCCGTCAAGCCGGTACGCCCGTTCCATGAACACGCGTGGCCGAATCGGCGGAGGTGAGGGCAGGTTTGAGCATTGAGCGTTTAAGCTGAGAGAAATCCGAGGGAAAAAACAAGGCGAACGCGAACTAGGGGTCATCAAAAGTTGGCTGTCAACTTACTTTGTTGTCGGCGCGCGGAAAAGTTCATTCCGCCGCGCAGCGGAGAAGAAAAGCGGGGCTCGCGGGTGCGCATTTGACCGGGAACCAGCGTGTGGTCTGCCACTCCCCGTCTCACCCGCTGAATCACGAAGTTCTCAAGATTTCGTTGGCTGCCCGACTAGGACTCGAACCTAGACAAAACGAGTCAGAGTCGTTTGTGCTACCATTACACCATCGGGCAGTGGAGAATTCTAGACGCGCGGTTCTCTCGGCGAGGGCTGGCTTGCGAGTCGTCGCGCGGGACGCACATGCATTGCCCGCCTTCGCCCGCTGAACGCGGGCTTCGGCGCGGCAGTCTTCGCTGCGCTCGCGCGGCGCGAAGACTGGAGCCGGCGATGGGATTCGAACCCGCAACCGCCTGTTTACAAAACAGGTGCTCTACCATTGAGCTACGCCGGCGAACACCCGCTGCGCCTGCCAAATTTGACTGGGAAATAACGGGAAAAGGGAATGACGCGACGTCAGCCCGCCTTCGCCAAGGCTACGGCGGGCAACCTTTGCATCTTGAGGGTTATGTCTAATCAAAGAACGATATTCTTCCGGCTGGCCGTGCCAACCGTAGCTCGAAGAGCGCAGGCTGGTGGCTCCCCGGGGACTCGAACCCCGAACCTACTGATTAAGAGTCAGCTGCTCTACCATTGAGCTAGGAAGCCGAAAACCAAGAGGAAAAAAACTCACGAACAGGTTGCTGATGTCAACTGCGATTTCCGCTGCGATCGAATGAAACGACTCCGGGTCGCCTGCGGGGAACGCGCTGAAGCCGTGGCGGAGACGTTCGCGCCGCGCCGCGCCCTCGAGCCGCGGTTTATTGCGGTGCGGGCGGTGGCGTCTGAACCGGCTTCGCGGTCGCCAGTAAGAGCGCGTTGAACAGAAGTTTGAACGTGCCATGAGTCTGGCCGCGAAACGCGACCTCACTGCCCATCAAGTAAAGTCTGCCGGCGCCCACGGAGGCGCTGGCTACTGTCACGCTGTCCTTCAAATATTTCTGACCCCACGCCCAGCCGCTTCGCAGCGGCGCGTCCCGATCGATCCAGACGACCGGTTTCAATCCTTCTGCCGCGGGGTTTGGCGGCAGGATGAACGCCGCACTGCGCTCGAAATAAAAATCGCCGCGTTCCGGCATGCCCCAGGCGACCGGATCCGCGGCATCGATTCTCGCTTCCAGGATGCTGCCCGGGACGTAGTACTTGGTGTCAGGCAGGGCACGCTCTTTGCCGTCCGCCGTTTTTTCCGTCAGCGCATTTTTCACGGGCAGCCCGAGCTGATAGGCCAGGGCGGTCGACGAGCCCAGCGTCACGATCGTGCCGCCGGCGTGGAGGAACTCCTTCAGCGCCGGCACCGATTTTTCCGCCGTGATTCGGCCGACCCAGCTTTCGAATTCAGAGGGCAGATTTTTCGGGCGGACAATGGCCTGGGCCCGCCCGCCCGGAGCGGGGATTGCGCCCCCGACGAACACCAGGACGTCGTATTTCTCCCGGAGTTTTCCCGCGTCGATTTCCGGCACGTAGATCACGTCAAAGGGAAACTCGAACTGCTCGAGCAACCAGCGGGTCCAACCCGATGGCATCGAGCCGCCGAAACGGTCCCACAGCGCGATGCGCACGGGCGCGAGCTTGAGCAGGTCGCCGGCAGGCGGAGCCGCGACGGCGCGCACGTCGAGCCCCAGTTGCCCGGCCGCCCGCTCGACGATCAGGCGCGCCCGGCCTCGATCCGGCACATAGAGCGCGCCGACGCCGAATTCGGGGCCGTCGCTCGCGGCGTGTTTCAACCAGTAGGCCTCGGTGCCGCTCTTTAGGAGCCGGTTCACAAGGATGAAGCTGTCGTTCACCTGGTGGCTCACGAGGAATCCTGCCCCGCGACCATCGATTCTCCCCGCCGGCGGCGGTTGGAGCCGGCCGTAGGGCAGCCGTTCGAACGGCCCGTCGAAGCCGTCCAGGATCCGGTCGAATTTCACGCCCATCTGGAACGCGAGGGTCCAGCCGGCCACGTCATACGGTTTGTTCGGCGGGCCGCCCTCGTATCTGAAATCGTTCGGGTGATCCTGCGGCTCGAACATGTCGAGCACGTGCGGCCGAAATGCCTGGTCGGTCTTCACCACGAACGAGCCCGCCCGGTACCGTTTGCCGGCGACCGCGAAGTCGCCCGTCGCGCGATGTATCACGATGCCGCTTTTCACCAGTGCATTGATGAACTTCACCGCCGTCGGGAAGTCCGGCTGCTCCGCGGGCACGATGAAACCGCGCGGGTCGCGCCACTCCGGCTTGCGCAGCACGTCGTAGAATCGGGGCGCGAGGCGGGTGACGGGATTCGTCGGCGGCTCGCCCGTCTCAGGGTTCACATCGGATTCGGCCGCGGTGCGATCTTGGGCCGCAAGACGGACGATCTCGTCGATCCGGCCCGGCCGCGGGGTCCAGTGATCGCGCCGGCCGCGTTCGATCGCGTTCCGACCCATGCGATATATATTATAGAGAAGCGAATCACGGTGCCGCGACGCGTAGTCCAGCACGGCGCGATTGGCGGCGAGCTCGTATTCGATTGACTGCCGGAAACGCCACAACTGCGGCGCGACGGGCCACGTGAGTTCGCCCGAGGGCAACTGCCGCCGGGCGACGAGCGGGATCTGCATCGGGGTGGGGTTGCCGACGATCTCGGACAGCAAGCCGATCATGTTGTGGAAATACGACGTCGTGCGCAGGGAGCCGTTGAACCACGTCGAATAGTTTGCCCCGCCGCGGGACGTCGCGCCGGGCTTTCCCTCCTCGAGCAGCCGGGTCTGGATCGTATTGCCCAGTGCCTCGACCCCGGTGACGACGAGTGGATCGTAAACGTAATTGAACGGGTCGCGGAAGGGCGGCACGAAAATGATGGTTCCGGCCGGTCCCGATTGGTGGTGGTTGTAGACCACCTGGGGGAACCACTCGAGGTAGAGCTGCCGGTTGATGTTCGTGGTTTCCTTCATCGCCGACATGAAGAAGTCGCGGTTGTTATCGTGGCCGATGTATTTCTGATAGAGCCGGGGGGTCGCGGTCAGCACGCGCTGCTGCGGCACCGGCTCCCGCATGTACCAGTTGCTCACCAGATCCTGGCCGTCGGGGTTGGCGTGCGCGCACAGCACGATCACGTCTTTCAGGACGCGGAGGCTCTCGGCGTCGCCGGCGCTCGCGAGCTGCCACGCGGTCTCGATCAGTTGATGTGTGCCGACCGTCTCGCTCGCGTGCAGCCCGCCGTCAATCCAGACGACGGCCTTGCCGTGCGCGGCGAGGGTCTGCGCCTGCGCGTCGGTCAGGCCCTCGGCCCGGGCGAGCTTTGCGGCGGAGTCTTTGTGGCGCGCGAGTTCCTTGAGGTTCTCGGGTGCGGAGATGATGAGCATCCACTGCGTCCTGCCCTCCTCGGTCCGTCCCATGTCGACGAGCCGGACGCGGTCAGACTCCCTGGCTAGTTTCTGGAAGTAAGCCTCGGTCTGCGCGTAGGTCGCCAGGTGGTAATCGTCGCCGATCGCGAAGCCGAAATGCTCCTGTGGCGACGTGATTCCGGCGGCGAAAGCGGCCGCCGCCGCAAATGCGGCGATGAGGGCGGGGGCGAAGCGCGGAACGATTTTCATGCCGCGCTCCGGGGGTTTTTCCACGCGGGCAGCGGCAGTTCGGTCATCAGGCGCACGCCGGGGGCGGCCGCGAGCAGTCGCGGCACGATGTTGATCAAGGCGGCGACGGTGGCGTCATCGCCCGCGACGCCGCCATTGAGCACGAGGTTCAACTCGGGACGGCCCTTGATCACGATGGCGTCGTGCGGCAGCGGGGCGTCGAGGTACATTTGCAAGTCGAATACGATCTTCGTTTCTCCGCCGGAAAGTCCGGCGCACTTCTGGTGAATGCCGAGGCTCTGCCCCGGCGCGACGTCGAAGAATTGTGTCGTCACGCGGCTCGTCGCGACGACCGGTTCGCACGATTCGCGAATCTCGTCGATTCGCCAGCCCATCGCTTGCGCCAGGAGCGCGACCGATTGCTGGAAGCCGGCGTGCCCGGCCTTCCCGGCGGCAAACTTGGCGCGGAAATCGGCCGGGTCCTGTCCGCTGCCGATCTTCGCCTGCAGCGGTTGCCGGCGCGTGGACGCGTTGACCACGCGCTCGACGTAGATCGAACGCACCTCACGGCTGACGCCGGTGAGGCAAATCGGCAGCACCTCCATGACGAAACCGGGATTCACCCCCGTGGCGGCGATGCGCGCTCCGGTGCGCCGGCAGAGCGTGTCGAACTCCCGGGCCAGGTCCGGTGTCTTCAACGCGGGAAAGATCAGCTCTTCACACGTCGAGGCCACGCTGATGCCGCGCTCCAACGCCGGTCTCATTTGGGCGAAGGACGCCGCCGCGCTCGAACCGGCCGTGTGCAGCACGAGATCGGGCCCACCGACGGCGGCGAAGAGCGCGTCGAGGCTCGGGTAAACCCTGGCGCCGCCCAGGGCCGGCATACCCGAGAGGCCGGCGAGCGTCTGGCCGACTTTCGCCGGGTCGATGTCGACACCTCCGGTGACTTCGAGCCACGCGTGGTCCGCGGCGAGCTTGAGCGATTCGATGCCGATCGGGCCAAGTCCGAACTGGATGACCTTGATTTTTTTCATGCGTCAGGAAACGAACATTTGCGGACGGCGGTGGGAAGCCAAGGGTGTTTTCGGGACGAGAGCGATTACACGGCGGGACTGTTGTGGAAGTGAACGAGGCGATCCGGATCGCGCGCGAGGCGCGGCTGCCGGGCATCGTGCCCGTGTTCGTCAACGGCCGCGTTTTCGCCGCGCTGCGCACGGTTCGCTCCTCACGTGATGTGTGCGCCCTGGGTTTCCACGTAAACGGCGTAGATGCTCGTACTGGCGGTCATGAAGAGGCGGTTCCGCTTCGTGCCGCCGAAGCAGACATTGGAACAAATCTCCGGCAGCAGGATCTGCCCGATGCGCTGGCCGTCTTCGCCCGCGAAAATATGGACGCCATCGTATCCCGCACCGACCCAGCCGGCGCTCGCCCAGATGTTGCCTTCCGTATCGCAGCGAATGCCGTCAGCGAAACCGGCCTTCTCCGAGCCGTCGGCCAGCTTGAGCTTCATCGAAGCAAACTCCCGCCCGTTCTTCAGGCTCCTGCCGTCGACGTCCCAGACCTTGATGTTTCTCGGCGCCTTCTCGTAGTGACTCGCACCGGTGTCGGCCACATAGAGCCGCCGGTAATCTGGCGAGAAGCACAGGCCGTTGGGCTTGAAGATTTCGTCGGTGACCTTCTCGAGCTTGCCGGATTTCCCGTCGATGACGTAGACCGCTTCCTTTTGGTGCGGCTGGACGGAGCCTCCCGGCGAGCGGGCGCCTTCGTAGTTCATCAGCGCGCCGTAGCCGGGATCGGTGAACCAGATGTCGCCGTTCGGGTGGACCACGGCGTCGTTCGGGGCGTTGAACTCCTTGCCGCCGAACTTGTCGGCGAGCACGGTGACGGTGCCGTTGTGCTCGTAGCGCGTGACGCGCCGGGTGAGGTGTTCGCAGGAAATTTGCCGGCCCTGGAAGTCGAACGTGTTGCCATTCGAGTTATTCGCCGGATGGCGGAAGACGCTGGTGTGCCCGTCCTCTTCCAGCCATCGAAGCTGGACGTTGTTCGGGATGTCGCTCCAGAGCAGGTAGCGTCCCACGCCGCTCCAGGCCGGGCCTTCCGCCCAGAGCATTTTCGAGCTGTGATACAGGCGCTGGATGGGCGTGTTGCCCAGCTTTGCCCTGAAACGCTTGTCCAGCGCGATGATATCCGGATCGGGATAGCGGGTGGGAATGCTGCCCGTCCAATCGCGGTCCACCGCGTTCAAAAACGGCTGCAGCACGACGGCTGCGGCCGTGCCACTCAGGAAGGAACGGCGGTCGAGGCGCGCGGGTGAGGCAGAGGGTGAAACTTCCGTGGGACGATTTCGTTGGTCGGATTTCATGGCATGACTGAATGTGTCCGAGATTTTCGCCGAAAGGAAACCGGATTTGCAGCGCGCGGGGTCTGGTCGTCTCGGTGGTTTGGAGCTTCCCAACCTGAGATTTCGGGGCGCAGACTGTTTTGACTCTGCACTTCCTCATCGTGAGAAAATTCGTTTCGTTCCTCGTCTTCTTCGTCGCCGGCGTTGCCACCGGCGCCGAGGTTCCCGTCAAGGTCGAGCCCGTCATGGCGCCGCACGCCATGGTCGTGGCCGCCCATCCGCAGGCGGTGGCAATCGGAGTCGCGGTGCTCAAATCCGGCGGCAACGCGATCGATGCCGCGGTCGCAACGTCGCTCGCCGTCGGCGTGGCCGAGTCGTTTGGCTCGGGCCTGGGCGGCAAGCTCGTGCTGCTCTTTTTTGAGGCGAAGACGGGCCGCACGCATGTGGTCGATGCGATGGATTCCGCCGGGTCGCTCGACGTGGCGGCGTATGTGCAGCGGCCGGTCGAGGATCGCAGCTACGGCTACAGCGCGGTCTGCGTGCCGGGCCTGGGGGCGGGGCTTTGGGCGGCGCATCAAAAATGGGGCGCCCGGAAATGGGCCGACAATGTGCGGCCGGCGGTCGCCCTGGCGCGCGACGGGTTTCGCGTCCTGCCGAAAACGCGCGACTTCTTCGCCGAGGTGGAAAAAAAGTTGCGCCGCGGCGACGCCGAGATTGCGCGACTTTATCTGCCCCACGACGCCTTGCCGGAGATCGGGACGCTGCTGCCCAACGAGGATCTCGCCCGCACGATGGAATTGTTCGCGCACCACGGTCGCGACGGAATCTATCGCGGACCCGTGGCCGCGGCGATTGTCGCGGCCGCGCAGCAGGGCGGGGGCGTGCTGACGCTCGCGGATTTCGCGAACTATGAGGTGCGATTCACGGAGCCGATGGCGATGGATTTCCGCGGTTACCAACTCGCATGCGCACCGCCGCCGGCGAGCGGCCCGGCACTTTTCCTGCCGATCATGAAAGCGATGGAGGATGAGTCATTCGGCGGAGGCCCGCTCCGGACGGCGGAAAATCTCGATCGGATCGGCCGCGTGTGGCGAGTCGTTTCACCGGAGATGTGGCGAATCGTCGCCGATGTGCCTGCGTCGCGCTTTCTTTTCGAGAAACTGCTCGCGCCGGATTCGATCCGGGCGATCCGGGAGAAGGCCTTTGCCGCCGAACCGCAGCGAAAGGTCGCACGGGGAAGGCGCGCGCCCCCGCCCGCCAGGCGTGAAGGTGCCACCGCGCCCGCCTGGGCGACGCCGGAAAACGAGCCGTTCTACGAGAGTGCGATGGCGGCGACGACACACTTCGTGGTGGTCGATGCGGAGGGCAACATCGTGTGCGCGACGCAATCGTTGAGCCTGCACTTCGGGGCCGGTGTCGTCCCGCCGGGCACCGGGGTGGTGATGAACAATTCGATGAGCAATTTCAATTACACCGATGCGAACGAACTGAACTACATTGCCCCGGGCAAACGATCGCGCAGCACCATCGCGCCGACCATCGTGTTGCGCGACGGCAAGCCCGTGCTGGCGCTGGGCGTTCCGGGCGCGGCGCGGATTCCGACCGCGCTGCTCCAGGTCCTGCTGGACCGGCTCGTGCTCAATCGGCCGCTCGCGGAGGCGATTGGCGACACGCGTATTCACTATGTCGCGGCGTTCCGCCGCGACGAGGTCGAGGCGTTTGAGGCCGAACAGTCGTTTCCCGCCGCCGTGGCCGACGGATTGCGGGCGCGCGGTTGGAAGGTGGAGCTGCCGGAGGTCGCCGGTCGCGGCCGGCATTTCGGTGGGGTGAACGCGATCGAGTTCAATCGTGACGGCACGCTGACCGGCTTCGCGGACCCGCGGCGCACGAATGTGGCCGCGGGGTACTGAGTTCGCGGCACGCCGGAAAATCCGGACAAAAGCCTTGCCACGGGCGGGGCGGGTCTCTGTTTTCGACCGCTCTCCATGCAAAAGACCAAGAAATCCATTGCCAAGCGGTTCAAGCTCACCGCCACCGGCAAGCTCATGCGCCGCACGCCGGGCTTCCGTCATTTGCTCGGCGCGAAAAGCACGAAGTCCAAACGCCGTGCGTCCCGCGACAAGCAGGTGGCTGAAGGCCATGCCAGGCCGCTCAAGCGCGCCCTGCCGTTCGGGCTCTAATCCCGACCGGCGCTCAACCAAAACTTCGCTCGACGGGTGAAATTCCAAAGCCGGCCCGTCAGCGACCAACCAAAAGGAAAAAACTAACATGGCTCGTGCAACAAACTCCCCCGCGTCGCGGAAGCGGCGCAAAAAAGTGCTGAAATACGCCAAGGGCTATTTCGGCAACAAATCGAAGCTCTATCGCTACGCGAAAGAAGCCGTCCAGCATGCCTGGCAACACGCCTACGCCGCGCGGCGCAAGAAGAAGGGCGACCGCCGTTCGCTCTGGATCGTGCGTCTCAACGCCGCCTGCCGCAACGCCGGCATCAGCTACAGCCGCTTCATCGAGGGCCTGCATGCCGCGAACATCGGCCTCGACCGCAAGGTCCTGAGCGACCTCGCGATTCGCGACGAGGTGGCGTTCAACGGCCTGGTCAGGAAAGCCCAGGACGCGTTGAAGGCCAAGGCCTCGTCCGCCTCCGGCGCGACCGCCGCGGCGCCCAAGTCCTGACCAATATGCGCGAGCCGGGCCGGCTCGCCTCCCAGTTCTGCCTTGCCGGAGGACGGGCCTCGCCTGAGGTGCCGTCCTTCGTTTTTTCCGCGCTCGTAATCGTGCTCGTGCTCTTAATCGTAATCGTAATCGAAAATCCGCCCCACAATTCTGATTACGAGCACGATTACGAATCACGAGCACGAGACTGAATCAATCCATGCAAGACCAACTCACCGCCCTCGTCGCCCGGGCCACGGCCGACCTTGCCGCGCTGAACGCGCGCCCTGAATTCGAGGCCGCCAAGGCGCGCTACGTCGGACCCAACGGGGAACTCACCGCCCTCATGAAGCAGATGGGCTCCGTGCCGAAGGAGCAGCGCCCCGCGGTCGGCCGGCTCATCAACGAGGCCAAGGCCCGGCTGCAAGCGCAGCTCGACGCCGCGCTCGCGCGCATCGCCGCCGCCGAACTCGCCGCGCAGCTCGGCCCGGCCGTCGATGTCACGCTGCCGTCGCCCGACGCCGGCCCCGGCACGCGCCACCCGCTCACGCTGGTCCGCGAGGAAATGTGCCGCATTCTCCGCAAAGTCGGCTTTGCCGTGGCCGACGGTCCGGAGGTCGAGACGGAGTATTACTGCTTCGATGCGCTCAACACCCCGAGCGATCACCCGGCGCGGGACGCCCAGGACACGTTTTATTTCCCGGCGTCGACGCGGTTCGGCAACGTCTCGAAGATGAATCCGGAGGAAAAATATCTCCTCCGCACCCACACTTCCTCCGTGCAGATCCGCACGATGCTCAAGGGGCCGCCGCCGATCCGCATCGTCTCGCCCGGCCGCGTCTACCGCCGCGACACCACCGACGCCACGCATTCCGCGAACTTCCACCAGCTCGAGTGCCTCTACGTCGACCAGCACGTCACCGTGCGCGACCTGAAGGCGTTGCTCGATTACATCTTCGCCTCGCTCCTTGGCCCGGACACGAAGACGCGCTTCCGGCCGCATTACTTCGGCTACACCGAGCCGAGCTTCGAGGTCGATCTCACGGCGAACCACCTGCCGAAAGTGAAGAAGGACTGGATCGAAATCGGCGGTTGCGGGATGGTCGATCCCGCGGTGTTCGAGGCGGTCGGTTACGATCCCGAGAGGTGGAGCGGCTACGCCTTCGGCATGGGCCTCGAGCGCCTCGCGATGCTCCTCTACGGCATCGATGACATCCGCTACTTCTACCAAAACGACCTGCGCTTCCTGAAGCAGTTCGCTTAAGAATTTCGGAACGAAATTCTCCATGAAAATCTCCCTCAACTGGCTCCGCGACTACGTCCAGCTCGACGCCTCCGTCGAAGAAATCACGCGTGCGATCACCTTCCTCGGCTTCGAAGTCGAAGGCGTCGCCCACACGGGCGCGCCGCCGCTGGCGAACGTCGTCGTCGGCGAGATCCTCACCCGCGCCAAACACCCGAACGCCGACAAGCTCTCCGTCTGCACTGTCGACGTTGGCCCGGCGGGCGGGGTCAAGACCATTGTCTGCGGGGCGAACAACTGCGACGCCGGCCGGCGCGTCCTCGTTGCGCTCCCCGGGGCCATCCTGCCCGGTAATTTCGAAATCAAGCAGTCGAAAATCCGCGGGCAGCTTTCCGATGGCATGATGTGCTCGCCGGACGAAATCGGCATGGGCAGCGACCACGCAGGCCTGCTCATCCTCGACGGACAACCCGCGCCCGGCACGCCGATCAACGCGGCGCTGCCGGCGGGCGACACCGTCTTCGACCTCGAGATCACGCCCAACCGCCCCGACTGCCTTTCGCACCTCGGGATCGCCCGCGAGCTCGCGGCGTGGTACAAGCTCCCGCTGCTCTATCCCCAGGAGAAATTTCGGGGTGTGATCGACGAATCCGTCGCGAACGCGTTGCGTCCCGATCTCCTGGCCGGGGTTCGCGTCGATGCGCCTGAAGACTGCCCGCTTTACACCGCGCTCATCGTCACTGGCATCAAGATCGGACCGAGCCCCGCGTGGATGCAGAACCGGCTGATGGCCGTCGGCCTGCGCCCGATCAACAACGTGGTCGACGTGGGCAATTATGTGATGCTCGAGACCGGCCAGCCGTTGCACGCGTTCGATGCGCACACGCTCGGCGGCAACCAGATCGTCGTCCGGCGCGCGGCCGACGGCGAAAAAATCACGACGCTCGACGGCAAGGAGCGCGCGCTCAACAGCGGCATGCTGGTGATCGCCGACGCCAGCCGGCCCGTGGTGATCGCCGGGATCATGGGGGGCGAAAATTCGGGCGTGAGCGAGGACACGACGGATCTCGTGCTCGAGTGCGCGTTCTTCAAACCGCAGTCGATCCGCTGGACCGCGCGCAAGCTCGGTCTCCACTCCGATTCTTCCCACCGCTTCGAGCGCGGCGTCGACCCGCACAGCTCCCTCGAGGCGGCCTGTCGCGCCGTCGATCTCATCATCGAGACCGCCGGGGGCAGCGCGGCCGGGCCGGCTTACCGGCTTGGTGGCGACGTGCCGTGGAAGCGGGAGATTGTCGTCACCCACGGTTACATCTGCGAAAAGATCGGTTTCGAAATCCCGGAGGCCGACATGCGCGCGGCTTTCGAATCGCTCGAGCTCACCGTCACCCGCGAGGAGCCCACCGGGCAGCGCGGCACCGCGTGGACCGTCGATATCCCCAGCTGGCGCGACGATCTCGATCGCCCGATCGATCTCGTGGAGGAGGTGCTGCGGCTCTACGGCACGGAGCGGATTCCCGCCGCCCTTGTCTCGTCGCCCGGGCTCAGCGGTGACGACGACCCCGTCGTGCTTTTCGAGCGCCGCGTCACCGAGTATCTGGTGGGCCACGATTTCCACGAGTGCGTCACCTGCACGCTGCGGCCGGCCCGGGAGGTTCTGACGTGGACGTCGCAAGCCGCGGCCGCCGAGCTGGCGCTGGCGAATCCGTTTGTCGAAGACCAGTCGCATCTGCGACCGACGCTGATCACCGGGCTGCTCGAATCGCTGAAGTTGAATCAGTCGCGCGGCGTGCCGGCCGCGCGCTTGTGTGAGGTCGGGCGGATCTTCGTCGAGCAGAATGGCCAAAACTTCGAGTGCGCCGCGGTCGGCTTCATCATTGCCGATCCGATGGGCGACCGCGCCTGGCTCAAACGCGAGCCGGCCGATTTCTACGCCACCAGGCATCACGTCTGCGCGCTGGCGGCGGCAGCCGGTGTCGACATCGCGGGCGAAGTTCTGAAGCCCGTCACGGAACAATACTTCGGCTGGCAGGAAGGCCACGCGGCCTGTGCGGGGGAGATGGCGCTCGGCTGGACGGCGCGCTTTGGCCTCCTGAATCTGGCGATGGTGAACGCGCTCGGCGTCGAGGGCAAAGTCTATGGCGGCATCTTCGCGATTTTGCCCGCGAAACTCACCGGTGCCGCCACGCGCCGCCGCTTCTCCGACTTCGGCCTGTTCCCGGCCGCGCTGCGCGACCTCGCCCTGGTCGTCGATCGGACGACGCCCGCGGCCGACGTGCAGCAGGCGCTCGCCAAGGCCGCCCGCGCTGCCGCCGGCAACGCCTTCGCGGTCGAGAGCGTGAGTTTGTTCGATGTTTACACCGGCGCTGGTCTGCCCGACGGCAAGAAGAGCCTGGCGTTCGCCCTCGTCTTCCGCTCGACAGACCGCACCTTGACCGACGACGAAGTGTCCGTGGCGTTCCAAAGAATTCAGGATGAATTGAGTAAGAATTTCCCCTGCCAAATCAGAAAGTAGCCATGAAATTAGCGCTGAAGTTTGATATCGTCGAGGCACTGCGAGACAACCTTCACGCCTCGCCTTTCCGCCGTTTTGTCGTCCGCCTTCATTCCGGCGAGAAACTCACGGTGCCCAACCCCGACGTGCTGACCGTCACCCAATCGAACTACATTGTTTACGACGCGGGCAAAGGGATGCGGATTCTCAACGCCACACTCATCGCTTCGATCGATTCTCGGGAGAAACCCAAAGCGGCTGCCTGAGCCAATGATGCAGTCGAAAACCAAGACATGTCGTAGCAGCCGAGGCTTGCCCGCCGGGGCGGGTAACGAGGCGGTCGAGTGTGGTTCACCTTGGGTTCAGCCTTACGTCGGCTGCTACATTCGGCCGCATGGCTAAGCGGTAACGATGCAATGGAGTGTAGGGCCGTCGCTCGCCGACGGGCCGCTTCGCGGCGCCAGGATTCGTTTTTCCATGAAAACCCTTTTGCTTTTCGGCACGATGATGCTGCCTGCTTTCGGCGGGGAAACGCTCCGCCCGCTCGAAACTCCGGCGGCCTGGAAGTTTGACGACCGTGCCGCGTGGGTCTGGAGCAAGGACGGGAGCGCCGCCGTCCTCAGCGTCACGCGCCAGTCGGATTTCAAGCCGAAGGTTCGCCGCCCGTTCAACCTGGCCTGGCTGGCCACCGCCGACTGGAAATCGTTCACCCTCACGGTCGATGCCCGGCTGACCAAGTTCGACGCTGGCAACAACGACCTTTGCCTCGCCTTTGCCCGCCAGGAAGACACCCGATTCTATTACGCGCATCTCGGCGAGTTCAAGAATCTGGAGATTCAAGGGGAACGGAAATGATCCGTTGCTTCGACC
>JACQWL010000161.1 GCA_016209255.1 Verrucomicrobiota bacterium
CTTCGCTAATCTCCGCTAATAAAATCTCAGAAACCACCGGCTACCTTCGCGCTTCGCCGATTAGGCGAAGCACGCACGCCATCATCCGGCCCTGATTCCGAATATTAGCGAAGATTAGCGGTTTCAAATGACTTGTAAAAAATTGCACGCAAGAAAACAACACATCAGAGCAGCCTGATTTCGGCCCTTGTTACTTGCCGCCCTTTTTTGGCGGGTCGGTCAGTTTCTTGCCGAACTTGTCCACCAGCTTCCCGGGCACAACCATCTGCCAGCCGTCATTCGCGCGCCGGAACTGATAGCCTTCCTCCTTGGTTTTGCCGTCGTCCTTTTGCACGCGCAGGTTGACCAGGGCGTCGTCGCCTTGCTTGTTTTCCGCCAGCACCTGCATGGCCCGGATGTCTCCTTCCCGGGCCATCAGCAGCGCGACCAGTTTTTCCGGTGTGTCGTAAGTCGCTCGCATCGAGTCGGGCAGGCGCGCCAGGATTTCCTCGGCCTTCTCCCGGGCGGCGGGTTCGAGGAAAATCGATTTGGCCAGCGTTTCCACGTCGCCGCCGTCCGCGGCCCACATCAACGTCTCCGCCGCGGCCGACGGCGTGGCCTTGCCCGCGTTTTTCCACGCACTGGCGGGCAACAGATTCAAAGGCACGGCGCCCTCGGCATTGCGGGCCACAACCCGGGCGATGTCCTGCGTGCGCGTTTTGAGCAGGTTGATTTCCTTGTACAACCGCGCCAGTTCCGCGCGTTCCATGGGGGGACTGTTTTCCGTCCCATCGACCCGGCTGGTTGCGATGCCGGTATCACGCGGAGCGTCGTGGGGCGGCGCCAAACTTTCCCGTTTCGTTTCGCGCAGGTTCGCGATCTCGCGGCGCAGTTCCACATTTGTCCGCCATTGCAGAATGATCGCCGTCACCACGATCGCGAGCAGGACACTCCCGCTGGCGACGCTCAGCTCATTCGCGTTCATTCGCGTACGATGCTGGTCCCGGCTCCGCGGGTCAACGACTGAAAGGAGACCGGGTTTTCAGCGGCGGGGCTTTGGCTGCTGGCGCCCATCGAAAAGCCGCGAGCGCCGGGTCGTTGACCTGGCGTCGTCGTTTCATGGCTTCCTGGTGGCGATGAGCGGAGTGCTCCGGCACTGGCATTCTGCGTAGAGTGCATCGTAAACGACGAACTCGCGCTGCAATGACACCTTTTCGCCATGATGCCCCAGCTCGCAGCCTTCGATGTCGAAGGGTGTCGCGCCGAGTTGCGTCGCTTGCACTGCAACCTCGCTGGCCGGCACGAAAAGAAACTCCGCCTGCAAATCGACGAATTTCCTGATGAGCCACGGGCACGCCACGCGGTCCACTTTCACTTTTTCACGAGTTATCCATTTCATGTCGCTTTGGTGGTCTATAGATCCAGTTGGAAAGTTTTGTCCAGTCCGCCGCGGAACTGCTCGATGCGGAGTGCGAATTGCCGCAGCAGGCGTGACTGCGCGTTCGCCAGCAGCGTGCCAAGCTCACCCGCCTCGGCCACGCGGCCGTCCTCCAGCACAACCGCGCTGCGCGCCAGCGCCAGCGCTTCGAACGGATCGTGGGTGACGATGACCAGCGCGGCGCCGATTTCAGCGACGACCTGATTCACCTCGGCCATGAGCTTCTCGCGCAGCAGCGGGTCGAGACTGGAAAACGGCTCGTCGAGAAGCAGTAGTTGCGGGCGCCCGGCGATCGCGCGGGCCAGCGCGACGCGCTGTTGCTGGCCGATGGAAAGCGTGCCCGGCTGGCGCGATGCCAGGTCAGCCACGTGGCATGCGGCGAGCGCGGCGTTGGCGGCGCGAGGCCGGTCAGGCTTGGGCAAGCCGGGCAGAGCGAGCGCAACGTTGTCCAGCACGCTGAGGTTGGGCCACAAGGCGAGGTCTTGAAACACCATCCCGATGCGCAGGTCGGGTGCGCGCTCGATGGCGCCGCGCGTCGGCGGCGCCAGGCCGGCGAGCAGACGCAAGAGCGTGGTCTTGCCGCTGCCGCTGGCGCCCATGACGGCGAGCCGGTCGCCCGGCGCGACGGCGAGGCTCACGTTTGCGAACACCGTGGCCGAATCGTGGCACTGCGCGAGATCCCGGACTTGGAGCAGCGCCTTCATCGCCAGGAAAAAAAGCGCTGGGCCGCGACCGCCAGCGCTGCCGCCAACAGCACGTAGAACAGGCACAACATCGCGACGAGCGCCTCCGGCGCGTTCGCCATGATGGTGAAAACGGCCAGCGGCAGGCTGCCGTGACCGGGAGGATGCAGGAGCAGGACAGTTCCGACTTCCGCGGTGGCGAGCAGCGCCGCGATGGCCGCTGCCGGCCACGCCCACCGCGCACACCACGGCAGCGCCACCCGGGCGAAAAAAGTCGGGCGCGACACGCGATGCACCCGCGCGGCGTCGGCCCACGACGGCGGCATGGAACCGACGGCCCGGAGCGCGAGGAGAATGGCCAGCGGCAGCCCTCTCAGGGCAAGCGCAAGGCCGACCGTCACGCGGGCGCTCCACGGAATGAGCCAGAGCGCGGGCAACGCGGGCGGCAACGCGAACAGCGCCAGCGCGCCGGCCACCAACCAGCGACGCCGCGACGCCGAGCGACCGGCGGCCCAGGCCAGCAAAAACGCCAGCCCCACCGCGAACCCGGCCGCCAGTGCAGCATAGATCAGCGTGTCCGCCGCCGTGCGGCTCACTTCGCGCCACGCCCGCGCCACCGGCCACGCGTGCGCCAGCAAGGGTTTCAGCAATCCAACGAGCGGCAGCACCGTCACGAAGCCACCGGCCAGAAATAACCAGCCCGCCGTGACGCGAGAAGCTTTCATCGCCGGCCGCGCCACATCCCGGGCGAACAACCCGACGGCGACTTCCGGCGCCAGCCTCCACGCCAGCGGCCACGCGAACAGCGCCGCCACCGCGGTCAGCGCGAGCGCCTGCCGGGTTGCGAGCGCGCTATCGTAGTGCGCGGCGAAACTCACGAGCAATTCGCCCGCCGCGCCCGGCCAGCCGAGAATCTGACCGGGGCCGGGATCGGCGAGCGTCAGCACGCCGGCCAGCGTGGCAGCGAGGCCGGCGAGGGGAAACGCCGACCGCCGCGCGAGCCGCAGCAGGTGTCGTTCACCTCCCGCCAGCCGCGCGGCGTCGGCCTGACTACGGGTGAGCGCGAGGGTCGCGGCAAACGCGGCGCAGGCCACCAGCGGAATGCCGAGGCCGGCGAACGCCCACACCACCGGCGCCACGCCGCCCGATCCGCGCCAC
The DNA here is from genome assembly GCA_016209255.1 of Verrucomicrobiota bacterium. Taxonomy (GTDB): domain Bacteria; phylum Verrucomicrobiota; class Verrucomicrobiia; order Opitutales; family Opitutaceae; genus ER46. The sequence continues at coordinate 3,259 of JACQWL010000161.1, forward strand.
AGCATCGAAAGCCCGATGGCCACAAGGAACGACGGCAGCAGCAACGGCAGCGCGAGCAACGCCAGCAGCAGCCGGCGTCCCGGAAAGTCGGTCAAGCCAGCGCGCACGCCCAGCGGCCAGCCGGCCGCGAGGGAGAGACCCGCCACGCAGGCGCCCACCAGCACGCTGCGTCCCAGCGCGAGCCAGAATGGCGGATCGAGTCCCAGTGGTTGCGCAAGGTTGCCCATGATCGCTTGTCAGAATCGAAACGTCGCGCCAATCAGCATCGCCGTCACGATCATAGGTGAGCGCGCCCGGATCATTGCTGGTTCACCCAATCCTTAAGAAAGCCTGCGGCAACATGCTCGAGCCGCGCGGCGAGCGTTTCATAATCCACGCTGATCGTCTTGACTTCCTCAACCCGCTTCACGCCGGACGGGACCGGCACGCCGGGACGCAGCGGCATTTGCGCGGCGCTTTTCGCGAGCTCCGCTTCGACGGCCGCACTGAGGAGAAATTCGATGAAGCGCTTGCCGTTTTCCGGATGCGGCGCTCCGGCGATGAGCACGGCAGCGTTGGGCACGACCAACGTGCCGCCACCCTCGGCGTCGGGATACACCGCCGCGACCGGTTTCTTGTCCGCGGCGGCTTCGTGCGCGTCGTCCGTGTCGGCGAGCCCAAAGGCAAATTCGCCATTGGCCACGCGGCGTTTCACCTCGCCGTTGGACGAAAGCATTTTCACGCCGTTGGCTTTGAGCGCAGTGAAAAACTCGCGCGCCTTCGCCTCGCCCATCACCTCGAACAGCGCCGCCGCGTGCATCGAAGTCGTGCCGAAAAGCGGATTCGCGAGACATGCCCTGCCGTGCCACTCGGGTTTGAGGAAGTCCGCGAGGCCGCGCGGCTCCTGGCCGGCGGCGACGAGATTCGTGTTGTAGAGGATGACCCGGGCGCGCGCCGAAAGCGCCGACCAGTGACCAGCGGGGTCGCTGTAGCGGCCGGTCGTATCGGCGGGGCTGGCGGGCTTGAACGGCGCGGAAATCCCCCGCGCTTTCAACACCCCCGCGCGCGCCGGATCGCCGCTCCAAAACACATCCGCAACCGGCCGGGCCTTTTCGGCGAGAAGCCGGTTGAGCAGTCCGGTGCTCTTGGTTTCTTCCGTGTCCGGGACGAGCTTCACTTCGATCCCGGTCTCGCGCTGGAAGCGTTCGCAGATCGGGCGCGCGAACACGTCGTCCACGCTGGTGTAAACGACAACGCTGTTGAAGGGCCCGCCGCCCGGCTTGCACCCGATCAGGGCGACGAACGCCATCGGAACAGAGAAGAAGCGTTTCATGTTCAGAAAGTCAGTTGGAGTCCCAGATACGAGAAAACCGCCGGCCGTTCGCCGCGCGGTTCGTGAATCGTGCGTCCGGCAGAGGCGAGTAGTGTCCAATGTTCGTGCAGCCTCCGCTTGAAGCCGGCGTTGAAGAACAATTCGTGGTCGTCGAAATCCGCTTGGGCGACGTCGCGCAGTTCGCCCATCACGATGAACTTGTCTGCCAGCCGATATTCAGCCGCAACGCCAACAATCCATTCGGCTTCGCGCCCGTCGCGCCAGTTGTAACCACCGTCGGCGTAAAGGCGCGTGCGGCCAAACGTGCGGGCGATTTGGAGAGGCAGGAATAGATCGTGGCCCTTGTCCACAAGGCCACGCTCGATTGAGCGACCAGGCGGATTGAAGTCGGCTTGTGGATAAATTGACATTGCGAATCCATGTTTCGGCTCGTCCAGGAAGCGCCACTTCACGCCGAACTGGATGTTGCCAGCGCTGGCTCGCGCCCCTTCGTCGGGCGGGTCGAGCACGACCAGTCGTGGCTTTACCTTCAGTTGCACGCGCTCGCCCCAGCCGTAATTCAGGTCGAGCACCGGTTTGAACTCCCAAAGGCTCGCTCGCTTTTCCAACAGCGAGGCGAAATTGATTTCCCACTTTCCCGCGCCGGGCGTGTCGGGGTCGTCGAACTCCAACGGCGGGCCAGCCAGACCCGTAGCAGCCGACGTAAGAAGGCTCAAACTCACCGCTGTAAGCCGTGCCGCATGGTTGAAGGAAATCAGAGCCTCGTTATCTCGGCCGCTACCAGGCAAACTCATGGCCCGACTTCCACCAGGCCCACCGTCAGCCGCTTCGGCGCTTTGCCGACCTTGACGGTCCTCACGGTGCGGCGCGCCGCCACGTCCACGATGCTCACGTCGCCCGAGCCGGTGTTGCTGACGACGGCCAGCTTGCCGTCCGGCGTGAACTCCAGCCAGTTCGGGTCGCGCCCGACCTGCACCTTGCCCAGCATGCGATGGTCGGCGGTGCTGAGGATGGTCGCGTCGTCGGTGGTTTGCGTGGCGATCCAGAGTTCCTGGCCGTCAGGCGTAACGGCGATGCCGTGCGCGTCCTTGCCTTCGGAGGCAAACTTCGGTTCGCCCAGCGCGACGCGGTCCACGACATGTTTTTTCTCCGGGTCGATCACTAACGCGCCATTCAGCCAGCGGATGGTCTGATAGATTCTTCTGCCATCTTTGGTCTGAGCCAGCACGCGCGGCCAGGCAAAGAGCGGCGTCGCCCTGGTCACTTCCCAGGTGGCCGCGTCCATCTCGACCAGCTTCATGTCTCCTTCGCTCGTGATGTAGAGCCGCTTGCCATCGGGCCGAAACATGACGATGTGCGGGCCGCGGCCCACAGGCACGGTCTTCACGACCTTGCGCTCGGCGGCACTGACGACCGCGACTGCGCCTCCGGAGTTGAGCGTCACGAAAACGTGGCGGCCGTCCGGCGATGTGATGAGCTGGTTGGGCGAGCCGCCGACCGAGAGAGTGGCGGTGGCTTTGTTCTGCACCGGGTCAACGAACGAGAGCGTGCCGTCGGCTTCATTCGAGACATAGATGGTCTTGCCGTCGGGCGCGATGTCCACTCCGTGCGGTTTCGCGCCAGTCTTGATGTCGGCGACGAGACGGCCCGCCACCGGGTCAACGACGGCGATGCTGTCGCCGCCCCAGTTGGTGATGAGCGCACGGACGGCCATGGCCGCACGGGCGGACTCGGGACCAGCCGCAAAAACCACTAGGGCCAGCGCAGCGATGAACGGGCGGGGAAGGAGGGGAATTTTCATGGAATTCGGTTCATTTCGCGCCGCAGCTGAAATCGTCGAACAGCGTGACGCTGTCGGCCTTGGTCCACACGCCGACCATGCCGGCCTCGGAGAACGTCTTGTCGTCCCATTCAATGGCTTTCGTCCCGTCGCACGTGACCGTGAAATGTTCACCGCTGAAATCGACGCGCAACCTGTGCCACGCATTCGACGCCACCTTCATTGCGGTCCGCTTCTTCTCGGTGCGCCGGCCGTTGACCACGTGGTAAATCGTCACGTTGTCCTCGAGCGCGTTGGCGCGGGCGATGTAGTAATTGTCCGCGTCCTTGGCCCGCCAGACAATACCGCCGGCTTGATCCACTTTGCCCGAGATGGGCTTGAACTTCACCTCGACGAAGCCGTCCTTCAGGCTGGAATCGTTTTTCAGGCAGACGGGATAGGACGCCTCGCCGGATTGTTTCAACACGTTCGGTTTCGACGGTGCGGAGTCGTCCTTCTCGACGGTCCACTTTGGCGCACCGGAGCCGGTTTTGGTCGCGGTCCAACCCGGCGGCGCTACGCCAGTCGTGGCCCCGTCGAAGTTCAGCGTTTGCCCCTCCGCCGCGCTGGCGAGCAAGCCCGTTGCGAAGGCAAGGTTCGTGATGGTATTCATGGTTTGCGGCGTTCTGAGCTTAGTCGTTGGAAGATTACTTGCCGAAACTGAGTTCGATGACGCCGCTGGCCTTGTCCATGTCGCCGGTGTCGTTGTGGACACCGATGGCGAATCTGTAGGTCCGCGCCGGGTCAAAGCGCGTGTCGTCGGCGTGGCCGGTGTCGAGTTTGCGCGCGAATTCCAGCGTCCACCTGCCGTCGGCCCACGCGCCTTTCGCCCGCACGTCGGCGGCGCTGCCGGTGGGCGTGCCTGGCAGGTATTGTGGCACGCGCGCACCCTTGTTCCCGGTCGGCGCGTTCTGCTTTTTTTCCACCGTGTCGCCGCTGTCCTCGGGGCGGGCGATCCACACGTCGTCCCCGGTTTTGGCCGGGTGTTTGCTGGCCTTCGTCGAGGGTTGCGATTTGAAGAAGCGATGAGAACGATCCATCGCGAAACCCTGCGGGTTCGTGCGGAAGGCCTTCCAATGCCACACGTCCCACGTGGCGTCTTCGCCCGACAGCATGTCGGCCGTGAACGGTCCAGTGTGCTCGAATGCGACCGAGAGCGCATCCTCGCGATCCGCGTCTTCTACGTAAGCGTTCTTCGTCGCATCCCACACCCACGTCTTGTGGCCGCGGTCGCTCTTCGTCGCATCGGTCCATTGCACCAGCAGGTAGAGATGCGTGTCGGAGAAAGCGGCCCGAACCGTCACGTTCGACGATGTTCCGCGGGTCTTCGGCATCACACCCTTGGCGACGACTGCAACCGGTTTGGCGGACCGCCACGCGGCATCGTCGGCCTTGCCGTCGAGCGACGGTGAGGCGGTAATCTTAACCGCTACGAGCTTCTGCGCATCCGCAGCGAAAGCGGCCAGCGCGCCAACGAATGAGATGCCGGCGGCGAGCGCCCGGCAGATGTCAAGTGAAATGCTCATGGCTTTGCCTCCTTTTGCTGGTGTTGTTGGGCGGCGACCGCCTTCTGTGCGTCGAGCGTCTGCTTCAATCCGCGGCTGAGCGCATCGACGCTGCCGCGGCCCCAATAGTGCAGGAACAGCATCCGCGGCTGCTCATGCGTCATGTGGTGGTGAATCGCGACAATGTTGATGCTCTGCGCGCGCAGACTTTTCAGCACCGGCTGCAACTCGTCTTCGAGCACCGCGAAATCGCCATCGACGACCGCGTTGTCGTCCGTGCCGGCAAAGGACGCCCAGGTGTTCACGCCCATTTCCTTCGCCATCATGCAGCCGCAGGGCATCTTCACCTCGCGGCCGACCACCACTTTGAACATGCCGTTGTTGGCCTGCCCTTTGGTGCCGAGCGCGGAATTAATCGTCGCGCCCGTAATGGCGTTCCTTGTTGGAGCGAACGCGGAGCCGAACACTTTCGCGGGCTGCGGCTGCGCCGCGCGAATCTCCTTTTGCTTCGCGAGCGCAGCCCGTACGCCCTTCGCCATCTGTTCGAGCATGCCCTCGCCGCCGATGTGCATGAAATAGATCCGCGGCTGGTCGAAGAAGAAGTGATTGTGAAGTGCGGTTACCGAGAGACCGGCATCGAAGGCCGCGGACATCACGGGATTCACCTCGTCTTCAAACAGCACAAGGTCGCCGGCCAGCATGACTTCGGCTTTGCCGCCCTCGGTGAAGGCGGCCCAGCTCGTCAGGCCCATGAAGGGCGGCATCGTCCAGCCGTCGATTGCGATGGGGAGATCGTTTCGTGGCTGGGTGACCTTGTGCACCTTCTCGGCCTCGTTCCACGTGCCTTTGAGCCCCGTGAGCGAATCGATTTTGGCGGTGTCGAGCGCGGCGTGAACGGCCAGCGGCACCGCGATCGCCGCGGCGAAAAGTTTCGCGAAACGGGGGAGGATGCGAGGTGCGGAGTTATTTGGTTCCATAAGAAAAATCGTCGAAGAGCGTGACGCTGTCGGCTTTCGTCCAGACGCCGACGCTGCCGGCCTCCGTGAACGTCCCGTCCTCGACTTCGAACAGCTTGGTGCCGTTGAGCGAGGCGGTGAAAAGTTTGCCGGCGAAATCGACGCGCAACGTGGTCCAGCGGCCCGTGGGCACTTTGGCATCGACGCCGTAGCCGAACATCCGGCCCTTCACCGGCAGCGACGAGCGCTTTCCGTTCACGGTTTTGTAGAGAACAACATTGTCTTCGAGCGCATTGCCGCGAACGACATAGTAGTTGTTCGCATCCTGAAAGCGGAAGACCAGCCCACCGGCTTGATCTTCCTTGCCGCTGAGCGGCTTGAATTTCACCTCGACGAAGCCGTCTTTGAACCGCGTATCCGTTTTCGCCGCCCAGCAAAATGTCGCCTCGCCGGATTGTTTCAGGATAAACAGGGAGGATGCGGGCGAGTCTGTGCGGACCACCTCCCATATCGCAGCGCCGCTTCCCGTAACGCCGGATTGCCAGCCCTTCGGCAGGGCGCCGGCCCCGTCAAATGCAACCTTGGTTTGCGCGAAAAGGGCGGTCGCGGTCATAAGCGTCATGAGGGTTATCCGCTTCATCGTGGCGCCGGGATATTAAGCGACGGGCGGATTTCGCGCCACTGAAGGTTCGTTAAGGATTGTGACCGGCGGCGGCACTCATGGCGGAAGCACGACGCGAAAGACACTGCCCTTGCCGGGCTCGCTTTCGATCTCGATGCGCCCGTTCTGGCGCTCCACCGCCCACCTGGCGATGGCCAGTCCCAGCCCGTGTCCGCCCTCGGCGCGCGCCCGCGCTTTGTCCACGCGATAGAACCGCTCGAAAATCTTCCCCTGATGCTCCGGGGCGACGCCCGGACCTTCGTCGGCCACGGCCACGACGATTTCCCCGCCGCGCCGGGCCGCGCCAAGCATGATCCGAGTCCGCGGTGGGGCATAGCGCACCGCGTTATGGACGATGTTCAACAGCGCCTGCCGCAACAGCAGCCGGTCTGCCGTCGCCGTGGGCGAATCGTGATCGGAGATTTCAACCGTCTGCTGTTTTTCCGTGGCGAGAACGTGCAAACTGTCCCGCACGTCCTGCAACACCTCGACGACGTGCAGGCGCTCCAGTCGCACCGCAACTTTCCCGCTCTCCATCCGCGCCAGCGTGAGCAGTGCTTCGATCAAGTCCTGCAAGCGCTCCGCCTCTTCCAGCATGCTGCTGATGGCGGGATGGTCCGCTTCCCGCAGCGCGACCTCACCGACCGCGCGCAGCGCCGTCAAGGGCGTGCGCAACTCATGCGAGGCATCGGCCGTGAAACGTTTGAGTTCGGCGAACGATCTTTCGAGGCGTTGGAACGTCTGGTTGAAAACGCCCGCGAGTTGCCCGACTTCATCGTGCGGATTTGAAATCGGAAGTCTTTCGGACAGAGACTCCGAACTGATTCTCTTCGCGTGCTCCGCCATTGCAGCGATCGGCCGGAGGGACCGACGCGCAACGAAATAGCCGCCCAGCGACGCCAGGAAAACTGCGACCGGCGCCGCGAGCAGGGAAACTTCGACAATCTCCTGGAGCGTGTGCCGCATATCGCTTTCGTCGCGAAAGACCCGGACGATGACCCCGCGGTCGCGCACGCGTGCGGGCCGCTCCATCAAGCGGACATGGAATCCGCCCTCCAATTCCACGGTATAAAACCGCAAGGTGGATTGAAGTGGTGCCGCCAGCGGTCGTTTGATTTCCGTTTCGCGGACGGGCCAATGGCGGAGGAGGATCTGCCCGTCTTCCGCCCAGACCTCGAACCAGGCCGAGAGACGCGCGAACCCCTCATCGCCGTGCGCACCTTGCACCTGCCAGCGGATTTTGCCCGTCGCATCGGTGTCGAGCTGCGCCTCGACCAAATCGAAGTCGATGCGAAGCTGGCGATCGAGTTCGGCAGCGAGCCGGTGCTCGACGACTTCGTAAACGACGAACGCAAATCCCGCGAGAACGACGACGGTCGCAGCGGCATGCCACAACGTCAGGCGCAGTTTGAGCGAGCGACGTTGCCACCAGTTGCTCATGGAGAGGTTGCCTCGCGCAAAATGAAGCCAACGCCGCGCACGGTATGGATAAGCGTCACCTTGCGCCCGTCGTCGATTTTGCGCCGCAGGTGGGCGACATGGACGTCGATCACATTATCGAGCGGGGTGACGCGATGCGGTTCGCGCCAGACCTCGGCCGCGAGCATCCGGCGCGTGACGGTTTGTCCCTGGTGCCGGAGCAAATAGGCCAGCAGCTCGAATTCGCGCGGCGTCAGCATGATTTCCTCTGCCCCACGCATCACCCGCCGGTGTTCAACGTCGAGCACAAGGTCGCCGATCTGCTTCTGCAGAGGTTCCGGCGTGGCACCGCGACGCAACAGCGTCCGAATCCGGGCCAGCAGTTCCGCGAACGCGAACGGTTTGACGAGGTAGTCATCCGCGCCGCTGTCCAACCCATGCACGCGGTCTTCGATGGCATCGCGCGCGGTCAGCAAGAGGACGGGCGGGCGGGTCCCTCGCGCCCGCATCGACTTGAGGATTTCGATCCCGTCGCAGCCGGGCAACATCCAGTCGAGCACGACGAGGTGGAATGACTCCGGGCCAAGCAGGGACAAGCCTTCATCGCCCGTTCGCGCCACGACAGCGTCGTAACCTTCCCGGCGCAGTCCGCCGAGAATGGCGTTGGCGGTCTTCGCGTCGTCTTCGATGACGAGGATTCTCAAGCCACCCATCATCGGCCCGCTCGCCGGCCCGCGGCGAGCGTTCAATTCTGAAAAGAAATTAAGAGGACACGTGCGCGCGGGTGGCTTACAATCTCGTAGTGACGACACCGCTCCCCGACGCCACGGCATCAACCGCTCACGCCCGCCCTCCGACCTTCGGTGAAGCGTTTCGCTTCTGGCTAAAGCTCGGGTTCATCAGCTTCGGCGGTCCGACCGGACAGATTGCGATCATGCACACCGAACTGGTGGAGAAGAAGCGCTGGATCGGCGACGAGCGTTTCTTCCACGCGCTCAACTATTGCATGCTTCTTCCCGGCCCGGAAGCGCAGCAACTCGCGATCTACTGCGGATGGCTGCTGCACCGGACCTGGGGCGGGCTCGTTGCCGGCATCCTGTTTGTTCTACCCTCGGTCTTCATCCTGTGGCTGCTCAGCTACGTTTACGTGACCTTTGGCGCGGTCTCGTGGATTGCGGCAATCTTTTACGGACTAAAACCAGCCGTGCTCGCCATCGTGGCCGCGGCGGTTCTGCGCATCGGCCAAAAGGTGTTGAAGAACGCGGTCATGTGGTCGCTGGCGGCGCTGGCGTTTGCCGCGATTTTTTTCTTCAAGGCGCCCTTCCCGGCGATCATGGGCGCGGCCGCGCTGATCGGGTTTGTTGGCGGATTGCGCTGGGAATCGATTTTCAATGTCGTGAAGGGGCACGGCGGCAAAGGGCTGGCTCACGGTCCTGCGGTGATCGACGACGCGCACGCCGCGCCCGCACACACCAAGCCCTCAATGGGTTGGAGCATTCGCGTGCTCGTGACCGGCGTGGCGCTTTGGTCGCTGCCGATTGTGGCGGCAGGAATCTGCCACGGTTGGCGGGGAACGCTGGCCCAGGAGGGAATCTTTTTCAGCAAGGCCGCGATGGTCACTTTCGGCGGTGCCTACGCGGTCTTGCCGTATGTCGCACAGCAGGCGGTCGAGCACTACGGATGGCTGTCGGCGCCGCAAATGCTGGACGGCCTCGGGCTGGCGGAAACGACGCCGGGGCCGCTCATCATGGTGCTGCAATTCGTCGGGTTCCTCGGCGGGTGGAGTGCACCGGGCGGACTGCCGCCGTTGCTGGCCGCGACCTTGGGTGCGGCGCTCACGACGTGGGTCACGTTCGTTCCTTGCTTCATCTGGATTTTTCTGGGGGCGCCGCACATCGAGCAGTTGCGAAATCAAACGAAGCTCACGTGCGCGCTCTCCGCCGTCACCGCGGCCGTGGTCGGGGTCGTGCTGAATCTCGCGGTGTGGTTCGGCTGGCACGTCATTGTTCCCGCGGACCAGGAAGGTGTCGACTTGTTCGTCATCGGCGTCGGCGTGGCGGCGTTCGTCGCGATGCAACGTTTCAAAGTCGACCTGATCCCGGTCGTTTTTGTCAGCGGACTCCTCGGCCTCGTCTATCGCCTCGTGTGGTGATGGCACGGATCGGAGACCGGCACTCCGGCTCGATGAGACCCGCGTTGCTGCGCGCGGCCGGCAGATTACTTCTTGATGACTTCCTTCGCGATCGAGGCCGGGCGGGTTGAGGTGGGAAATGCAAGCGTGATCGCGGTCCCATGGCCGACCGTGCTTTCGACGGACGCGGTGCCCCCGTGGAGACGCATGATCGACTGCACGATGGCCAGTCCCAATCCGACGCCACGCGACGTCTGGTCGCGAGACGGGCCGACCTGGAAAAAACGGTCGAAGACCCTCGGCAGGTGCGCCGCGGCGATGCCCTCGCCGGTGTCGCGCACCCCGATTTCAACGGCGCCACCCGCGAGTTCGCGCGTCGAAAGGGTGACGCACCCCTTGGCCGGCGTATGCTTGAGGGCGTTGGCCAGCAGGTTGCTCACCGCGCGGCGAAACAAGACAGGGTCGGCGGTGAGCCCGGCCTCTCCTTCGCAGGTCACGGTGACGTCATGTTCCGCGGCCAGGGCCTCGTAGAATTCCCGGACGGCGTCCAATTCCCGCCGGCTGTCGAAACGCGTGCGCTCGATCGCGGTGCGGGAATCCTCCGCCCGCGCGATGAAGAGCAGGCCGTCGATCAGCCGCGAGAGCCGCTCGTATTCCTCCAAGCTCGAAGCCAGGATTTGTTGATACTCCTCCGGGCTGCGTACGCGGGCGAGCGCGACCTCGGCCTCGCCCCGCAGATTATTGATCGGGTTGCGCAACGCGTGGGCGAGATCGGCGGAAAACTGCGTCAAGCGCGTGAAGGAGTCCTGCAATCGGTCGAGCATCGCGTCGAATTCGCCCGCCAACGTGCTCAATTCCGCGGGCCAGCGTCCGGCCGTGACGCGCTCGTTGAGCCGGTTCGCGCTGATGCGTTGGGTAATCTCGGCGATTCTCGCCAATGGCCGCAAGGCGGCCCAGGCCGCGAGGGCCCCGCTGCCCGCGGCGAAGATGACGCCGAGCCCGTGCGCGAGGAGCAGTTTCCGGCGGTAGTTCGCGAGGATGGCGGCGTTGCCCGAGACGTCGAGCGCAACCTGCAGGATACGAGTGCCGCGACCGGGCGTACCGAGCGGGGCCTCGGCCGCCGCCAGGACGAAAATCTCGCTGGGGCGCAGCTCGCGCTCGTGGCTTACGAGCGGCTTGTCGGAGCCGCCCACCGGCGGCGGAAACTGGTCCACGGGCACGAATTCGCTCATGCCTTTCGTCTCGATCAGCACGCGGCCGCCACCGCCGTCGAGAATCCGCAGGTAATATTTCACCGGCTGCTCCTCGCCGGACTCGTGCTCGATTTCGCTGGCGAGCACCTGGGTCTGATCCTGCGGCGACCGGAGCAGCGTGCGGAGCACCCGGACCTTGCTCGCGACGAGGGCGTGGTTCTGCGCGTCGAGGTTGTGCCTCACTACCCAGTCAAGATACCCAGCGGTCCCCAGCAGCAGCACCGTGGTCGAAACCACGTAGAGCAGCGTGAGCCGGCTGATGATGGAACCGGGCCGCCGCGTCAGGAGGTGGAGGTCAATTTTCATCGATGACGTAGCCGACGCCGCGGACCGTGCGGACCAGCTTGAGCGGAAACGGATCGTCGACCTTGCGGCGCAGCCGGCGGACGGCGACGTCCACCACATTGGTGTCGCTGTCGAAGTGCATTTCCCAGACGAGTTCGGCGATGAGCGTGCGCGAAAGCACCTCTCCCTTCCGGCGGGCGAGCAGCGAAAGGAGCGCGAACTCTTTCGGCGTGAGGTCGAGACGCTGGCCGGCGCGCGCGGCCTTGTGGCGGGGGAGGTCGAGTTCGAGATCGGCGACGCGCAGCGTTTCGGGCTGGCGATTGGGGCCCCGGCGCAAGATCGAGCGCACGCGGGCGAGAAACTCCGAAAACGCGAAAGGCTTCACCAAATAATCGTCGGCCCCCATTTCGAGGCCCTTCACGCGGTCTTCCACCGTGTCGCGCGCGGTCAGGAAAAGCACGGGCGTCTGCCGGCCCGCGCGACGAAGCGAGGCCAGCACCGACCAGCCGTCGCGCCCCGGCATCAAGACGTCGAGCACGATCAGATCGTAATACTCGGTCATCGCCAGGTGCAGCCCGTCGTCGCCCGCATAGGCCACGTCCGCGACAAATCCGGATTCGGACAAACCTTTGTGCAGATAGTCAGCGGCCTTGCGCTCGTCATCCACGATCAGAATTCGCATGACGGTGGACATAGGAGAAGATGGGGCCAAGGCGAGCGGCTTCGTTGCCGAGTTCGAATTCATAAGGGTGCACAATCCAGTTCCGTTCTTAGACCGCTTCGAAAAAGCCCTGTCATTCTGAGCGCAGCGAAGAATCCAGTTGGACTTACGCCGCCCTTCTCCGGGGGCGAACCTGCTGCTGGATGCTTCGCTGACGCTCTGAATGACAAACTAAAGACCTTTTTGGACGCCCTCTTAGCTCGGCGCGGTCCCAACCAAGTCGACCAAGGCAGTTCATAACCGCTAATCTTGGCTAATCTCTGCTCACAAGATCTCAGAAACCACCTGCCACTTTCGCGCTTCGTCGATTAGACGAAGCCCCTTGGCAAGCTCGGGGCCTTGAGCCGGGCGAAACGGCACGCACGCCATCACCCGAGTTTGATTCCGAATATTAGCGAAGATTAGCGGTTCCAAATGATTGGTGAAAAGATGGCAGCGAGGAAAAAACCAGCGCGGCGTTGGCGCCGCGCTGGTCGAACGAGCGATGAAGTGCGGGCGGCTCAGTAGCCCCAGGTGAGTTGGGCAAAGATCTTCTTGTCGGAATACTTCGTCGTGCCGGCGGCCAGGATGCCGCCCCCTTGGTAGGTGTCCTTCACCGTATATTCAATCTGCCAGCGGGCGGCGCTCTTCGGGCCCTCGTAGACCAGCCCGTTGACGCCGAGCAGGACCATCGAGGTCTCGTTGCGGCTGATGTCCTTGTTGGGATCGAGCCGGTCGAAACGGAGGAAGGCGCCGAACTTCTCGGTGAAGTTGTAGTCGAGGACGGCATAGTAGCCCTGGTTCTTGGCCTTGGCTTTGGCCGCGTTGACGGTTTCCTCGCCCAGGAAGTAGGCGCCGACCAGCCGCCATTTGTCGCGGATGAAACGGCCGAGCAGACCGGTGCGATAGAATTCATTGCGGAAGAGCAGGGCGGTGGAGAAGTCCTGCTTGACCGTGTAATGGGAGAACTGGCCGTTGTAGTGGAAGACCCCCACGGCAGACTCCTGCTCGTCGAACATCGCGAGGGCGGACGCATAAAGATCCTTGTGGCTGTCGGCGTCGGTCGAGTTGGTCGTGGAGGTGTCGGCGCCGTTGAGGATGCCGGCGGCGAGCTCGAAGTGTTTGGCGTTGAGCTTGACATCGATCCCCTGCTGCCGGCTGAACGGCCGGTAGGTGTTGCCGTTGCCGGCGAGCGCCTCGTTGAAGACGATCGGCCGCTGCTCGGCGCTGCGGGCGCCCGCGCCGAAGACGTGGAGAATTTCGGGCAGAATCTCACCGGCGCGCACGGCCACAAACATATCCTTGTCGAGTGGGTGGTTGTACTGGAGGAAAGCCTCGGCAAGTTTCTTGCGGGAGGCATCGCCCTGTACGATATTCGCCCCCGAGGTCGCGCTGGTGTTTTCATTCAAGTACATCTCGGTGAAATAGGAGAACCGCTCGTAGAGCGCGCCACCGGTGTAGATCGAGAACGAGTGCTGCTCGAAGTTGGTGCTGGGCTTTTGCGTGTTGGCATTGCCCGTGCGCGCGCCATCGAGCTGGTCGTTGAAGAACCGGCCCTTCCAAACGAGGCTGAAATAATTGTCCCACGTATGCTTCGACGAGGCGTACTTGAAGGCGTCGCTGCGGTGGCCATTCCGGAGGAAGTCCAGCCCAACGAAAGTGAGCTGCCAGGTCGGGGTGGCGTGGCAGGTCGAGCACGAGGTCGATTCGGAGCGAGCCCACGCGGGGACGGCGACGAGTTGCGCGGGAGCGAGGAGAGCCAGCGCGGCGATAAGGAGCTGATGGCGGATAGGTTTCATGACGGGTTTGGTTTCAGGGCGACGGTGAGTTCGGCGGCACACGCCGCTCGCCGACGGAGACAATTTTCCCGGCCGCCCGACCTACTCTCGGGTGCGGTCCGGGGCGTGCGCCAGGCGGCGGGAGTTTCCATGCGCGCGACTATGCGCCGTGCGCTGGAACAAATTCGTGACGGTCCGATTACATTTTTGTCATCTGCGCGGCGAATAAGGATCTCGCTTCGCGGGACACCTGTTGTCCGTTCCGTTCCATCTGACGGAGCAATCGCCGTTGGATTTTGTGCAACCGCGTGAGGGCAGGCACCGTTCGGGCCGAATAACTCGCGTCAACAAACCGGCCTCGACGGAGCTCGGCCCTCCGCGATCGGAAAAACTCTACGACGTTGCACTCGCTCTCAGCGTTTCTTGCCGATGTGGACTTCGCCGATCATTTCACGCAGGCGGGCCTCAATCTCGCGGAGGGCACGGCGGCCCGCGGCGGTGGCGCGAAAGGGCCGGCCTTCCTTTGCCGACTTGTGACCACCTTTCTTCACGCGCTCCAGCCAGCCGAGTTTTTCCATCCGCGCGAGCAGCGGATAGAGCGTACCCGGGCTCACCCGATAACCGTGCTCACGGAGTTCCTCGATCATCCAGTGCCCCACAATGGGGCCCGCCTGGGCATGGTGCAGGATGTGCACCTTCCATAGCGCGCCGAGTGGCTGGCGGGCGCCGATCAGCCGGAGGATGGCGGCGAGCGCCGACCAGAGCGCGAGCGGCACGACGCCGAGCCTCCAAACGCCTTCGAACCAGCCGACGTGAGTCGACAGGTCGAGCGTCGCCGCTGCCGAAACCGGCACAGCGAGGCCGAGAAACGCGATGAGCGTTGCGACCTGAAACACAGTGGGAAAGCCCGACCACCGGATCGCCGCTCGCGCGGCCCGCACGCGCAACAGATCGAATCCTTCCGCGTCGGCTGCGTTCGCGGGCGAAGCTGTGGTAGCGGCCGTAATTCCACTCGCATTGTCCGGAAACAGTTCGGCCATCCTCTCAGTATGCTGCAACGTCGCGAACAAAATGATGACAGCCGGATTACATTCTTCCCGGCAGCGCAGTCAGCGAACAAGATATCCGCGCGGAATTGGTCGGAATCGACCGAAACCATTTGCCTGCTGCCGCGTCTAACTACGACAGCCGTAAACGATGGCCGTAACCACCAACAAAACGTCGCCAGTCGAACGCGAAATCCTGCGCCCGCTCTGGAAGGTGCACATCCTGCACCATGCCAGCCATGCGCCGATCCTCGGGCATTGGATCATGGAGGAACTGAGGAAACACGGTTACAACGTCATTGCGATCCTCACCGCGGCCTTCATTGGGTCCGCCGCCAGCAGCCCGGCGCCCTGAAACCGCAACGCAAAGGATGTATGCCGAAGCTCTCTGCAATCACCAAAACCGACGCGCCGGCCGCGACGCTCATCATCCGTTTGATGGTGGGCGCGGTGTTTGTTTCCGAAGGCATCCAGAAATTTCTCAACCCGGCCGATGTCGGTGCGGGTCGGTTCGCGAAAATCGGGCTGCCATCACCCGACGTGCTCGCGCCTTTCGTCGGCTGCGTCGAAATTGTCTGCGGGTCGCTCGTGCTCTTTGGTATCCTGACGCGACTCGCCACGCTGCCGCTGCTGATCGTGATGGCGACCGCCATCATCACGACGAAGGTGCCGATTCTCCAGCAAAGCGGCTTCTGGAAAATGGCGCATGAAGGCCGCACGGATTTCTCCATGACGATGGGACTGATCTTCCTGCTCATGGTCGGCGCGGGCACAATCTCGTGGGATGCGCGGCGCTCCGCGCGAGCCAGCGGCGGCTGATACCCGCGCCGCGACGATATGGGCGGCGCGTTTCGCGAGATAACCGGCTCTTTTCTCAAGCTGGGCTGCACTTCGTTCGGCGGGCCAGTCGCGCACCTGGGTTATTTCCACGATGAGTTCGTGTCGCGGCGTCGCTGGCTCAACGATGAGGCTTACGCTGACTTGGTCGCGTTGTGTCAGTTCCTCCCCGGCCCGGCGAGCAGTCAGGTCGTGTTCGCGCTCGGCCTTCAGCGCGCCGGCATCGGTGGCGCGCTTCTCGCCTCGTTCTGTTTCACGATGCCCTCGGCGATTGCGATGATCCTGTTCGCCTATGGCGTGACGACGATCGGCGATCTGCGGCAGGCGGGCTGGCTGCACGGCCTGAAGCTGGCGGCGGTCGCCGTGGTCGCGCAGGCCGTGTGGGGGATGGGACGGAGCCTTTGCCCGGATCGGGCGCGAATCACACTCGCTCTCGTCGGAGCCGCCGTGCTGCTCGTTATCCCCGGAGCCGTGGCGCAGATCGGAATCATCGTCATCGGTGCGCTGATTGGTTGGGGACTCTATCGCCGCGACGTGCCGGTGAGCAGCGAGCCATCGGCGGGGCTCGCGCGACATCATCTCTGGGCCGCAGGCACGCTTGCGGCGTGCATCGCGCTGCTGTTCGTGCTGCCAGTTTTCGCCACGACTTCGGATCTGCGCGACGTGCGCGTGTTCGACAGTTTTTACCGCGCCGGATCGCTCGTGTTCGGCGGCGGCCATGTCGTGCTGCCGCTGTTGCGCGCGGAAGTGGTTCCGTCGGGATGGATCAGTGACGATGCGTTTCTCGCCGGCTACGGGGCGGCCCAGGCCGTGCCGGGTCCGCTGTTCACGTTCGCGGCCTATCTCGGAACGATCATCAAAGGCGGCGAGCACGCGTGGACCGGCGGGCTCTGGTGTCTGCTCGCGGTGTTCCTGCCGGCGTGGATGCTCATCGGCGGCGCACTGCCGTTCTGGCATTTGCTGCGAAGTCGCGCGTGGACCCAAGCTGCGCTGCGCGGAGCGAACGCCGCGGTGGTGGGCGTGCTGCTCGCCGCGCTCTACGATCCCGTGTGGCGCGAAGGCGTCACGAGCGCACGCGATGTCGCGGCGGTGTTCGCCGCCTTTGCCTGCCTGGAAATCTGGCGCGGGCCGCCGTGGCTCGTGGTATTGTTAACCGCGGCGGCGGGGCAATGGCTCCTTTAAGAAAATCTGTAACCGGGCTTTAAGACCACCAATTTTCCCCATGAAACCAGGACATTTGACTCGAAAACAACTCGCAGCGTGCGGCCTCGTCGGTGCGGCGGCACTCATTGGTGGTGTAGTCTTTTTCCTCCAACCGCGAACGCTCGCCGAGGAATCGGGAAAGCCTGCACCCGCATCCAAGCAACCACCCCAAGGAAATTGGATCAGAGGCGATACGGACGAGAAATTCGCCCTCGTGGCCAAACATCTGCGCGGTTTCGACATGACCATGTTCGAAACGGGGCATCGCTATATCGACCTGTATTGGGCGGGGAAGGACGGCAATTGGGAGTTTGCCGCCTATCAGCTCGACAAGATTCTACAAACCGTGGAACTCGGCATCGAGCGGCGGCCACCACGCGGCGCTTCCGCGCAGCCCTTTCTCAAGACGGCGGTGCCCCAACTCAAAGAGGCAATCGTGGCGAAAGATGGCGCTCTGTTCGAACAACGCTTTACCGCGCTCACCGCGCACTGCAACGCGTGCCACGCAATGGAAAAAATGGCGTTTGTTCGGGTGAAAATACCAGAAACGCGGGTATCGCCGGTTGGACCGTGATACAGTTTCCACGAACGACGAGGAATGCGCCAGCAGCGGATCCGGCCACCGCATCCACCTAAGATAGGGCCGATGGGAATAACGATCCGCATCTTCTGATTTCGATGAAGGCGGGGTTGGCGTAGAACCAGAGGTCGTTCCAAGGGTTCTCCCCCTTGGGGTCGTTCGCTGGTTCCAGTTCGCTGGTGTTGGTGCCGCGCACGCGGAGATAGCTGCTGTGATGGACGTTTTGAAGCGTGTGCGTCATCGTCACGTAGTCGCCTTCTTTCGTCCAGTCGTCGGGTGTGAACCGCGTGCCGACGCGGGTCGTCGGGTTCGGGTCCTGCGTGCGGTCCGCCAGGGGACCCGTGATATCGCCGGCGATCAAATCCACCCTCGCGACGTGCGGGTTATCGCCGTGGTGGTTGGTGCCCGCCGGATCGCGCAGGCGGATCGTAAGAGCGAGAATCCCGCGGTTGCCCCGAAGACTACCAGTTCATGGATCGCCCTCAACGCTCTGACCGAATCCGATTTTCCCAATCCGCGAGCAGCGAACGCAGCCGGATAGCAGCGTCGCGTTGCCGGGAAAGCAGATCGTTTTTCTCACCGGGATCTTCCGCCAGGTCGAAAAGCCATTCCTGGCGCCGGCCGGCATCGTCGCGGCTCACAAATTTCAACGATCCCGAACGCACTGCGCGCCACGTGCCCTCGCCGCGCCGCGCACGCCAGAAAAAATCGCGCGGAGACGTCATGCGATTGTGGATTACGTCCACCAAGACCGGATGTCCGTCAAGCGGGCGGTTCTCGGGCACACGACCGCCGGCAAGCTGCAGGAAGGACGGGGTGAGATCCATCAGCGTCCACACGCGATCGTCGAAGCGCCCCGCCGGAATCCGATCCGGCCAGCGCGCGATCACGGGCGTGCGAATCCCTCCCTCGAACAGCGTTTCCTTGTAATCCCGCCACGGGCCATTGGATCCCGGCAGCATGGCTCCATGATCGCTGGCGAAGACGATCAACGTGTTCCTGCTCAATCCGCGCGCGTGCAACGCCTCGAGGACAGCGCCGACCGCCATATCCATGTTCTGAATCATCGCGACATAGTTTTCCCGCGTGCCCTTCGTCCACCCGGCGGCGGTAGGCATCGGATCATCGGGCCGGCCGGGCGGCTGAAATGGAAAATGCGGCGCCGTGAAGCTAAGGAGGAGGAAAAACGGCGGGTCGCCTGCTCTTTGTTCGCGGATGAACTCGATCGCTTCATTGCGGAGCAGATCGGTCATGTAACCTTTCCGCTGCACCGGCGCGCGGTCGCGAAAAAAGACCGGCAGATCCGAAAGCTCGCGATGGCGGTAATAGTCCACATTGCCGCCGAGGATGCCAAAGAAACGGTCGAACCCCTGATCGAGTGGATTGAACTTCAGGTCGTAGCCCATGTGCCACTTGCCGATGAGTGCGGTCGCATAGCCGGCAGACTTCAAACCGGGAGCGAGCGCGGCCATGCGCGGCGGCAGCCCAAGGTCATTTTGTTCACGCAATCGCACGGCTTCATCATAGCGCCCGACATTGCCCGTGCCGATGGGACATTCCATTCCGCCTGCGCGCTGTGGATACCTGCCCGTGAGAATTGCAGTGCGCGAAGGCGTGCATTCAGGGCCATTGGCATAGGCGTTGGTAAAACGCACCCCAGCGCGGGCAAGCGCGTCGATGTGTGGCGTGCGCACGTCCTTTGCACCGAAACACGCCAGGTCGCCGTAGCCCAGGTCATCCGCCAGCATGAACACGATGTTCGGCCGCTCGGCGGAAACCGCCGCCGCACAGACCGGAATGCTCGCGAAGGCGATGAACGCGACGATCGTCGCCGCGCCTCGACGGAACACGCAGAGAAGAGTTCGTCTTATCAGTTTCAATTTGCCGCGCCCTTCTTCCCGCGTTTCGCTTTTGTGCCCGGCGCGGCTTTGGCGCCAAGTGCCTCGATCACGTTGAGCGCCGACATCGCAACGAACACGCCGTTCTTCTCCGGCGGCGCAAGTTCCCGGAGCACGGCAAGTGAAGGCGCGAGAGCGGAGTCGGGGCCGTATTGTGCGAGAGCGTGGGCGGCGGCGATGCGGGCGTGCGGTGAGGTGTCGTTCAGCGCGGTGCGCAAAGCCGCCTGCCCGCTCATCACGGCATCCTTGCCTCGCATGAGAAACCCGAGCGCCGCCCAGTAACGCACCGCGCTGTCGCCGTCGCCCAGCAAAGTGGTGAGTCGCGGCACCGCGGCGGGATCCAGGCGCGAGGCGATCTCGGCGGCATCGACGATTTGCTGAAACGGATACGAGTAGTGCTGTCCCCACGGGCGATGCGGCGCGTAGTTGCGCACATAGCGAATCTCGCGATCGCGAATGGCACGGACGGTATCGTAGCGCTCATCCATCCGGTCGCGGTAGAGAAAAACGTGTTCGCGCGGCGCGGACTTCTTTTCGCCCAGGAACGCGCGACCTTCGTAATGCCCGGGGATCGGCGCGCCGCACAAGCTGAACACCGTGACCGGAAAATCGACGAAGCTTACGAGCTGGTCGACCCACTCTCCAGGCCTGGCAGGCGCGAGATGCGCCCACTTTTGCAGGAAGCGGATGATCAGCGGCACGCGCGTGCCGGAGTCGTGGATGTTGCGTTTGCCGCGCGGGAGCGCGTGCATGCCGGTAATCAACGTGCTGCGCGCGGAGGAGCAGACCGCGGAGTTGGCGAACGCGTTGCGGTAGCGCACGCCTTGCGACGCGAGTCGATCGAGATTTGGCGTGTGCGCCTGCGAGTCGCCGTAGCACCCGAGATAGGGGCTGTTATCCTCGCTGGTAATCCAGAGGATATTGGGGCGGTCAGCGGCCACCGCGGCGCCGCGGGCGAAGAGCAGGCCGAGCGCGGCGATGAGGAGGAGGCGGGGGTTCATTTTGTCACCTTGTCGGCCGCGCCTTTCTGTTTGCCGCGCTTGCCTGTCGCCTTGGGGGCCGCCGCGTCTGGTGCGTAGGCCGCGTTTTTCTCGGTCGGAAGCAACGCGTTCGTTTGTCGAAACCACGCGAGCAGATCGACCAGCAATTCATCGCGTTTCGCTTTGTTCCTGGCGGCGAGATCCTGATGCTCGCCCGGATCGTCGCGCAGATTGTAGAGTTCGACGGCGTTGCTCGCATCGAGCTTCGCACGGCCGCCGTCGAGCTGCCACTCTTCGTGGAAGAGGTGCAGCTTCCAATCGCCTTTCCGAATGACGCTGACCGGGCGTGTGCGAAATCCGAGACGCACATCGGAGTCACGACCGCGGATGACGGGGTTGTCGAGGTGGCCGGGAAAGTGCCAGAAGATGGCTTCGCGCTTCGGCGACCCCTGCGCCTTGAACAGCGGGAGCAGGTTTTCACCATCCAGCGTTTTTCCCGCGGGAGCGCGCACGCCTGCGATCGCCAGAAACGTGGGATAAAAATCGACGTTGATGATCGGCACGTGCGATTCGGCGCCCGGGCGGACGACGCCGGGCCAGCGCGCGATGAACGACTCGCGAATACCGCCCTCGTAATATCCGCCCTTGCTGCCGCGCAGCGGCTCTTGAGACGATGTCTGCGGGCGCCGTTGTCGCTTGTGAAGATGACGAGCGTGTTTTCCTCGAGCCCGAGATCCTTGATTCTTTGCAACAACTGCCCCACTCCGGCGTCCAGATCGTAAATGCACGCGGCGGAGAGAGCGTTCTTGTGCTGAACGCCGGGGGCTTTCGCCTCGAATTTCTTCAACGAGTCCGGTCGCGACTCCAGTGCGACGTGTGTCGCGTGGTGCGACACGAAAGCAAAACACCATGCCTGCCTTAGCCAGTCGATCGATGTTGGGCGTTTCGTAGAAATCGCTGCCGTTGTAGCCCACATCCTTCCAGCCGAGATCGTCGGCGAAAATAAGAACGATGTTCGGTCGCTTCGCATCCGCGGCGAACGTGCTCACGGAGAGGGCGCAACAAGCACAACCAGATGCGAGAAGAGGGATCACTGTGAACCGGTGCATGGCTTCCTACTTTGTATTCGTTTTCTTTGCCCCACCTTTTTTGCCTTGTGCAGGTTTCCGGGCCCCGCGCTCCGGCATCGGCAGCAGCGCCCCGCCGCGTGCATTCATCTCGGCATCGCAGAGCGCCCGCATCTTTTTGAGCGTTTCGGCATATTCGGGATCCGAAGCGAGGTTTTGGAGCTCGTCGGGATCGCGCTGCAAGTCGTGCAGGAACTCGAAGGCGGGCTGTTGATCGAAATAGCGCGCGTAAACATAGCGCTCACCACGAACACCCTCCCAGGTGAGAGTGGGGGCGAGATCCACGTGTTCGCCGAAAAAATGCCGGCGCCATTCAGGCGGCGTCCTGCCGCGCACGATCGGCGACAGGCTGCGTCCCTCGTAGGTGGCGGGTTTTTGCCCGCCCGCCCAATCGAGGAACGTGGCGGGTAGATCCACATTGAGCGCCATCTGATCGACGACGCGACCACGCTGCGCCTTCGGCGAACGCGGATCGTAGATGATCAGCGGGACGCGGAGCGATTCCTCGTAATGGGACCATTTGCCCTGAAATCCGCGATCTCCGAGGTAATAACCGTTGTCGGCGCTGTAGACGATGATCGTGTTTTCCGCGAGGCCGGCCTCCTCCAGCGCGGCGATCACCCGCGCAACGGCGCGATCGATCCCGCTGATCATGCGGAAATATGCCCTGAGGTTGGTTTGATATTTCTCGGGTGTGTCGTAACCCCAGAAGAAGCGCTCGCGATTGAGCGATTGTTTCAGGAATTCGGGATGGCGTTCATAGATCGCCGGATGGCGGAGGCGCGGCGGAGGAATGGCGCGGTCTTCATACATTCCGTCGACCGATGGCGGCCAGGGATAAAGACCGATGCCCGGCCGATGGTCGTTGTCCTC
>JACQWL010000162.1 GCA_016209255.1 Verrucomicrobiota bacterium
GAGCCTACACCATCCAGGTGAGGCCCGGCGCCGGCGTGGCCGGAACCGCGTTGCTCGAAATCTACGAGATGCGGGATTGAGGTGGAGCGGCTCGTCGAACGGGGTCAGCCTGTTAGTGAATCCCGGAAATCATCACTGGTCACGAGCTTGAACTACCAGCGGGTAACCGGATTTTCATGGGGTCAGGCCGGGAAGGGGTCTGTCCACGTCGGTTCTGCCGACGCAGCGAACATTTCATCGGACGGCGGTGAGCGCTCGTCAAAAGAGCGGCGCGTTGTTCTTCGGGTCGTTCAGCAGCGCCTCCCAGCGCGGATCGCCGCGGAGCGGGGCGAACGCGGGATGGCGCTTCATCACGTGAATCGTCGCCAGGCCCGCCAGATCTTGGAACCCTGAGACTGTGAACCCATATGGGATCTGCAATTGCCGCGCGTAACGGGCGATCGCCGCGTCCTTTTCTCCGACCCACGCCTCGACAAACGCGAGATACGACGCTGCTACGTTGCGAATCCGCATATGACCCGACTGGGTTAATTCGATCGTCCGACGGGCACACCGCAGCGCCTCGGCCTTGTTTCCCAGCAGGGCCTCCATCTGCGCCAACGTCGCCCATGCCCCAAAGTTTTCCGGCTGCTGCGTCACGATCTTGCGCTGAGCTGCCGGAAATTCCTGGAGGCGAGCCTTGGCGGCGGCCACGTCTCCTTCCGCCGCAAGGAGGACGGCCATGTTTACGGCCTGAAGAACTCCTGCGCCCCGATCCGCATGCTCCCGATCAAGTCGCTTGGCCTCTACGGCATTACCGCAACGGATCGCCCAGGACTTCCGCCGTCCAATTGCGGCAATTGAATCGTTGCGCTCAGTTTCCAAATGTCGGATGAAGCCATCCATCTCGCGCGTATCCCCGCTCGCCATATAGACGAGCCAGCCAAGCGTGAACCGCTCGCTCAGATCGTTCGGCGTTCGGTCGAGGATGCGGCGGCGCGCGGTGATTGCCTCCTCGAATCGTCGTCCACCACCGAGTAGCCAGGCGAGATCGAAAACATGCCGGAGATTGCCTGGGTCCAATTCCGTCGCCCGGCGGAAGCTGACCAGCGAATCGGTCCATCTTCCCTGCGCTTGTTGCACGGCGGCGTGCATCGCGACGACAAAGGCGTCGTTCGGCCGGAGCGCTTCGAGTTGCTCGAGTTGCCTTGCCGCGGCAGGGAAATCTTCTCGGCACCGGTAATTGTACTCTGCCAGCGCCAATAGTGCATCAGGCGATTCTGGCGCCAGCCTGACCGCAGTATCGACGGCCGCCTTGGCTCGGGCGAGTTGCTCCGGCGAACGGGCGCGTAATGCCTGAAGGTTTTCCCAGGACGCAAGCTCGGTCCACGTCTGCAAAAACTTCGGGTCGAGTTCCAGCGCGCGCTCGAGCAGCCGCTTGCGCTCAGCAATATCGGCCGGGGTCGGTCGTGCCAGGTTACGCAGCGCCCGGGCCTTCAGATACAGATCGTAGGCGGCAAGATTTTCCGTCGGCCGGCGTTCGAGCGCCGATTTTTCCTGGGGCGAGATGGCCGCATGCAATTCGCTCGCGATCGCTTTCGCCAGCTCCGCCTGAACGGCGAAGATGTCCGTCAGCTCCCGGTCGTAGCTCTTCGCCCAAAGATGCTCGTCCGTGGCCGCGTTGATGAGTTGACCGGTAATCCGGACCCGATTTCCCGCCCGCCGCACGCTGCCCTCGAGGATGTACGCGACTTGGATCTCCTCGCCAATCTGCCGGAGCGATTTCTTCGTGTCGCGATACTGCGCGGCCGTCGTGCGGGACGTCACGCGCAGCTCACGGATGTTGGAAAGACTGGTGAGTATGTCCTCGTGAATCCCATCTGCAAAAAACGCATTCGCCTCCTTTTCATCGCTCAGATTCGCGAACGGAAGCACCGCGATCGATTTGGATTTCGCTTCCGCCTTCGCCGGGCCAACGGCGGACCGGGACGCGAAATCCGTTGGCGGCTTCGCCGCAGCCGGGGTCGGAGCGGAAGAGGTGGCTGCGTCTTTTGGGAGCGGTCGCAGCGCGACAAAGGTGACGGAGACAATCGCCAGTGCCGCAATCGTTGCGAGGATCCACTTCGCGCCGCCCCGTCGTCCGCCCTCGGACTTCTGTCCTCTGACTTCTGACCTCTGACCTCCGGTCTCTGGCCTCTTGCTTTCGTCCTCCACCCTCCGCCCTCCGTCCTCCCCGACCTTCCGCCCACCCGCCCGCCGCGGCGTCTCGAGCAACCGCCTCACCTGCTCGACGAACTGCGGCGTCGGCACGCCGTGCGGCAGCGGCGTCCACTGATAGCGCAGGAACTCATCGGGCACGTCGGCATCGGCCTGGCTGATTTCGTCGATCGCGACCGGCGCAATGAAGGCGACATGATCCGACATGTCGTGCGTGCGCTCGACCGCCAGCCGCCATTCGCGCCGGAAGTAGCCCTCCGCGCGCGCCTGCGTCTGCCGCGAAATGATCGGCACAAACAGCCCGGACTCGTGAATCTGTTCTCGGATCTTCGCGTCCCAAACGTCTCCTCCGCGCAGCTCGTTCTGGTCGAACCACACCTCAGTGCCAAAGGCGCGGAGCGCGTCGGCAATCCGACGCGCGGACTCCGTGTCCTCGCGGGCATAACTCAGGAAGACCGCTTTGCTGGTGGAATCGGTCATGGGGATGCGGGAAGCCGCCGATTGCGGGGCAGCCGGGCGGCACGCCCGATGATGAATACGCGTCGCTCGTTGGCGAGGCGTTTTTTCGGATCGTCGGGTGGGGTCAGAGTTACATGTTAGCATCCGCGTCGAATGCTGAGGTTTCGCCCTGCCGCTAACATTTAACAGGCTGCCCCCTTCCGGTTGCTGCTTGACCTCAAGCAGCTACTCGCTGGCGCTCGTAGCTACGAGCGCCAGCGAGTAGACGAAGATGTTTAATCTTAATTCACGTTCAAAGTGAGACCAAGCTAAGGAAGGTAGGAGCCTGCTTGCAGGCGATTTCCCCGGGAGCGCGACCGCCCTCGGTCGCGATTAGATAAGCGACCGCGGGCGGTCGCTCTCCCATCGCCTGCAAGCAGGCTCCTACAAAAACAGGCGTTCGTCTCATCTTAAGCGCGAATTGGAATAACAACCTCACCAGACATCGCTGCGGAACGGCACGGCCGGCAGCCCGGCGCCGTTGTAGAGGTTTGCCTCCGGCGCGTTTTGCCAGGCGTAGCGGACGGCGACGGGATCGCGGACGGCCGGCGACGACACGAGCAGGGTGTCGCGTTCGATCTTCCCCTCGGCGCGATGAAACACCCGGTCCGCGCCGGCGATTTCGAGCGATTGCACGGGCTTGTCGTGCGCGATCAGCCCGCCGCCGGCGTGGGCGAAGCGGACCCGCAGCGCCAGGCCTTCGCGTCCGATGCCGGCGAAGGTCGGGCCGGTGTCATCGCCGACGATGCCGTAGATGCGCGTCTTCGCGAGCAGCGCCAGCCGGCGGCCAACATCCTGCTTGTTGGTCGGATGAATGTCGTTGGGATTGCCGATGTCGATCGCGAGCGCCTGGCCCGTGTTCGGCAGCGACAGCGTCTGCGTCTGCGCTTCGCGCAGGAACGCATAGTTCCGCCCGGTCTGGTCGCCATTGTTTTTGAAGTTCGCGAGGTTCACCCAAAAGAACGGGATGTCGCCCTGCCCGAAGTGCGCGCGCCAATGAGTGATCATCGCGGCGAACAGCGCGTGGTATTCGGAGGCGCGGTCGGCGTTGTTTTCTCCCTGGTACCACAGCACACCGCGAAGTGCGTACGGCAGGAGCGGGTTGATCATGCCATTGAACAGGCCGGTGGGCGTCCATGGGTCGCCGGCTCCGCGGGGCACACGGGGGCGCGGATTGTTCTTTGCCCATGCCGCCTGCGCGGCGGGACCCTTCGCCGCCGCCTGCGCCTTCGTCCAACTGGCGAGCTGCGCTTCGTAGTCCGCCTTCGCCTGTGGATAAGCGGCGAGCGTTTGTTGCCACCGCTCACCAGCGATGCGGAAGGCCGGGTTGCCCGCCATCGCCGCCGGGCTCATCCACGCTTCAACCGGCGTGCCGCCCCACGAACTATGCACGAGGCCGACCGGCACGCCCAGTTTCTGAAAAATGTCGCGCGCGAAAAAATAACCGACGGCGGTAAACCCGCCCACATTCTCGGGCGTCGCCGCTTTCCACCCGTCGGTTTTTGTGGCGGCCGTCGGGGCTTCCGCGACCGCGTGCTCGATCCGCACATGGCGGAGCAGCGGAAAGTTGGCGGTCGCGATCTCCTGGGCGGCGTTTGCCGCGCGGCTCACGGCAAATTCCATGTTCGACTGTCCGGAGCAGAGCCATACTTCGCCGACGACGATATTGCGCAGGATAATCGTATTTCGGCCCGCGATCGTCAGGTCGGCGCCTTGGGTCGCGGCGGAAAGCGGATCGAGAAACACGATCCAGCTGCCGTCGCTGCCCGCGGTCGCGGAGCGAATCTGGGCCCCGAAGATGACGGTGACCTTTTCCCCGGCGTCGGCCCTGCCCCAGACGGGCACGAGCTTGTCACGCTGCAGCACCGCGTGATCGCCGAACAGCGCCGCCGGGGTGACATCCGCGCGGATGGCGCCCGTCAGCGCGGCGAAGAGCAGAGGGACGAGGAGGCGCCGGAAGATGATCATCGCGCCATGGACGTAGGCCGGAGTCGAACGCTTGCCGAGCGCGAAAGGGCGCACCCGCGGGACGGCGAAGCGGGCGGAATTATTTCGTGCGATCAGGCGCAACGGGCGTCTCTGCGAGTTGTCGGTGCGGACGGAGGCAAAAGCTCCAAACTCCAAGCTCCAAACTCCAAGCTCCAAACTCCAACGTCCAACCTCCATTGAAACTGCAAAAGAGGAAAACTCCAAGCAGGCTGCCAGCGGGAAACTGAACGTTTGGAGCTTCATTGAAGCTTGGAGGTTGGAGCTTGGATGTTCTCAGGGGGACCCGTAAGTGAACAGCATTGGTGCGAGCTCCGGCTTGCACCGGCACGGAGGACCCTGTGAGACTGGCCGCATGACCCCGCGCTTACTCTTCGCCCCGCTCGCAGTACTGCTGGCCGCTGTTTCGCTTCATGCCGCGCCGGCTCCCGCCAATTATGACGAAAGCAAGGTCCCGGCGTACACGCTGCCCGATCCGCTGGTGTGCGCCGACGGCTCCGCCGTGCGCGACGCCGCGGCCTGGCGGGCGAAGCGCCGGCCCGAACTGCTCGAGGTGTTTGCCCGGGAGGTTTACGGCCGCACGCCGGCGCGCCGGCCGGAAAAAATGCACTGGGCGGTGACGTCGGTGGAACGGTCGGCGCTGGCGGGCAAGGCGGTGCGGAAGGAGATCACCCTCTGGTTCACGGACAAGAAAGACGGTCCGCAGATGCATCTGCTCATCTATCAGCCGGCCGGGGCCGCGGGCGCGCACGCCCCCTGGCCGGTTTTTCTCGGGCTGAATTATTATGGCAACCAATGCGTGAATGCGGATCCCGGCATCACGTTGTCGCGCGCGTGGATGAGGGATAGCGCGGAGCAGAAGGTCGTGGCGAATCGCGCCACGGAGGCGACGCGGGGCACGCATGCTTCGCGCTGGGATGTCGAGACCGTGGTCGCGCGCGGCTACGCGACCGCCACGATTTATTACGGCGATATTTGCCCGGACCACAAAGACGGGCTGCCGCTGGCGTTGGGCGCGGTGTTCGGCACGCCGGGCGCGGAGGCGCGCGCTCCGGACGAGTGGGGCGCGATTGGCATGTGGGCGTGGGGGCTCAGCCGTGCGATGGATTACATGGCGGGCGATGGCGAACTCGACGCCCGCCGCGTCGCGGTGCACGGGCATTCGCGGCTGGGCAAGACGGCGCTCTGGGCCGCCGCCCAGGACGAGCGTTTCGCGCTCGCGATTTCGAACGACAGCGGCTGCGGCGGCGCGGCGCTCAGCAAGCGCATCTTCGGGGAAACCGTCGGCATCATCAACCGGGGATTTCCGCACTGGTTCGCGAAAAATTTCCGCCGCTACGACGACAACGAGTCCGCCTTGCCGGTCGACCAGCACGAGCTGATCGCCTTGATCGCGCCGCGATCCGTCTACGTGGCGAGCGCCCAGGCCGACACCTGGGCCGATCCGCGCGGCGAGTTTCTCAGCCTCAAGGGCGCGGAGCCCGTCTTCCGTCTGTTCGGCAAGAAAGGCATGCCGGCGGCGGATATTCCGGCGGTCGATCAACCGGTGGCGGGAGACGCGATCGCGTATCACGTCCGGACCGGCAAGCACGACATCACCCCGTACGACTGGGCGCAGTACCTGGATTTCGCGGACCGGCAGATGAAACGGTAGCAGGCGCGGCCGAAAATGCCGGGCGGCTTGTCTCAGTCCGCGCCGAGAATGCGGCTCATCTCCGCGGCAAAGATTTCATAGACCAGCTTCCGCTCGTTCAGGTAGACACATTGAATCACCCGGCCCTCTGCGTAGCGGAAAATCAGGCGGTAACGCCCGATTCTCAACCGGTGCCAGCCGGACAACTCGTCTCGCAGCGCCCGGATGTCACCTCGCTCGTGCGCGAGATCGCGGATCGCCTGCTTGACTGCCCGACGGTGTTGCGGGCCAAGTGTGGATTGAAACGACCTCACCTGCGGGCCGACCTGGAGTCGGTAGCTCAATCCAGCAGGTCCTCTGGCGAATACCATTTCCTCACCTTGCCGCTCTCAGCGTCGCGGATGGCTTTCATCGCCTTTGGGTCGGCGAGGATCTCCATCGTCTCGGCGATGGCCGCGAGCCGCTCGGCACTAATGATGTGGGCCACCGGCTGGTAATGCCGTGTAAGGGTGGCGAGTCCTCCGCGCTCGGCGTAGCGCACCACGGCCGAAAGGTTTTTCTGCGCCTCCTTGATCGTGTAGGCCGATTTCATGCGAAAAGGCATACCAAAGTGAGGCTAGCGGTCAAGTCGGGCGATGAGAAAGCAACACTCCATCCGGCTTCGCGAACGAATGATCCCAAATTCCGCAGTTACCACTCGCTGGCGCTCGTGGCTACGAGCGCCAGCGAGTGGCTTACCCGAGGGAACTGCGGAATTTAGGTTCATCGGTCTGGACGATGACGGCACCACAGCCCGAAGAAAAGACACCCGGCAAACACCCGACGCAAAAACCCGTCGCGCTCCTCGAACGCATTCTACTCGCCGCCTCGAATCCCGGCGACCTTGTGTTCGATCCGTTCCCCGGCGACGACACAACTGGTGTTGGCGAGGCGAACGGCCTGCATCTCACCGGTGCTTGGGAGGAGGAGGGGAAAGGTGTCCGCCATCAACGGTCGGAGGTAATGGCGCGAAGCTGCCGGATTCAGGCGTCGTGATGCAGGAACCCGTGCAGCTCGGCCGCGAGTTTGGCGCCGAAGCCGCCGACCTCGGCGATTTCCCCGGCGGAGGCGGCGCGCAGTTTCTCGATGCTGCCGAAATGGGCGAGCAGCGCGGCGCGGCGCACGGGACCGAGGCCGGGAAAATCGTCGAGCACGCTCTCGCGAATCTTCCGGGAGCGCAGATCGGCGTTGTAGGTGTTCGCGAAACGGTGCGCCTCGTCGCGCAGCCGCTGCAGTACATGCAGGCCGGGGTGGCTCAGCGGGAGGTTCAGCGGCGCGCGGTCGTCGGGAAAAATCACCGTCTCGTGCTCCTTCGCGAGGCCGATGAGCGCGGGGGGCATGGCGTCGAGCCCGACGAAGGCCTTGAGCGCCGCGCCAATCTGGCCGCGGCCGCCGTCGATCACGACGAGGTCCGGAACCGGCTTGCGCTCCGCGGCGAGCCGGCGGTACCGGCGGCCGACCACCTCTTCCATCGCGCGGAAGTCGTCGTTGCCGATGAAACTCTTGATCTGAAAACGCCGGTAGTTGTCCTTGTCCGGCCGGCCGTCGGCGAAGCGGACCATCGAGGCGACGACAAACGTCCCCGAGATGTGCGAGATGTCGAAGCACTCCATCGTGCGCGGCGGCGCCGCGAGGTGGAGCGCGACCTGCAACGCCTCCAGCGCGTCCGCGTCGCCCGCGGGGCGGGTGGGATCGAGGCGTTCGAAATGGCGGGTCTTCGCGAGGGTTTTTTCCAGCGCGAAAACCACGTCACGGAGCCCGGCGGCCTTCTCGAATTCCTGCTTTGTGGCGGCGCTGGCCATCTCGCCGCGGAGCGTTTCCAGCCATTCGCGCGACTTACCCTCAAGGAAGGCGCACGCTTCCTCGACCCGGAGACGGTAGGCCCCGGGCGTGACGATGTTTTCCGTGCCATAGAGTTCCTCGCGCACGTCGTCGTAGAGCCGCCAGGTGCCGTCGGGGAGCTTTTGCGCCGTGCCGTCGGCCAGCAGAATCCCGAACTGGCGCCGCATCTGCGCGAGCGTCTTGCGCAGCAGCCCGCTGTGCGCAAACGGACCGAAGTAGCGCGAGCGGTCCTCTTTCTTCAGCCGGGTGAGCCGGAAGCGCGGCAATTCCTCGCCGGGATCGACGCGCACGAGCAGGAAGCGTTTGTCGTCGGTGAAATCGGTGTTGTAGCGCGGCCGCCACTGCTTGATCAGCTTGCCTTCGAGCAGGAGCGCCTCGGGCTCGGATTTCACCTCAACCGTGTCGAAGTCGGCAATCAGATCGATCAACGCGCGGATTTTCGGCTGCTCAACCCGCGCGGCACGCCCACGCTGGAAATACGACGACACGCGCTTTTTCAAGCTGCGCGCCTTGCCAACATAGATAATCCGACCGAGGCGATCCTTCATCAGGTAGACGCCCGGCCGATCCGGCAGCCGGCGCACCTTTTCCTTGAGCTTGACCGGTTCGATCATGGCACGGGGGAGGGGCGATCAACTGCATTCGCCCTCGGGGAACGCGGTCGGACCCCACGATCTTCTGTCGCGGCCGTGCAAGTCGGTGAACGGCAGGCGGCCTGCTTGCGCGCATCCCGGTTTCCGAAGCGGCGGCGACGGCTCCGATAGGACCGGTGCTTGCGCTGGGCCGGATTGGCGGAGCGATGAAGGGAGTGTGTTCCCGAGAAGCGGCCCACCACAAGCGGCGGCCCCAAAAACGGCGCGGGCCATCCAACAAGCGGGACACCCCCCGTCTTTTGGTGAACCGGTGTGCGTGCTGGCATTTTGCCAAAATCCGCCTAATCTCGCCTCGCGCAAGTATGGTTTCGCCTCAAATTTCCCCGCGTGCCGCCCAACGACCGATGACCAGCAACGTTTGCTACGAACTGCTGACCCTCGGGGATGAGTTGCTGCTCGGCCTGACGGCCAACAGCCACCTGACGTTTATCGGCGCACAACTCGGCCGCCGCGGCGCGTTGCTGCGACGCAACGTCACCATCACCGACGAGGCCGACGCCATCGCGGCGCAATTCCGGGAGAGCTGGACGCGGGCCGACGTGCTGATCACGACGGGCGGGCTGGGCCCAACCTGCGACGATCGCACGCGCGAGGTCATCGCGGAGGTGCTCGGCCAGAAGCTGGTGTTCGACCCCGCGATCGAGCTGGCGATCGTGGAACGTTTTGCGCGTTTCGGCCGCAAGATGACCGCGAACAATCTGAAGCAGGCCTACGTGTTTGAGCGGGGCGAGGTCTTGCCCAACGCGAACGGCACGGCGCCGGGCCTCTGGGTCGAGCAGGACGGCAAGCTGCTCGTCATGCTCCCCGGTCCGCCCAACGAAATGCAGCCGATGTTTACCGATCAGGTCGTGCCGCGGCTCGTGGAACGCGGGCTGCTGCTGGAACGCGAAGCGTATGTCCAGCTGCGCACCGCGGGGGTGGGCGAATCGGCGCTCGAGGCCAGGCTTCAGCCGGTGTTCAATCGTTACGGGGCCGGGCTGAGCGTGGCGTTTTGCGCTCACCAAGGCGCCGTGGATTGCCGGGTGAGTTCGCCGACCAGCGCGCTGTCGTTTGCGCAACTTGAGGCGGTCGCCGCGGAATGCGCAGCCCTGCTGGACGATGACTTTGTCTGCTACGGTCACGACTCGCTCGCGCGCGTGTGTGCCGATCTGCTGCGGGCGCAGGAGAAAAGGCTCGCGGTGGTCGAAACGGCGACCGGCGGACTGCTCGCCAATGTGTTCACCGAAGTGTGTGGAGCGTGCAAATTTTTTGCCGGCGGCGTCGTCTGCTGCTCGAACGACGCGAAGATGCAGCTCCTCGACGTGCCCGAGTGCCTGTTGATGCAG
This sequence comes from Verrucomicrobiota bacterium, assembly GCA_016209255.1. Taxonomy (GTDB): domain Bacteria; phylum Verrucomicrobiota; class Verrucomicrobiia; order Opitutales; family Opitutaceae; genus ER46. Next base: position 10,173 of record JACQWL010000162.1, read on the forward strand.
CACGGCGCCGTGAGCGACGAGGCAGCCGTGGCGATGGCGACCGGCGCATCCGAGACCCTGGGCGCGGACTATGCGCTGGCGGTGACGGGCTTCGCCGGCGGCGCGACGGGCGCGGGGGTCAATCCGGTGGGGACGATTTTCATTGCGCTGTTTTCCCCGGTGGGCGTGTGGTCAAAAAAACTCAGCTATCCCGGTCCGTGCTCGACCGTGAAAGTGCGGGCAGTGAATGCCGCGCTCGACTGGCTCCGCCGCGAGCTCCTGCGCGCCCAACGCGGCGGGCGCGTGCCAGTTCGGCGGGTGGGCGTGATGCAATAGGGCGGCGACGCGCCAGAGATCGGTCATGCGCCGAGGAGATTCCGCAGCGCCGCGAGGTATTTCTCCTGGGTGCGGGCTATGACCTCGGCGGGGAGCCGCGGCGCCGGCGGCTTCTGATCCCATTTGATCGCGAGCAGGTGGTCGCGGACGAATTGCTTGTCATAGCTCGGGGGCGACTGATTGGGCGCGTAGCTTTCGGCCGGCCAGTAGCGCGACGAGTCGGGGGTGAGCACTTCGTCGATGAGGAAGAGATTGCCGGCGGCGTCGGTGCCGAACTCGAATTTGGTGTCGGCCAAAATCATGCCCGCCTGTTTCGCGCGATCGTGACCGAAGCGATAAAGCTGGAGACTGAGCGCCTTCACTCTGTCGTAGAGCGCGGCACCGATGATGGCGGCACCTTGGGCATCGTCGATCGGTTCGTCGTGCTGGCCTTTCGGCGCCTTCGTGGTCGGCGTGAAAATCGGTCCGGCGAGCCGATCGGCCTGGCGCAAACCCGGCGGAAGCCGGATGCCACAGACCTCACCGGTTTTCTGATACGCACTCCAGCCGCTGCCGATGAGGTAGCCGCGGGCGACACATTCGATCGTGAGCGGTTTGAGTTTGCGCACGATCATGCTGCGCAACTGGAGATCGCGGCCGGTGATGCCCCGGCGGGCAAATTCGCCCGCCTGGTCGGGCAGCAAATGGTTCTGGAGGAGGCCGTTCGTCTGCGCGAACCACCAGTTGCTCATCTGCGTGAGGATGGCCCCCTTGCCCGGGATGCCGTCCGGCAGAATCACGTCGAAGGCCGACAGCCGGTCCGTGGCGATGAGGAGGAGGGTGTCGCCGAGATCGAAGATCTCGCGGACTTTGCCCGAGGCGATGCGCGGGAAGGAAACGTGGTCGATGGCGGTGACGGCGGTCCGGGGGAGGGCGGCGGCGATTTCGGCGAAGGTCATGCGGAATTTTTTCTGAACTGGCGGTGGCGGAAAGTCGCGAAGAAAGTTTGGCCTTGCGCGGTGAAGGTCGCGCCGTAGGGTGCCCGGCTCCGCGGTTGGTCCCCATCGTCTAGCCCGGTCCAGGACACCACCCTTTCACGGTGAGAACCGGGGTTCGAATCCCCGTGGGGACGCCAGCTTTCTAATGCCACGTACTTTAAGCGAGTTACGTGGCTTCTGATTTTGGGAATGATCAAAGTGACAATGCAGGTGACAATAAATCGCCTATGTACGCCGATGTCGCAGAGCATCGCCGGCGTCGCAACTCGCGGCGGATTGCTGCGCCGGATCGGCTCATACAATGTTCACCCAGAGGAACGGTTTTCGCGTCCCCGTCCCGATGGGAATATCGAGGCGATGGGCAAGTGTGGCTCGCCTTTGTCACAAAAACTAGTCCGTTATTGTGACAGATGAAGCGTCCGAAACAGACCGAGGGCATCGATGACCGAATCCTGAGCATGATTCGGACGAACCAGCGTGGCCGGGTTGTTTCTGCACGGGACTTCGCTGATGCCGGTCAGTATGCGGCGGTTCGCCAAGCGTTGAGCCGGCTAGCCAAGGCAGGCCGCCTGCGCCGGGTTCACCGGGGATATTACGACCTTCCCCGGGCGCATCCGGTGCTGGGCCAGACCGCCCCCGATCCAATGGCCCTCGTTCGGAGTTTGATGACGGGCAGCAGCGCGCAGTGGCAGGTTTCGGGCGCCTATGCCGCGAACCTTCTGGGTTTGTCGGAGCAGGTGCCGGCCAAGATTGTGATTTTGACCGACGGGGTGCCGCGACAGGTTCAGCTCGATAAGTTGACCTTGATTTTCCGACGGGCGGCGCCGCGCAATCTGCTGGCCGCCGGCCGGCCGGCGGGATTGGTGATTCAGGCCCTGCGTCATCTTCGCGCCAATGGGCTGGCGTCGGCTGCCCTCGCGCGGTTGCGCGAACGAATGGATGCGCCCACGCGCAGGGAGATGGTGCGGCTGCTGCCGCAGCTTCCCGCTTGGATGCAGCCGATTGTTCGCGAACTTGCCCGCCCACCATGAAGTCGGTTTTGCGATTGTCCGCGACGCAGCGGGCTGAGCTTTATCAGGCCGCGGCCCAGAAATCCGGTCTCGGCGAGGTCATCATTGAAAAGGACTTTTGGGTCTGCTGGACGCTGCGCGAGCTATTCACACTGCCCGGCATCGGGGAGCATCTGATCTTCAAAGGTGGCACGTCGCTTTCGAAAGTGTGGCGCGTCATCGAGAGATTCTCCGAAGACATTGACGTGTCGCTGAGCCGCGAATGGCTCGGATTTTCCGGCGAACATGATTCAGAACGGGCCAACACTCGAAAGCAGCAGACCGAGCGGCTCGAAGAACTCGCGAACGCGTGCATCGCGAAGATTCGAGATAAGGTCCTGCCAGCGTTGCGAAACCGTGCCGCCGCTGCGCTCGGAGGCGAGCTGTGGGAAATCGTGATCGACCCCGATGATGCGCAGACGCTGCTGTTTCGTTATCCCAGTGCGCTGGCAGGCGGAATGGACTCCGAGTATGTTCGGAGAGAAGTGAAGATCGAGTGCGGGGCGCGGTCGGATGCGTGGCCGGCTGACGCACGAACGATTTCGCCTTACGTGGCGGAGGCTTTTCCCGCGGGCGTTACTGATGCCGCAATCATGGTAAAGGCGTTGGCGCTGGAGCGCACGTTCTGGGAGAAGGCCACGATTTTGCACGCCGAAGCACATCGTGCTGAGGACAAGGCGACGCCAGTGCGGCTCTCGCGGCACTATGCCGATTTGGTGGCGTTGGCGGTGCACGCATCCGCCACGGCGGCGCTGGGCCGCGACGATTTGCGCGAGCGGGTCGTGGCGCACAAGCGCGTGTTCTTTGCTTCGACGTGGGCCAGCTATGAAACCGCCGTGCCCGGGACTTTCCGGCTTATGCCATCGGCGGCCGGCTGACTGCCTTGGAAAAAGATTACCGCGCCATGCGGGAAATGTACTTTGGTGAACCGAAACCGTGGCCTGAGATCGTTGTGAGATTGCGCGACACGGAGCGCCGTATCAACGCACGAGGCCGGGGATAGTCTTCGCTCGAAAAAATGTATCCGCCCGCCACCAGACAAATTGGGAGATCGCCCGATCTGCCTTCAGAGATGCATTCCGGCGTCAGGTCGACCGACATCTCGCCGCACCGCCGGGTAGTCGTAAGGGTTTCTATCGATTTCTTCCCACTTCTACCTGTATCCCGATAGGACTGGCTAAAAACCGACGATGCCAATGACGATCACCAGCGACGCCGTAAAACTGCTTGAGCAGATGACCGGGAAAAACCCAAACCTGCAGCCCGCGTAGCGACTTCGGCCGATGGACTCCGACCTGCAACCGCAGCACGCCCCGGGCCTCCGGAAGAGGCTTGCCGAGCTGACCCGCGAGATCAACGCCGTCGAAGAGCAACTCGCGGCTCTCGACGGCGACGCGCAGTTGGAACTTCGGCAGCCGCGTACATTCCAGCCGGTTCATTCGCCCAGTACGCCGGCGGAGAAAGTGGCGCTCTTTCTCGAACTTTTCGCCACCCGCCGATCCGTGTTTCCACAGCGCTGGGAAAACGCCAGGACGGGAAAGGATGGTTACTCACCCGTGTGCGACAACGAGTGGCATCCGGGAATCTGATGCACCGAGTCCGGCGGCAGATCGCGCGCCGCCATCTCCGGGACAATGGACCAGAATCTCCCCGTCTTGATCGCAGCCATGGTTTGCGGGAACGACTGGCAAGCGAGCATGGGCGTTAGCGGCACACCATGAGACTTGGCGATTTCGCGCAGGCCCGAGGTGAACTGGCCGTCGGTGGTCTGGGTCGCGAGTGGCAATTCAGCCAGCGCCTGTCCCAGCGTGAATTTCCTTTTCCGCGGCATGAGAGCGTTGGGCACGATGGCCACATAGGTCACTATCCCCAGCGAGACGGCCTTCAGCCCCAGCGCGACGGCGTTCTTGCGGATGATGCCGAAATCGAGTCGGCAGTCGGTGAGTTGCTGGACGATTTCGTTGGTGCGCAGATTGGAGGTCGCGAATCGGGTCCCGGGAAATGCGTCCATGATTTTTCCCAAGCGGGGAATGACGAGCCACTGGATCAGGCTGTCGCCGGCGCCGATAGTGAAGGCTACGCTCTCCTCGCGGCACTCGGAGCGAAAGTCGTCCCGTGAGCGCAAGTGCTCGCGCGCCAACTCGGCCAGCCGCTCACCCTGTGCAGTGAGCTTGAGGATTTTCCCGCGTCGCTGCGCGACCTCGCAACCGAAGAATTCCGACAGCTCGCGCAGCTGGCGGCTGTATTGGCTCTGGCGCACGGGATCGCCGGGGGCGGCTTGCGCGATACTGCCGGCATCGCGCACTTCGATTAGGACCTTGAGCCGGTCCAGCGAAAGGCCGCGTTCGGAGAAGAGGATTTCAAACATGATTACTCAGTCAGGTATCCCGTGGAAGCAGGCATGGCAACAAAACAGCAATGTGGTAGGATGCGGGTGCAGTCAGATGGCCCACGTCCGCAAAGATACGCTGGTCGCTCCTCCCGAATGGTGGCAACACCTTCGCCCTTGGAATAAGCGCCGTGTCTCCAAGCGAGAACGCCGGGCCGGCCGCCTGCTCATTCGCCTCATCGTCCACGAAACTCTTTTCTGAAATATCTTTCGTCCACCTCTTGAAATTTCTCCGGAACCATCCGTTGTAACCCTTTACTCAACCAACCGTCTTCCTGCACTGCCATGAAACCCGCACAATTTATACAACTCTCAGCCCTCCGGTTAACCGGATGGCATTCGTTGTGTGCGGCCATTGGTGCGCAGCCAGCGAACTCCAGGATGCGTAGTGAACCAGGTAATAGCCTGCCCGATTACGCAATCCCCCATGGAAGTGGTGTAACCTGACGCCGAGGACTCCTTGTAGCCTCACGCAGCCCACTTCCACCCGGAAGTGGGTTTTTTCATGCCTGAAAAGCCGCTTCCGTCCGCCTTCGCCGAGCCTACGGCGAGACGCCTCGCCATAGCTTTCACGTAGTGAAAGCGACGGCGGGCGGAAAACGAGTCAGAACTCTTTCCCCTATTCCTTAGTGGCTTCAACGCTGAGCCCAGCCAATCAGCCCAACGTCCGCGTGCAAATCCTGCGGCCGTCCAAACCGGCAGACCTCGTCTGCCGAGAGGGACGACGGTGTGGGTTCTTTTTTGCGAAAGGAATTCGCGCAGCGCGAATTCCTAAAATAAAAGCGCGGTGCGCCAAAGGGCGTTAAATGGCGATGCCAGCCGCGCATTCTTTCTTCGCCCGTTGGTATTACCAGCTAGATCGCCGCGTTTTCACCGCGGAGGACCGGGGGCAGCACCCGGACGGGCGACCATTTTTCACTAAGGAATTCGCGCAGCGAATTCCTCCATTTTCCTTAAGGAAGCGCCGGTTCTCGATCCGAGGCCGGAGTCCGCTTCGCCCTATCGGATCCCCAAGAAGCCAGCCGGCGGCCCAAGTCCGGCAGGGGCCGAGTTTACCATGCGTTCGTGGCGTAAGAGCAACGCGCCGGTCTGCCAGTCCGGAGTCGGGAGTGCGAGTCTCCCCGAGCGCACCACTTGGAGCTGTGGTGTTCAACAGTAGCACAGCGGACTTTTAATCCGCCCGGTGCGGGTGCGAGTCCCGCCGTCGTGTCCATTTTGGGGCTGTAGTGCCAATAGAAGCACGCCGCACTCGCAATGCGGAGGCGACGGAGCGTAACCGTCCTGCTCCACCAATTTCGCTCGAGAGGTGTTCATAGATGCACGGCTGTCTTCCAAACAGCGGGAGCCGGCGCGCTACCGGCCTCGGGCACCACAGGCCTTAGATGTCCAAGCGGACGGGTTGGTCTCCAAATCCGACCGGGAGGGTGCGAGTCCCTCAGGGCCTGCCAATTCTTACGGAGGTTAAGCCGATCTAGTGATGGCGCGTGGCTGAAGACCACGAGAGCGCGGCGCGCAACCGCGAGCCTCCACCAGTCTTCGCTCGCCGCGGAGCGGCAGCAGAAGACTGCCGCGCCATAGCCCGCGTTCAGCGGGCGGCGGCGGGCGTGCAGGCCGAGATGGCGAGCTACGACTCGCCAAGCCATTCTACACAGCAGGAAGCGGAGAGTCCCGCCGCCGGTCTCATAAGCCGGCTGTTTCCGTGCAACTCGGAATCCTGCTCCCATTGGAGCGTAGCCTAGCAGCGAGGTACTCGGCTTGGGACCGAGATCACGCGGGTGCGAGTCCCGCCGCTCCGACCATTTTTGTTTTTCATCAGGTGTGTGGCTCAGTCAGCGGAGCATCCGCCTTCGCCAAGCCTACGGCGGGACAGGCCGGCTCAATTCCGAATCCCAGCCGAAGGCTGCCGCGCCGTAGGCTTGGCGAAGGCGGGCGCCCACCTGACCATTGCTCGTGGAGATGAAGGAGTCGAATCGACCCTCTGTCGAAGGGAAGTCAGTCGGTGCGAGTCCGATCACGAGCGCCAATTTCGAGGTGTCGCCTAGCAGCCATGGCAGCTGGCCTACACCCAGCCTCAACGGGGGTGCGAGTCCCTCCACCTCGACCATTTTCATTCCCCGGTAGTTCAACCAGTAGAACGCCGCACTGTTAATGCGGATGTGCAGGGGCGGAGCCTGCCTGGGGAGCCAATTCGTCGGCGAGACAGCCAGTGACGTCACCTGCCCGACATGCAGGCATTGCTCGGAGCATCACCGAGGCCGACGACCACTTTACGCACGCTCAATTCGGGGCGCGTGCGCCAACCGGCCGAAGCTCTGCGGAGCAAGGCCCCAAGACAGAAAGGACAACAACCATGAACGCTGTTGCCCTCGTGATCGCCTGGCTCGCCGTTGTCGGTCTCGTGCTCATCGCACGAGGTGACTACCGGCAGCGCCGGCCGATCCGCTAAAGACAGAAAACCACACCGGCCCGGAGCGCGAGTTCCGGGCCGGTTCAATTTTCACATCAGGGTGTGGTGCCAAATAGTCGGCGACTCCCCTCGGAAGGGAGATCATGCAGGTGCAAGTCCTGTCACCCTGACCACTCTTGTTGCGGTGTCGTCTAATTCTACTTTGTTAAGATTTTTCTTGTGTTTTCTCATTTGTTCGTATCTGGTATCCAACGACATCAACAATTGAGCCGCCGCTCGGCGGCAGAAAAAAAATGACACGCCAGGCGTGCGCTCGATGGCGCGCCGATTCATCGACTGCTGCGAAATGTTCGAGCACCACTTCATCGTCCGGGGCCATGACGTGACCCGTCATGCCCGGCACTACCTGAGCGGGTTGCTGGGCACGCAGCGGCGCAAGAATATCTATCGAATTGAAGCCGACGTGGTCGCGAGCGACTACCAAGGGATGCAGCAATTCTTGAGCGACTCGCCGTGGGACCATGAGGCGGTGATGCGCCAGGTGGCCGAGGAGGCGGAATCGACCCGGGGTCGGACTCCCGATACGGCGCTGTATGTCGACGAGAGTTCGTTTGTGAAGAAGGGCAATGAGTCGGTCGGCGTGCAGCGGCAATACTGCGGGCGGTTGGGAAAACTGAGAAACGGACCGGAAGACCTCAGGCTTTACCTTTTACCTTTCAAGCCTTCGTTTGCCAGCGACGCGTCGCGAAGGCGAAGCGTGAAGCCTGAGGTCTTCTGCGAGCCCGTGGCGTCAGGGTGTGGCGAGTTCATGGATCCGGAGTCGCCCAGGACCGCGATTGCATGGGGAACTTGACGGGCCGCCCTACGGCGGGGAGACCGGAAGGGCGAAGGCCACATACGCGTCGCCGGACTTGGTCGTCAACTTGCCCGCGCCACAGGCGATTACGACGTATTGGCGCCCGTTGACTTCGTAGGTTGCCGGTGTCGCGAAACCCGACGCAGGCAGCGCCGTCTCCCAGAGCATGGCGCCGGTCGCCGTCGAAAAACAGCGAAACTTCTCGTCCTTTGTCGCGGCGATGAAGAGCAGACCGCTCGCCGTAACGATCGGCCCACCATAATTTGCCGTCCCGGTCGGTAGTATGCCCTGCGCGGTTAGTTCCGGCAATTCGCCGAGGGCCCGGCGCCAGAGGTACTCACCGGTATTAAGGTCGATTGCATTCAATGTGCCCCAGGGCGGGCGCAAAGCCGGATATCCGTCAGGATCAAGAAATTGGTTGTATCCGGTCATCACGTATGGGCTTTTGACTGCGGCAGCGGATGCATCACTGGATCTTGTTGCGACAAGCGGATCCGTGTCAGGAGAAATGAGATATTGCGCAAGTTCCTCTCTCACCTGATTGGGAAGGAAGCGGAATGACGGCATCGCGCCGCGTCCCGTTCCCAGCAGCGCGACGATGTCCGCCGCCTTCAATCGCGCTCCGACGTCGCTGAGGCTCGGGATGTTTTGTCCCGTATTGCTCTTCCCGTCCGCGCCGTGGCACGAGACGCACAGTTGGGAAAAGATCGATTTTGCTCCTCCCTTGCCGAGTGTGGTTGGCACCATGTGCAGGGTATAGGCCATTTCCGTACTGTTGACATAGAGAATGCCGTTTGGATCGACCGCCGGCCCGCCCCACTCAGCGCCGCCATCGAAACCGGGGAGGATAATCGTACCGCGCTCGTTGGGGGGATTAAAGGGATGATGCGGACTCAATTCGCGCAAGCGCTTCAAAACGGCTTCGCGTGCTGCCGGTGTTCGGTCCGTGACCTCCTTCGCGGTAAATTGCTGCCGAGCGAACGGAGGTGGTTTCAGCGGTACCGGTTGCGTCGGCGACGCGACCTCGCCGACCAGCTGCGACGGCGGGACGGGTTCTTCTCGCCAGGGGAACAACGACTCTCCCGTGTCACGATTGAACACCCAAACATGTCCCGTTTTCGTCACTTGGGCGACAGCCGAAACCTTGCGGCCATCGCGCATGACTTCGCAAAGCACCGGGGGGGCCGGCAAGTCGCGATCACCCAGATCATGGTGCACAAATTGAAAATGCCATTCGCGCTTGCCCGTCGCAGCATCAAGCGCGATCAGGCAATTGGCGAACAAGTTGGGACCCAGTCGGTCGCCGCCCCAGAAATCAAACGTTGCCGACCCTGTGGGAACAAATGCGAGCCCCCGCTCATGGTCGATCACCATCCCTGCCCAGCAGTTCGCACCTCCGGCCGTCTTCCATGAATCCGGTGGCCAGGTCTCATAGCCAAATTCGCCCGGGAACGGTATCGTATGGAATATCCAGCGGCGTTTGCCCGTCCGTACATCAAAGGCGCGAATGTGCCCTGGCACGGCGGGGCCCGGCCCTTCCAGCGTTCGGATGGGCAAAATAATGAGGTCGCGAAAAATCGCTCCGGGAGTCGTAACGTTGAGCGGCATTCCCCGGGTTTCGCGATCGAGGCCGTCAAGCAGGTCCACCTGTCCATTGGCTCCGAATGTTTCGAAGAGCCGGCCGGTCGCCGGATCGACCGCGTAAAGAAAATGCCCGGCCGAAAAAAGAATTCTCCGCTCGTTGCCCTCGGCCCACATGGCGAGTCCCCGACTGAAGCCGGTGGAACTTTCGCGTCCACTGATCTTAGCCGGATCGAATCGCCATAACTCGCGACCGGTCGCCGCATCAAGCGCGAACAGATTCATTCGCACCGAAATCCCGAACAACACGCCGTCGATAATGAGAGGATTGCACTGGATCTGGGAACTGTTGGTCGGTGAGGCGTCTCCAGTGTGGTAAGACCACGCCGGCTGCAGTTGCGCAACGTTCGTCGCAGTCAGCCCCTTCAGTGTAGAAAAATGCGTGGCGCCAGGATCGCCAAGGTAGGTCGCCCAGTTGCGATCGGCCCCACAAAGCGAACTGCACATCAACCCCAGCGCGAGAACCCCAGCAACCCAACCATATGAACCCCGGAGGCGTGACAGGGCGACGACCAGAGAGCGAACGAGTGATGGCATTAGATAAAGCAGGAATTGGTTGCGGGCATCGAAACGGAAAAGACGTCGAAACTGATCACTTCTTGTTCATGAACCAGATTGCCGGCGGGCAGGCGCAGCGAACCTCGGTGATCAGGCAAGGCACCGGCATCATGTTGGTATCGGCGAATGCGCGATGGACGCATTCCGGTGGCCGTCCCTTTCGCGGGGTCATCCTAGGGTAATCCCCCCTTCGGTAAGGTAAAGGCGACTACACGGCCCCCCACGGGACCGCCCCACCGGCTGCCACCGGCAGAAATTACCACATATTGGCGCCCGTCGACCATGTACGTACTCGGCGTAGAGTTGCCGCTAAAGGGCAACCGAGCCTTCCAAAGCATCTTGCCCGTGTCCTTGTCAAAGGCCCGGATCATCTTGTCAGCCGCGGCCGCAATGAAAACCAATCCTCCGGCTGTGACCACCGGGCCGCCATAATTCTCCGTGCCTGTCGGCGGCAGACCGCGGGCAGTGAGTTCGGGATATTCTCCCAAAGTAACCTTCCACTTTATTTCACCCGTATTCAAGTCCACGGCGTTCAGCGTGCCCCAAGGGGGCTTGATCGCCGGGTATCCCTCGCGGTCCTTCCAATACCGGAACCCTGCAAACGCATAACGTGATGAATTACCACCTGAAGATGATCCACTTTCCGTACGGTGATGAGTAGTATCCGATGCATCACGAAAAAGGTAATCGAGAATCGCCTCCCGCACGTTTACTCTAATTGAGTCAAACGGTGGCATCCTCCCTCCTCCTTGTAGAACGATCTTTTCCACCTCCGAACGGCTGCGTCGTTTGTCGATTCCTATCAACGAAGGAAATCCCACCGATAGTATACCTGAACGATCAACTCCATGACACGCGGCGCAGTAAACCATATAGTGACGCTCCCCCGGCGCGAGGGGAGTGCCATCGGGTTTTCGGGTTTCCACCATCTGCAAAAGCCAAGGCACCTCGCTAACATTGACGTAATAGATGCCATCCGGATCGGCCGCCCCGCCGCCCCATTCCATCCCGCCGTTTGGGCCCGGGAACATCACGGCCGTCTTGAGACTGGGAGCAGGGAACGGGCCGGCACTTGGCATGAGTCTAATGCCGTCCAAAGTTAACGCGTGCGCATCTGGCGATATCGTCGAAGCATCAGCCTCCGTGTATAGCTGTCGCATTAGTGGCAGCGGTTTCGTTGGAAACGGCTGGGTTGGCCAACTCTGCTCGCCCTCCAAGTCGGATTTCGGAACGGGCCTTTCCTCAATTGGCCACAGCGGCTCCCCGGTCACGCGGTCGAAAACAAAGAGCAACCCCTGCTTGGTGCCTTGAGCTACCACGTCTACTTGTCGCCCGCCGTGCCTTACGGTCAACAATACCGGCGCGCATGGAAGGTCTCGGTCAACAATATCGTGATGCACGATCTGGAAATGCCACAAGCGCTGCCCTGTTCTCGCGTTTAACGCCATAATACAGTTAGCAAATAGATTTTGGCCATGACGTTCCCCACCATAGAAGTCCGGTTGTGCCGTCTTAGTTGCAACGTATACAATGCCTCTATTTTCATCCAACGCTTGGCCGGCCCAAGCGTTCACCGATATGTTCGACCGGTCATAATTTTCAGGCCAAGTCTCGTAACCATACTCGCCCGGCAACGGGGCGGTGTTAAATTGCCATCGAATCTTGCCCGTGCGTACGTCCATTGCACGGATCCCGCGCGGAGTGCCACTGCTCACACCGAAGATTAGTAGATCCCTATATATCACACCAGGAGTCGTGTAAAGTACATTGGGTTCCTCCATGCCATCTAGTCCTTTACCTAAGTGATTGGAACCGTTTTCGCCGAAATCCTGAATCACACGGCCGCTCTTTGGATCCAGCGCGTACAACCGAGTGCCGAGCACACTAAATATCCGCTTCTCTCCTTTTCGATCGTTCTGCCAGTGTACCAGTCCACGGCAATGTGTGGGCCCCGCCCCACCGGTGCGCTCGTCAGGCTTTGGTGCCCAAACCCAAAGCTCCCGGCCATTTGCAGCATTCACCGCGATAACCTTCTGTGTCGGAGAAATGGTGTATAATATTCCGTCTATCACAAGATTATTTGCCTGATAGGCAAACAGATCACCTGTATCGTAGCTCCAAGCTTCCTCGAGCCCGGCTACATTCTCGCGATTAATCTGCCGAAGAGGGGAATACAAGTCTCGTTTGGCGTCTCCTAAATACGTAGGCCATTCGACATTGGGGGCTGCTGCGCTCGCTAGCGGCATTTGTAGCATGGTCGCGAGCGCTAGAAGAGGCACGCAAATCTGGAAGTGTTGCAAATCGCCAAGCGGGGCTAAACCGAATAACTTTCGGTGGCTATGGTGCATATGGAGTAAGATCCTTCTTGTCCTGCAATGCTTGCCACCCGGTCGAACGCTTATGCAAAACGGACGAAAGCGCGACGACCCGAAAGCTAACGAGTGATGGCATCATATAGAACAGGAAGTGGTTGAGGGCATTGAAATGCGAAAGTCTTCGAAACCGATCACTTCTATTCATGACCCGGATTGCCGGCGGACAGGCGCAGCGAACCTCACCGCCCTATCGTTTCCAGGATGACGTCGGCGTACACGCGATGCCCGAAATCATTCGGGTGATTCAGGCCGTTGCCGCTAAGATCGAGCACTCCCTTTCGCTGCAGCAACGCGGTCCAGATCGTCGTGACGTTTGCGACAGCAACCCCGCGGGTGGCGAGCTTCTCCAAGCCCGCAGCATACTCGGGATAAAGCTCAGGCGCGGCCAGACTCCACTCGGGATTCGCTGACATGGACGTGATCAAGATCGTATCGCAATCGGGACGGGCCGCCCGCACCTTCTCGACAATCTGCCGGATGGTCTCCGTGAACTCGCTGGTCGGCCGTCTACTCGACGCATCATTCATGCCGAAAGCGCATAAGAACAGGTCGGGCGATTCTGCGATTACCGTAGGAACCTGCTCCAATCCCCAAGGAGAAGATTTTCCGCTAATCGATAGGTTCTTAACCGTGATCTTTGACCCGAAGCGCTCTTCCAGGCCCTGAGCCACAAGACCGACATAACCTTCTTGCTTCGGCGCCACGCCACTCGTGATGGACGCATTTAGGCCCGTTGAAATGCTGTCGCCAAGGACCACCATCGTTATGGGCATTTTCGCCTTTAGTTTGGTCCGGAGCCGGGCCAATTGACCATCCGGAGCC
>JACQWL010000160.1 GCA_016209255.1 Verrucomicrobiota bacterium
AGATCATCGAACACGCTGAGGCTGCGCATGAGAGAAGAGTGTGAAAAGTCCGGGCTAATGGGTTTCGCCAACGGGCGAATCCTTGATCACCCCTTCGCCTCATCGGCTCCGGCGCAGGATAAGGGGTCTGCTCATCGCAGACCGGAGAGTTCGCGATAAGCGAACCCCTGTGATTCCAGCGGAGGCGATGAGCCGCAGCGCACCCTGTAAATTTCATCCATTGATGAAATTCCATTAGCGGTTACTGAGGTTGAAATTCGGGATCAAGATCGTCGCGGCGTGCGACGATCCGGATCGATATTAGCACACTCTCCTCGCGAGCGAAGCTACACGGTGTCCGGGATTCGGGTCTGCGTTCGCAGCCCTCAAGGATGTCCGGGCTAAATTCAAAAACGCTTTGCGGTTTTGTTTTAGCCAGGCTGCTAAACCGGCCCTTGGTACTGTAAGAATTCGATTTTTCAGATTTCGCAGCGCGCCGTCTCGGCAAGCTCGAGGCCCTGAGCCTGCCGAACGCGCAGCGCTGCTTTGGCCGCCGGTCGGAACGATCGGCCGCGCATTCGCCCTTCATCAATCGGCACTCCTAACGCTGACCGGCGGCCAGCGCGTCGTGCAAAATCTCCACCGGATGCAATGCGCGCCGACCCGTGCCGTCCTTGATTTGATGGCGGCAGCTCGTGCCCGGCGCCGCGAGCAGCGTCTCCGCGGGCGCCGCCCGCACCGCCGGGAAGAGCACGAGTTCGCCGATCTGCTGCGAGAGCGCAAAATGCTCCGCCTCGTACCCGAACGAGCCCGCCATGCCGCAGCAGCCGCTCGGGATCAGTTGCACCCGGTAATTCGCGGGCAACTCGAGCGCCTGTACCGTCGGCGTCTGTGACGCCAGCGCCTTTTGGTGGCAGTGGCCGTGCAGCTTGATCTGGCGTGGCGCCGTCGTAAAGGCCTCGCGCCGGATGCGCCCGCGGCCGGCCTCCCGCGCGATGAACTCATCGATCAGCAGCGCCTGCCCGGCGAGCCGCTGCGCCGCGGCCTTCAGGTGCGGCGGCACCAGATCGGGATATTCGTCGCGAAAGCCGAGGATCGCCGACGGCTCGATGCCGATGAGCGGGGTCTTGGCCGTGACGACATCCTGCAAAAGCTCGACGTTGCGGATCGCGAGCTTTTGCGCGTCCCGCACGAGGCCCTTCGAGAATTGCGCACGGCCGCTGTCGACATGATCCGGAATGACGACCTCGTACCCGAGGCGGTTGAGCAACTGGACCGCCTTGATGCCGACGTCGGTGTCGTGGTAGTTCGTAAACTCGTCGCAGAAAAGCAGCACGCGGCCGTGGGCAAAGGGACCGCCCGGATTCGCGTGCCGCGCATGCCAACGGCGCAGGGTGGTCGGGTGAAGCGTCGGGATGCTGCGCGCGGGGGCGAAGCCGGCGAGGCGCTTGACCAGGTGCGAGACCGCGGGATTTGTGACCAGCCAGTTATGCACCGCCGGGGCCAGCGAAGCCGCGGCCATTGCGAGGGAAAAGTTTGCCACCAAGCGTGAGCGCAGCGGCACGCCATGCGCGTCGTGGTAGTGCTGCTGCCACTCGGCCTTGAGCCGCGCGAGGTCGACGTTGGAGGGACACTCAGACTTGCAGCCCTTGCACGAGAGGCAGAGGTCCATTACCTCCGCGATCTCCTCGCTGTCGAACGGCCGCGCCGGGTCGCGCGGATTCGTGAGCATGTGCCGGAGCATGTTGGCGCGGGCGCGCGTTGTATCCTGCTCGTTGCGCGTGGCCATGTAGCTCGGGCACATCGTGCCGCCCATGAGGTGCGACTTCCGGCAGTCGCCGGAACCATTGCACTTTTCGGCCGCGCGGAGCACGCCCTGGGTCGCGCTGAAATCGAACACCGTCGCGTACTCCGGCGTGCCGTGGCCCGGCCCGTGCCGCAGTGACGTGTCCATCGGCGGCGTGTCGATGATCTTGCCCGGGTTCAGCAAGCCGAGTGGGTCGAACGTCTCCTTCACGCGGCGCATCATCGCGTAGCAGGCGTCGCCGACCATGAAGCGGATGAATTCGCCGCGCAGGCGGCCGTCGCCGTGCTCGCCGCTGAGCGAGCCGCGGTATTTTTTCACCAGCGCGGCGACGTCGGTCGCGATGCCGCGAAACATCCTCAGCCCCTCCTCGGTTTTGAGGTTGAACAACGGCCGCGTGTGCAGTTCGCCGGCGCCGGCGTGCGCGTAGTAGATGCAGGCGATGCCGTACTTGTCGCGCATCAGCGCATCGAACTCGCCGATGTAGGCCGGCAGATCGGCGACGGCGACGGCGGTGTCCTCGACCACCTCGCGCGGCTTGGCGTCGCCGACGACGTTGGTCATCACCCCCTGCCCGGAGCGGCGCAGCTCCCACACCCTGGCCACGTCGCCGTCCCACAGCACGGGAAACGCATGCCCGAGTTTGGCGGTGCGCAACTCCGCCTCGAGCGCGCGCAGCACGGACTCGGCTTCGGTCCGCTGCTCACGGCAAATCTCGATCACCAGGATCGCCCCGGGGTCGCCCTGCACGAAGAAACGGTTTTTCGCCTGTTCGAGATTCTGTTTCGTGCACTCGAGGATGTGGCGGTCGATCAGTTCGACCGCGCTCGGCCCGTGGCGCAGCGCGACCAGCGTGGCGTGGAGCGCCTCCTGAATCGAGGCGAAGTGCGCGCACATCAGTGCGGCCGGCGGCGGGAGCGGCACGCAATTGAGCTCGAATTCCACGCCGAGAAACAGGGTGCCCTCGGAACCGGCGAGGAGCCGGCAGAGGTTGAACGGCCGGGCCGA
>JACQWL010000163.1 GCA_016209255.1 Verrucomicrobiota bacterium
ACGTGAACTTCCCGGGGATCGCGCAGCAGCTGGCGCAGGTGGGCGCGACGGTGGTGCTGGTGCAGTTCGGCCAGATGGAGGCTTTTGGAGGCGCGGAAAAGCTGCCGGACTTCGTGCAGGCGTTTGAGAAACTGCTCCGGCAGATCGAGCATGCCTCGCGGCGCATCGTGCTGGTTTCGCCGATGCCGTTTGAGCGTCCGCCGCGCACGCTTTTGCCCGACCTCACGCGGCACAACGCCAACGCAAGGCGCTACGCCGATGCCGTGCGCGACATCGCCGCGCGGCGCGGGCTGGCATTCGCGGATCTCTTCACTCCGCTGGCTGCGCCGCCGAAGGATGCGCCCAAGCTCACGGACAATGGCCTGCATCTCAATGAGCGCGGGCATGAGGTCGTCGCCGAGGAGATCGCCCGTCAGCTTGGCCTCACGCCCCGTCGGCCGGATTCGCGGGACCGTCTGCGCGGCGCCGCGCTGGAGTTCGAGCGGCTGTGGTTCGATTCGTGGCGGCCGATGAACTGGGACTTCCTGCACGGCGCGCACACCAACGTGGCCTTCAGCCGGAGCTGGCAGGATGGCGACCGGCGCATCTTTCCCGACGAGATGACGGACTTTCTCCCCATCCTCGAAGCCGCCGAGTCGAACATCGCCCGCGCGCTCGCCGGCGAGCCAACCCAGCCGATCGCGCCGCGCAGCCGCCTCGCGCCCGGGGAGCCGTCGGTGAAGGCGCAGACGCCCGAGGAGGAACTCGCGACGCTCGAAGTGCATCCGGACTACGAGGTGAACCTCTTCGCCTCGGAGCAGGACGGCGTCGGCAAAGTCGTGCAGATCCGCTGGGATGAACGCGGACGCCTGTGGGCGCTTTGCATCCCGGATTATCCGCAGGTGAAGCCCGGTGCGCGGCCGAGGAACCGGCTGCTGATTTGCGAGGACACGAATCACGACGGTCGCGCGGACACGTTTCGGGTCTTTGCCGACGAATTGGAAATGCCGCTCGGCTTTGAGCTGGGCGATGGCGGCGTGTATCTCGCCGCGAGCACCGGGCTGTGGCATTTGCAGGACACCACGGGCGGCGACCGGGCCGACGAGCGCCGGCTCGTGCTCGGGGGCTTTGGCACGGGCGACAGCCACCAGACGATCAACTCGCTGAGCTGGGGTTTCGGCGGCGAGCTGTGGTTCTCGCAGGGCAACGCGATCTATTCGCGCGTGGAGACACCCCACGGGATCGAGCGCCACGACAAAGCCGGGCTGTGGCGGCTGCACCCGCGCACGGGCCGGCTCGACACCTTTTTCAACGCCTCCAGCGCGGGCGCTAACAATTGGGGCGTGCTCACGGACGACTTTGGCCAGGTCTTCCACAAGGAAGCCGCCGGCAACGGGGGCTACTATTCCGTGCCCGGTCTCGTGCGCACGGCGCAGCCGGTGAACGCGAAGAGCCTGAACCTGTTCGTCTCGCGCGCGGCGAAGACCGTCGGCTTCGACCTCATCCGCACGCGCCATTTTCCCGACGAGCTGCAGGGCGCGCTCGTCATCGGCGGCGTGTATGACAACACGCTTCAGCTTCACCGCTTCGGCCTCAAGGACGGCGCCTACTGGAGCCAGCACGACATCAATATCATCCAGACGAAGAACAAGGCCTTCCGCCCGTGCGATGTGCGGCTCGGCCCGGATGGCGCGGTGTATTTCGCCGATTGGTATAATCTGATCGTCGGCCACTATCAGGCTTCGTATCGGCACCCGGACCGCGACCTCGTGCACGGCCGCATTTGGCGCGTCGTACGCAAGGGCCGCCCGCTCGCGCAGCCCGCGTCGCTCGCCGGGGCGAGCCTCGCGACGCTGTTCGGGCAACTCGATTCGCCGGAGCGCTGGGCCCAGTATCAGGCGAAGCGCCTGCTCTTCGCCCGCGACACCGCCGAGGTCACGGCCGCCCTCGATGCCTGGGTGGCCCCGCTGAAACCCGGCGACGCCCGTGACGAATACCGCCGCCTGCAAGCCCTCGCGGTCTTCGAAGCACACGAGGCGCCGCGCCCCGCGCTGCTGCGATCGCTGTTGCGCTCGCCCGACGCCCGCGTTCGCGCCTACGCCACGCGCACGCTCTCGACGTGGTCTCGCGCCGGCGCGCTGCCCGACGCGATCGCCCTGCTTGAGGCGCAGGCCCGCGATGAGGATCCCATCGTGCGGCTCGAAGCGATCGTGGCCGCCAGCTACGTGCCCGAGGTCCGCGCCATTGCGGTGGCCGCACGCACCCTGGACCGGGCGTTCGGCCCCTACCATCAGCACGCGCTTACGAAGACACTCGCGGCCACGCGGGCCCAATGGACCGCAGCGCTCGCCGCCGGGACGCTGCGTTTCGACCAAGACGAGCACCTGCTCTTTGTCCTGCAGCACGGCGGCTACGACCAAGCGCGCGACTTCATGCGCGAGCACATCGAGCGCAGCCGCGACCCCGCGCAACAAGGCGCGTGGCTGAAAGCGCTCGCGGCCATCGGCAACGCGAGCGATCTCCGTTTCGTCTTCGCCCGCGGCGCCCGCGACGCGGCCGTGCTTCAGGCGCTGGCCGAATCACCCGCCGCCCGCCGCCACCGTTTGAGCGACACGGCCGCCGCGCTCGGGCCGCTCATCGACGGCGGCGACGAAACCGTGCGCGTGCAGGCAGTGCGGCTCGCCGGCGTGTGGAAAGTGGCCCCGCTCGCCGACCGCATCCGCGCCATCGCCATCGACGCAGCGACTCCGTTGGCGATGCGCAAAGCCGCGCTCTTTGCGATGGGCGACCTCGCGGGCGCGACCGCCGTGCGGGAGTTGCTCGAGGCCGCCAGCCGGGCCGAGTCGAGCGACGTGCAAAGTGCGGCGTTCGACGCGCTCGTCGTCGCCAGTCCGGCCGAGGCGGCGCAACACGTGCTCGCCCGCATCCGCGCCGCCGCGCAACCGCAGGACGTCACGCCCCACCTCAAGTCGATCCTCGCCACCGTCGAGGGCGGCACGGCCCTCGGCCGGGCTTTGATGGATCCGCAGGCCGCGGCCAACGCGGTCGTGTCGCCCGCGCGCGACGTCCTTTCCCCCGCCCAAGCGCGGTTCATGCTCCAAGCGCTCAACCGCACCGGCCTCACAACCGCCCGAGTCTCCTCGTTGCTCATGACCATCGCCGGAGTCGACTCCGCGGTTCCGACCTACACGCAGGAATACGTGGCCCTCATCGCCCAGCGCGCGCGGGCCGAGGGCAACGTCGCCGAAGGCCGCAAGATCTTCGAGCAGTCGGGTTGCGTCGCCTGCCACGCGGTCGGCGGAGTCGGCGGCAAGATCGGCCCGGATCTCTCCGCTCTCGGCCGCGGCCTGCCCATCGACATGATCGTGACCGAGGTTGTCTGGCCCGCGCTCAACGTGAAGGAAGGCTATGAGGCGGCCACCGCCACGCTGAAGGACGGCACCGTGGTCACCGGCTTCAACCAGACCGATACCGCCGACACCATCGCCATCCGCGACATGACGACCGGCGAGGTGAAGACCATCCCGCGCGCCGACACGACGAAGATCCAAACCGGCGGCACAGTGATGGCCGACGGCCTCACCGCCGCCATGACCGAGCAGCAACTCGCCCATCTGATACGCTACCTGTCGGGACTCGGAAAATGAAGCACTGCTCGAACGGCTCCATTCAATCGATTTTGAACCTCATGAAAAACACGTTTGCTAGCCTACTACTTCCCGCACTTCGGTTCACGCACGTCTGGCTCCCCGCAGAATGTCATGAACATGCCACCGCCGCCTTTAGCGGAGGATCTAGCATTCAGGGCAGGCGAGTGGTCCCGTTCTTCCTCGCGTTTCTTGCACTCGCCGTTGTCGGTCGGGCGCAGCCCTTCTCCGAGCCCAAGGGCCGCGTGGAGGGGATGGTCCTTCATCGGGCGAGCGGGCTGCCTCTCCCCCGGGCGAAAGTGGTCATGGCAGAGGCCTCCAGGGAGGTCCTGACCGACGACGAGGGGCGGTTCGCCTTCCCCGAAGCGCCGGCGCGAACCGTGCGACTGGAAGTCTCCTATCTCGGCTTTGCGCCGCAAACGGCGACGGTTTCGGTGCCGCCGAATGGGATCGCCGAACGCGACTTTCGCCTCGCCCGCGCCGGAGCAACCGGTGCGGGCGCCGGGGATGAGACCATCGTGCTCGAGAAATTCGAAGTGGTGGCCGACCAGACCATGAGCGCCCAGGCGCTGGCGATGAACGAGCAGCGTCACGCGGCGAACATCAAGAACGTCGTCGCCTTCGACGAGCTCGGTGACCGCGGCTTCGAAAACATCGGCAACTACGTGCGCTTCCTGCCCGGCGTCGCGATCATCGAGGACGGTGAGAACCCGGGCAAGATCGCCCTTGGCGGATTCCCCGCCGAGATGTCCAGCATCCAACTCGACGGCGCCGATCTGGCCGGCACGGGCATCGGCCCGGAAAGCAGCCGCACGCTGGCGCTGCAGGAAGTGCCGATGATGAACATCGAGCGCGTGGAGGTCACCAAGGTGCCGACCCCCGACATGCCGGCGGCCGGATTGGGTGGCTCGCTGAATCTCGTGACCAAGTCCCTCCTGGGCATCAGGCGCCCCACCCTGAGCTACCAAGCTTACATGAACTTCAACAGCCGGGACGGCCTGACCTTTGACGGCGGGCCGCGGCAGCCCACGCCGGCGCTGTCGCCGCGGCGTGCCGAGCCTTCCGTCAACGCCAGCTTCGCCGTGCCCGTCGGAAAAAGGCTGGCGGTCAGCCTCGGCGTTTCCCGGTCCTGGAAGCAGCGTCCGACCGACGATACGCCCGCCGAGATCGCCTTCTGGAATCTAAAGTCCACCTATCCCACCGGCCTGCCGAAAGACTTCGCCTTCGCGATCGGTCAGTGGAAACAGGAAGCGGACATCACGCGCACGGAGAATTACCAGGCAAACGTGGACTGGCGGATCGCCTCGAACGATACGCTGAGCGTGGGAATCCAGCGCAGGGTGATCGCCGGCAGGAAATCCACCAGTTTCTTCACCGAGAGGATCAATGCCTCCTATGATGCCATCGGCGACGCGACGTATTCCCAATCCCGTGGCAACACCGGCACGATCGAAATGGGGAGCAACAATC
>JACQWL010000164.1 GCA_016209255.1 Verrucomicrobiota bacterium
AGGGCAACCAGCTCTATATCCAAGCCAGCTACCCGAACGCCTCGCCGCGCGACGTGGAAGAAAAGGTCTCGCGCAAAATCGAAGACATCGTCGGCACCGTGCCCGGCGTGAAGAAGGTCCATAGTTACTCGCGCACGAGCTGGTCCTCCGTGCGCGTCGAGTTCCAGACCGGCACGAATCTCCGCGACGCATACGCCCAGCTCAGCGACCGTATCGACCGCGTAAAGCCGCTGCTACCCGACGACGTCGATCGGATCAACGTTTACCGCTTCGATCAAAACGATCGGCCGATGATGAACCTGGTCGCGGCCGTGCCGGCGGACATGGACAACGCGGCCTACCGCATGGAGAACTTTGTCAAACCCGCGCTCCAGCGCATCGAGGGCGTGGGCACCGTCGAGATGTGGGGAATCCAGTCGCGTCAGGTGCAGGTCGAGCTCCTGGACGAGCGGCTGCGCAGCCATCGCATCGAACCGTCGCAGATGCTCGCCACGCTGCGCGGCCAGAACCTCACGCAGTCTGGCGGGTATGTGTTCGAGGCGGGCAAGAAAATCTACGTGCGCTCGCTGGGCCGCTTCGAATCCGCCGAGCAAATCGCGTCGCTCATCATCGATCCCGCCCGGCGGCTGCGACTGAGCGATGTGGCCAATGTCAGCTTCAAGCTGCCGAGCCGCGATTGGATGTTTCGGGTGGACGGCAAGCCGGCCATCGGTGTTTCTGTCACGCGCGAATCGACGGGCAACATCGAGCGGATCAGCCGCGAGGTGCGCGCCACAATGGCGGAGCTGCAGGCCATGCCGCAGCTCGCGGGCATGAAGTTCGAGGTGTTTTCCGATCAGGGAAAGGAAGTGCGCGATTCCATCCGGAACCTGGAGGAGGCCGGCTTGTGGGGCGGGGCTTTTGCCGCGCTCATTATTTTTGTTTTCCTCCGCACGGTCCGGATGACGGGCATCCTCACCCTCGCCATCCCGCTTTCGCTGCTCTGCACGATCGTCGTGCTCTTCTTCATGGGCTGGACGCTCAACATGGCGACGATGATGGGCCTGCTGCTCGCCGTCGGCATGGTGGTCGACAACGCGATCGTAATCGTCGAAAACATCTACCGGCAGCGCCAGGAAGGCGTGGCGGCGAGCGCCGCTTCGATCAACGGCGCGGGCGAGGTCGGCCTCGCGGTGGTCATGTCGACCTGCACCAACATCATCGTGTTTTTGCCGTTGATGCTGATGGGTGGGGTGGGCGAAATGGCGTTCTGGATGCTGCGGATCGGCGTGCCGGTGATCGCCTCGCTCGCGGCCTCGCTTTTTATCGCGCTGGTGTTCGTGCCGCTGGCGGCGCAGCGGCTTTCGCGCGGCCGGCGCCACGACGAACTGCGGGCGGTGCGGTGGCTGCGCCGGCACTATTTGGGCGCGTTGGGCTGGGTGCTTCGCCATCCGGTAAATGGCACGCTGCTCGTGCTGATCGCGGCAGGATTCACCTGGCACTATTATAGGACGAACCCCCTGCAGCGCCCGAACTACTACCAGGGGATCGGCGGCGGGGGCGGCGAAACCAGCATGTGGATGTTTTTCGAGCTGCCGAGCGGCGGCACGCTCGACGACGCGGACGTGTTTTTCCGCTCGTTCGAAACATTCCTGCAGGGGAACAAGGAGCGTTACAACGTCGCGCGGATCGAAACGCGGTTCCGGTACAACAACGGCCAGGTGCAAATGAAGTTTCGCGAGGACCCGAACAAGGAGTGGTATCGCAGCGCGTGGAATTCCTTTCTCGTCTGGATGGACTGGCGGAAGCTGCCGATGGACCGGATCGCGATCGAAATGGACATCAAGGAAAAGTTCAGATTTCCGCCCGGGATTAACGCGCGCTCGCTCCAGCGCGGCAGCAGCGCGCCGCAGGATGCCAACATGTCGATCTCGCTCTACGGCGAAGATACGGCGACGCTGATCGCGCTCGCCGATGAAGCGGTCCGGCGGCTGCGCTTGATCCCAGGGCTGGTTTCCGTCGACTCCGATCAGGAGCGTGCCGGCAACGAGCTGCAGATCCAGGTCGACCGCGATCGGGCGCGCCGCCTCGGGATCAACCCCCAGTCGATCCAAACCAACATCAGCAATACGATGCGCGGCTCCGAGGTGGGCCGCTTCAATGCGGAGGACGGGCGCGAGATGCGCGTTTTCGCGCAACTGGGCGACGTGGATCGCGCGGGATTGGACGACCTGCGCAGCATGACGTTTCGCACCGATGGCAACGTCGAAGTGCCGCTGGAATCGATCGCCAATCTCCACGTGGCGAAGACACTCGGCCAGATTCAGCGCGAGGGGCGCCAGACGATCATGCGCATCTCGGCGCGCGCGCCGCGCGTCGATTCACGGGGACTCTTCGCGGCGGTCGACAAGGCGATGGAGGGCTTCGACATGCCGCGCGGCTACCGCTGGGACAAAGGCAGCTATTACAATCCGAGCGAATCGGACGCGCAGATCGTGTTCGCCCTCTGGCTGGCGGTGATCTTCGTGTTTCTCTTGATGGGGATTTTGTTCGAGTCCTTCGTGCTGCCGCTCGCCGTGATCAGCGCGGTGCCGCTCGCGTTCCTCGGCGTGTATTGGATACTCTACTTCACCGATACTCCGTTCGACAACATGGCGAAGATCGGCGTCGTCATCCTCGTCGGCGTGGTGGTGAACAACGCGATCGTGCTCGTCGACATGGCGAACCGGCTGCGTGCCGCCGGCAGGGCGCGGTTCGATGCGCTGCTGGAAGCGGGCCGTCATCGTCTCCGCCCGATCGTGATGACGTCGCTTTGCACCGTGAGCGGCTTGATCCCGATGGCGCTGGGCAACTCGAAGATCGGCGGCATGCCCTACGCCCCCCTTGGCCGCACGATGATCGGCGGGCTGGTCGTTTCCACGGTGCTGACGCTCGTGATCGTGCCCCTCTTCTACACGTTGCTCGACGAGCTGCGCGGGCACACGGCGAACGTGCTGCGGTCCGCGTGGGGGCGGGGTGGCGGCGCCGGGGCCGGGCCGGTGGCGGGCGGCGGTGCCGCGGGCGTCGGGCGTGCCGGGCGGGAGGAGTAGGGGGTCAACGCCCGGCGAAAAGGAAACTGGGTTTTCAGCGGAGTGGTTTATTGGCGCAAGACGCTGGCGGTGTCACCGCCTGAGGCGCTCGCGCCGGCTGGCCATCAGCCGCGCACCCGCTCGCTGAACCACCAGCGATGGCCCTCCAGGTCCTCGCACTCGTAGCTGCAATCGGCCCAGTAGTCCTCGCCATAGTCACTGATTTTCGGCTCGTACGTGATCTTGCCACCGGCGGCGCGCGCTCGTGCGCAGTGCGCGACCGCATCGTCGACATAGATCATCACGCTCTGCGTGTTCGCGCCCCCGACCGAGCGCGGGCTCTTGCCGGCGCGGCCCTTTTGCGCGTGGCGCTTTTCCTCGCCGACCATGATCACGCCTTCGCCGAACACGAGCTCCGAGTGCTCGATCCTTCCGCCTTCGCCTTCGACCTTGAGGCGGACCTCGAAACCGAACGCATTGCACAGCCAGTCGATCGCTTTCGCGGCATCCTGATACACGACCGAGGACGCCATCCTCGGCCAACCTTTGGGAGTGGGTTTCATGAGCAGGTGGTTAACGCATCCACAAACGATCGTCTATCCTTTACCTTTGCGGTTCTTGAGTCTGCTCCATCCAGCCGCTGGTGGCGCAAGGACTCCTTCCGCAGAATCAATCCCTCGGGACCAAACCTATTATCGACTCTCCATCCAAATGCTCACGGCCATCGTTCCTGAATGGGCTTTGGCAACCAGGCGGCCTTGAGGCCGAGGTCGGCGAAAACCACCTGGGCCGCGTTGTAGCCGGGCAGGCCGGTGATATTGCCGCCGGGGTGGCTGATCGAGCCGCAGAGGTAAAGTCCGGGGAGGTGCGCGCGATAGTGGCCCGCTCCCGGGAAGGGACGATGAAAGCCGATCTGCCCATTGGTGAATGCGCCCACCAATAGATCGCCCTCCCGCATGTTGGGAAAACATCGCTCTACGTCCAATGGCGACCGGCTGAACGACGCGATGACGGCGGCCTCGACGTTGGGCGCGTGTTTTTGCCAGAGCTCGAGCATGGCGAGTCCATGTTTTTCGCGTTCCGCGTCCCAGTTGCGCGCATCTCCGTGGAGGCGATAGGGCAGCTTCTCCCACATGAAGGCCGTATGGCACCCCGCGGGCGCTTGGGTGGGGTCGAACACGGTCGGACAGGCACCCCACATGACCGTCGGCGGGATGGTGCCCTGTTCGTGGTGCCGGATGATTTCCGGATACTGAGCCACATCATCCAGGCCCATGATAACCATGAAAGCGCGCTCAAGCTCGGGATATTGGGCGGCTGCCTGATAGCGCGGAGCCTCGCGCAGGTTCAAATTCAGGCTGAAGAGGGGAGCGATCAGGTTGTAGCGGAAACTCGCCGCTTTGTCCCTCACATCGGTGGGGACGTGGCGGTCTTCGAGCAGGTCGAGAAATGTCTGGTGCGGATTGAGCGCGGAAACGACAAATCGGCGTGCATTGATCCGTTCTCCCTCGCTGGTGACAATTCCGTTCGCCTTGCCGCCTTCGACCACGATGCGGGCGGGCGTCACCATCGTCCGGATTTTTCCTCCCGCCTCACGAACCGCCGACTCCAAAGCGCGCGCCAAGGCGGCGGTTCCACCCCGGGACATTTGCGCTTTGACCGGCGACGCCAGCAACGCGGGGATATGATGGCCGAAACCCCGGACCCGGAGGTCGATCTCTCTCAGTCCGTTGAAAAAAAGGAGGCCGGCTTTGCAGAGATACGCCTGGAGGACGAGGGCGTTGTGCCCTCCTCCCAGGATGATTCCATCGTGGGTGTCAGCCATAAGCTTCTTCGTCGAGACGCCGGCCGGCGCCGGCGTCGGCCGGCCGGGGATTGGTCCGGGCGGAGAAGTCCCTCGCGGCCGCCGCCGCCAGTCGGGGAATTCTTACGGTGATGAGGTGAGGCGTTCGGATTCCGCGCCAGTCCAGCTCCGTGCGGAGAAACCGGAGCGCCCCGAAGTCGAAGTGAACCGGCGTCAAATAATGGACAATCGCCATGGGGAGCTACGATCCGTGATGAGCGGCAATTCACGTATCAACCAAGTAGTTCGTGCGCACGCCGGGCAGGCAAGAAACTTTCGGAAGGGACGTCGGCAAACTCTGGAACGTCCGCGAAAATGGCGGAAATGTTTTCGGTGGCCGGGAGGAACGTCCTCCGCGGGCGAAAAGTCGCGGAAACTTCGCCCCGGCGGCGCCCCGACGGCCAACCCGGCGCTTATGTGCTGGACGGAACAGGACGGCAGGAAGTTCAATGGCCGGGATTCTCACCAGCGCCACCGTCACGTTGAGCAATGTCACGATCATGAAGAAGATACTGCCGCTCTTATCTTCGGCGTTCGTTCTTCATGCCGCCGGGTTCCCCGATCCGTTCAACAGCCAGCATCGCTCTCCGCCGATGACCGCGACCGAGGCGGCTGCGACCGTAAAGCTGCCGCCCGGCTTCAAAGTGAGCGTCTTCGCCGAGGATACGAAACTTGAATGACGTCACGCTCAACCAGCGGCTCGGTGTCCTCTGGGGCGAAGTCAGGGAATCCCCCTTGGCCAAGAGGCAACTGGCGGCGAAGTACAAGGCCCAGCTTTCGTCCGCCGTCCTGGCCCGGGCGGACAAGAGTCAGGGCCGGCTGGTCTTTAACAACACCTGCGCGGC
>JACQWL010000181.1 GCA_016209255.1 Verrucomicrobiota bacterium
CCATTGATCACGAGGCCATCGAACTTCGCGTCCGCGATCGCCGCGATCCGGTCAATCAGCGCCCCTTCGTGGTTCGACTGAAAGAACTCGAGCTGGGCGGCCGCGCCGAACTCCGCGCGCAGCGCCGTTTCGAGGTCGGCGAGCGTGGCGCGTCCGTAAATCTCCGGCTCGCGTTTGCCGAGCCGGTCGAGATTCGGGCCGTTGAGGATGGCGATCTTTTTCATTTAAGGATTACCACGAAACACACGAAAGACCCGAAAGGGGAGGAATTTTTTCGGCGGCCTGTCGGGAGGGCGCCCCTGCCTGAGCCGTGTCCTCGCAGTTGGACTTTCCCCGTAAATAAAAACGTTTCAACTGATCGGTATGGCCCGAATTTCAAACGGAAGTGGCACGAGGCCGCGAGACAGGTGTGAGCCGACTGCAACGCGGCCTACGGCGCGTAGATTTCAAGCAACGCGGTTTCAGGCGCGGCACTGCCGGAGTGGGCGGTTGTAGGCGCCGGGTGCCGGCGTTCGGCACGCACGACCTCTCCAAAGCGGTCCTGGGGAGTCGCGAATTTGCCAGCCCTCGCCCGATCCCGTCAGTCGGCTACTCGAACAGCGTCTGCACGGAAACTTTCAGCGCCTTCGCAATCGCCGCCAATTCGTAGTCGAGCACCGGGCGTTCGCCACTCTCGATCTTCGCCACTTGCGATTGAATGAGCTGAACGCCCTGCCGCGCAAGGCGTCCCACCATGTCTTCTTGCGTGATCTTTGGAGCGGCGGCCATCCGAATGCGTTGAATGGTCTTTCCAGTGATATTACGAAGGGGCCGATTATTCTTCACAGCGTGCTTGAATGGCACGCCGATGTTAGTTTTATCCTTTGGGAGAATTATCCTGACGAAGGATAATCTGCTCCGTTGCCACCATGTCGCCGAACCAAATCACGGCAAAGAAGCCGCTGCGCATTCTTTGCGCCGAGGACGATGCGATGATTGGCGGGTTCCTGCTCGAGTATCTGGCGGCTGCCGGCCACGCTGGCGAACATGTGACGGATGGTTTTGAGGCGTGGGAGAAAATTTCGGAGGATCTGGGGCGTTTCGACGTCTTGATCACCGATCATCAAATGCCCGGATTGAACGGACTGGAATTGGTGGAGCTGCTTCGGCAGGTGAACTACCGCGGACGCATCGTCGTTCACAGTGGCGCGGTCACCGCCGAAGAAACCGCGAACTATCGAGCGCTCGGCGTGGATGCGATAGTAGTAAAGAACGCAAACGCCACCGAGCTGTTGAGCGCGGTGGAGGCGTTCGCCGCGGCGTGATGTCGGCGGTGACGGCGGCCGGCGCAGGGAAGCAGCGCACGCGGGTTCGGCCACGGAGGACAAGTCGGCGGGGACGCCTCGCCCTACTTTCCGACTGCATGGGCACGGCAGGGTTTCACTCACAGCGGATTGTCGGTGGCGATGAACTCCCACGGCAACTTAAACTTTTTCGCCAGCTCCGCGGCGAGCGCCTTCACGGCGTGCACTTCCGTCGCGTAGTGGCCGCAGAGGTAGAGGTTGAGTTTTTCCTCCTGGGCGCGGTTGAAAAACTCTTCGCGCAGTTCGCCGGTCACGAGGGTGTCGACCCCGGCCGGTGCCAGCTCGGGCACCGCGCTGCCGCCGCCGCCGCTGCAAAACGCGACGGCCCGCAGGGTGGCCCCGCCGCACTCGATCGCAATGACCCGCGGGTAGAGGGCTTCCAGTCGGGTGCGCAGCCTCGCCCGCGATCCGCTGGCGTCGGCAATGCAGCCGATCGCCTCGCCGTCGCGGACGAGGAACGGCCGCGTGGGCCGCAGCCCGAGCTGCCGGGCGAGAAGCGCGTTGTTGCCAATCTCCGGGTGCCCGTCGAGTGGCAGGTGGTTCGAGTAGAGCGCGCAGTTTCCCTGGATGAGCGTCGCGATGCGATCGTAAACCGGGCCGGTGAGCGGTCGCGGCATGTCCCAATACATGCCGTGGTGGACGATCAGAAAATCCACGCCGGCGGCGACCGCTTTCTGGAAGGGCACGAGGCCGGCATCGACCGCCGCGCCGATTTTCGTGACGCGCCCGTCG
This sequence comes from Verrucomicrobiota bacterium, assembly GCA_016209255.1. Lineage (GTDB taxonomy): Bacteria > Verrucomicrobiota > Verrucomicrobiia > Opitutales > Opitutaceae > ER46. The sequence continues at coordinate 2,076 of JACQWL010000181.1, forward strand.
TTGGCGACCTGCAGGCCGTTGAACGCGCCGGGTGCGTCCTTGAACGCGGCGCGGCGCGTGCGGCGATCGCAGTACGTGACGAGGGATTGGAGGGTGGGCATGAAGTTGTCGTGCTCGTAATCGTAATCTTGCTCGTGCTCGCGGGTCCGGATCGAGCACGATTAGAGCAAGAGCACGAGCACGATTCTACGATGCCGCCCCGATCCGGCAGCTGTGGACGCTGAAACCGGCGCCAAAGCTGACCAGCCAGAAATCGCCGCCGCCGGCGGATGCACCGTCCTCGAGCGTCTTTTCCAGGGCGAAGAGCACGGATGGACTGCTCATGTTGCCATGATCACGGAGCACCTGCGCGCTGGGCTCGAGGGTGTGGGGCGCCACGACCGGCGCGAGGGCCTCCAGCACATCGCGACCACCGGCATGAGCGACGACGCGCGCGACGGGCCGCGGGCCGCGGTCCCGCCAGAGGCGGCCGACGGCGCCGGCGGCCAGCGCGGGCACGGAGCGGTGCAGGAGGTTGCGGAGTTTGCCGTCGCGCTGCTCGAAACGGAGTTTGTCGCGGTCGGCGGGGAGGTGCACGGTGTCGAATTCGAACGCGCGCAAGTTTCCCGGCCCTGGGGTGCCGCGCCAAATCGTCGCCGCCGCGCCGTCGCTGAACAGGCACGCGCTGATCAGCACGCCGGGATCGTCGTCGAGATAGAAGGCGGCCGAGCAAATCTCCACCGCGACACAGGCGACGATCGCCCCGGGCTGCGCGGCCAGGAGGTGGCTCGCCGCGCGCAGCGTCGGAATTGCCGCGCCACACCCGAGGCCGACGAGGTCCTGCAGAAACGCGTTGGACCGCAAGCCGAGTTGTTCCGCCACGTAGCTGGTGATTCCCGGGCACAGGTAACCCGTGCAGGTGCAAATGAGCAGGGCGTCAAGCTCCGCCACGCGGACGCCGGCTCGAGCGAGCGCGGCCGTGAGGGCGCGGCCGGCGAGCCGGGGCGCCTCGGTGCGGAACTCGGCGTTGAGCCGGTCGGCCGTCAAGTCGAAGACGCCATCGATGTCCGGCACGGCGAAGTGTCGCGTCTTGATGCCGTGGTCGCCGCGCAGGATCGTATTCAGGATCAGCATCGAGCGTTTCTTCAGGCGGGTGCGAACCTGGGAGCGTTGCGCGATTTCCCAGCATTCGGCCTGCGTGAGTGCGATGGGCGGGACGGCGGTGGCGAGAGCGTGAAGGTACATTTTAGTGCAGCGCCGCGTAGAGCGGGGCGAAGGGGAGGAGTCGGGCGCGGCTGAGCGCCGCGAGCCAGCGCTGCCGCCGCGGCTGGAGCAGGAACGGATGCAGCGCGTTCGCGGAGGCGAGTCGCAGCCGAAACCGATCGCCCAGGGCGGCGTTGGCCGCGCGACATGTTTCCGTCCAGTTGGAGTCGCCGCGCGCAAACGCGAGCAGCGGGCCGAGGGCGGTCTCGGCACTTTGAAATGCCATCGCCATGCCGTTGCCGGTAAACGGCGGGATCATCGCACACGCGTCCCCGAGCCACACCCGGTCGCTGGCGGCGGCACGCCGGTCGAAACTGAGCCCCGCAACCGCGCAACACGAGTCGGCGTCGATCGTGGCGCCGGCGAGCCGGGCGCCGAGCGCCTCCAGACCCGCCGCCCGAAGATAGGCGGGCAACAGCCCGGCCCCGCGCGCGGTCACGGCCCGTTGCCGAAACAGGCCGCAGACATTCACCGCCCCGCCTTCGATCCGCGCCAGGCCCACGTAACAGTCGCCGCCGAGGTGGAGTTCGAGATCGCGTTCGAGAGTGAGACCGCGTGCGTGGAGTTTCAGGCCAAGCCAGGCGGACCGGCCCCGGCGCCGGCCCGTGGCGAACACGCGGCCCGGCCCGGCGGCAAGGTCGGTCACGCGGGTGCGCGGGCGCAGCTCGCCGCCGGCGGCGACGAAGGCGGCGGCGAGGCGCGCGTCGAGCGTGTGGCGGCTGATCCCGAGGGCAGGCGAGGGGAGCCGCTGAATGCGCGCCGGCGCCTGGTTGATGAACCACGCCACTTCGCGGTGCCGCAGCGCGCCCTCGAGCAGCGGCGCGAGCCCGAGCCGCCCAATGGTTTTTGGCGCCAGGCCGGTGATGAACTCGCCACAGACACGGTGGCGCGGGTACGCACCTGCGTCGAGAATCGTGACGGGCACGCCGGCGCGGCGGAGCGCGAGTCCGAGCGAGAGTCCGGCCAGTCCGCCGCCGATGATTTCGATGGGGCGCAAGGGAGTCATGCGCGGCGCACGGCGATCATGCGATACAGGCCGAGCGCGGTCGTCGTGCGGTGCACGGTCCATTTTGCGGCGTCGAGGCCGAGGGCCTGGGGCAGTTCGCCGCCGCGAAATCCGGCGGCAATGCTCACGTGCGCGTCGTGCAAGCTGACGTGGTTGGCGCCGAAAAGCGGACCGAACGTGCGATAGAGCAGTTGGGAAAAACGGCGGCGCGCGGGTTCGCAGGCGGCGATCACCCGTGCGGTGCGGGCGAGTTTTTCACCGAGCGTGGCGAGGTCGGCGTCAGAAAACTGGTGGAAGATCAGGTTGCCGAACACGGCGGCGTAACGGTCGTAATCGGCGAAATCTCGCAGATCCGCCACGTGCCAGGCGCGCGCGGGCGGCCACTCGTCGGGCCGGGGCCACAGGTCCAGCCCGTCGACGGCCAGGCCGGCCCGCGCGAGCTGCAGGCCAAGTTCGCCCGTGCCGGCGCCGAGCTCGAGCGCGAGGTCGCCGGAGCGCAGCCAAGGGGGCAGCGCGCGTTCAAACCAGCGATGGCTGCCAATGATGCGGTTGGTCAGGCGCAGATCGCGGCGGTTGTGCAGCGCGTCGGGATGATGGGGCGGCAGGGAGTCGAGCAACTCGGGCTGGAGGGTGCGTTGCATCGGCAGCGGGTCGGGCGGGTTGATTGCAGTCGAAGATTGCCCGGCCCGGCGAACCTGTCCAGAGTACCCCACAGATTCCATGAGCCCTTCCGCCCTATTCGCGTCCGATCCCCCGGCTGTTCCGGCTGCGCCCGTGCTGCCGGTCGACTTGATTGGGGAGGCGGCGGCCAGTTTTCCCCACCGCCCGTCGTGGGACGAATACTTCATGGCGACGGCGGTGCTGATTTCATCCCGTTCCAACTGCGAGCGGCTGCATGTCGGCTGTGTGATTGTCACCGGAGGCGGGCGCAAGAACCGGATCGTGGCCGCGGGTTACAACGGTTTTCTGCCGGGCGCCCCACACGTTTCGCGCCTCCGCGAAGGCCACGAGCAAGCGACGGTGCACGCCGAACAAAACGCGGTCGCCGACGCGGCGCGGCGCGGCAGCTCGGTCGAGGGCTGCGTCGCCTACGTGACGCACTACCCGTGCGTCAACTGCGCGAAGATTCTCGCCGCCGCGGGGATTGCGGAAATCAAATACCGCACGGACTACGCCAACGATCCCCTGGTTGCGCCGCTGCTGGGCGACGCCGGGGTGAAGGTGTTGAAACTCTAACTGACTGCCCCGCCCGGCGGCGAATCTGTCATGCGCGAACGTCGTAAAACTTCCAAGGATACACTGGCGGGATCGCTGCTGCTGGCGCATCCCGCGATGCGGGATCCGAATTTCCGCCGGAGCGTGATTCTGATGTCCGTGCACAATGCCGAGGGCGCGATGGGTGTGGTGCTCAACCGGCCGCTCGGGAAGCGGCTCGGCGAGTTAAGCGGGGACTTCGCCTTCGGGCCACTGGCGGGCGTGCCGTTGTTCACGGGCGGTCCGGTGCAGCCGGAGCAACTTGTGCTGGCGGCGTGGCAGACGCGCGTCGATGGTTTCCGGCTGCATTTCGGCATCGAACCCGACAAGGCGCTGCAGTTGATGGCCGAGGAGGGCACGCATGTGCGGGGTTTCCTCGGCTACTCGGGCTGGTCGGCCGGCCAGCTCGAGAAGGAGATGAAGCTCCGCACCTGGGTGGTGGCCGACGTGCCGGAGGACCTGCTCACGCATTCACAGGACGAATCGCTGTGGAAGACAGTGCTCGGTCGCGAAGGGGCGGAGTGGCGGTTACTGGCCGGCGAACCGGAGCATCCCGAGCTGAATTAGCAGCCGATCGGCCTTGCGAATGAAGCCGGGAGGGATTTGTTGGTTGCGCTCGTTCACCGGAACGCTGGACTCTGAGACGGCCTGGCAGAATGACCGATGAGAAAACTCACCCTTCTTCTCTTAATCTCATTTGCGGGTGCCATTTTGCCCGCCGCCGGAAAGCCATCTCCCGCGCCATCCAGCCCATTGGAGAGAGTCGAAGCCAAGGTCACGACCCACGTAATATCCTATTTCAAGACCCATTCCCTGGTCGGCAAACCAAAGCCCGGCGGTTACACCACCGTCACGGTGGATATTACCACGACGGAGCCTGTTGAAGGTTGGACAGGGCGCTACCGGACTGAGGGAAAGGCGACCATCTCACCGGCTTTGCAAGGTGAAAGTTACGCCCAAAGCTTCGAGGTGGTCGCGGAAATCGACGCAAAAAACGTCGTGCGAATCATCGACACCAAGCTCGTCGGACCTGCCAAATAGTGGGACCGAGCGCGGAAAAAGTTAATTTCGCCGCTGTCCCGGCCACCGCCACCTTCCACGGTGCGGCCTTGGCGTCGCCGCGAACTTCACGAGCGGTCTGCACCCACGGCGTCAGGGACGATCAGCAGCGCCTTGTAGCGTCCTTGGAACACATGGCCGCGCTCGTTGCGGAAGCGGTTGAATCGGACGGAAAACGTCGCCTGCAACCAGCGCATGCCTGCCACCAGGTTCGGCTGCGGCGTCTCCAAACAAAGGTGGTAGTGGTTGGACATCACGAAACACTCATGAACAGCCCGCCATCACTCGGCGAGTGCAAAGTGCAAAGTTTGACCCCTTTTGTCTGCCTCCGAGCGACGGGTTGCGGCAGAAGGCGTCGAGCGATTGGTCGCGCGTGGCGGCGTCGGAGGCGGTGATGAGATTGCCGAGCCGGGTTCCGGACATGTTGCGGAGGCGAGCGTCACAAAAGCGTCGTGGCCCGTCACGGCGTGGACCGTTTTCTCAACCGCCGTCGGGGAGCGGTCCTTTGGCGATCACATCCACCGCGACGTTCAGTTCGTGATCGCCTCCGCCCACCAAGAC
>JACQWL010000165.1 GCA_016209255.1 Verrucomicrobiota bacterium
AGCGCATCCCAGATCTCGGCGGTGGACAGCTTCGCCGCGACCGGGGCGTAAAACAGCCGGCCGATCGACGCGCCCACGCGCATGAGTTTCTTCCAATAGCCCGCGTGGGGAAAGCTCCCGTCGAAGATGAACGCGTCGGCCTCGAGCTCGAGCCGGTTGCCTTCGATCCGGGGCGACCCGTGGGTCAGCATTTCGACGCCAATGCGGGCCATCGAGCTGCGCTCGCTGAATTTCAGGGCGGAAAGCTGGCTCTTGAGGAACTCGAGCTCGCCCGGATGCCGCGGCCAGAAGGCCAGCGTCAGCGTCACGACGCGCTCGTCCTTGTTCCTCACGGTGAGGATTTGGCCGTCCAGGCTGCTCCAAAATTGGTCAACGTTCATCGTTGGGAAGGGTGAGCTGATGCCCGATCGGCGGGACCGACACAAGCGGGGAGTAATCGTGATTGCTTTCGCCGGCAGTGGCTGGCTAACGTGGAAACTTTACGGCTCAAACCAGCGTTCCCGCCGTGCCTCCACCCAGTCCCAATCCACGAATGAAACTGAAGAATATCTCCACGATTTCCCTGCTTGCCCTCGGCCTGGCCGTGGCGCGCGCCCAGGAGGTCAAGCTCAACATCCCCGGCCAGCCCGCCCCGGCCGCCGCACCAGCTCCGGCCGCGGCCGTCTTTCCCGAAGCGCAGCTGATCGAGGAATTCGGCTGGTTCATCGGCAAGCGTGTCGGGCTCACCGAACTCTCGTTCAGCCAGACCGAGATCGAGGCCCTTCTGAAGGGTTTCTCTGCCGCAGCGGCGGGCAAGGAGTCGCCGTACGAGCTGGAGAAGATCGGACCGGCGATGGACGAATTCATGCAAAAGAAGCAGGCCGCCTATCTGAGCAAATTGAAGGGCCAGAACACGACGGCCAACGTCGCGTTCTTCAACAAGCTCAAGGAAAACAAGGCCATCGTCGAACTCCCGAGCGGCCTGCGCTATGAGATCGTGAAGCCGGGCGCTGGCGCCGCGCCGAAAGCGACCGAGACGGTGAAGGTGCACTACACCGGCACGCTGGTCGACGGCAGCGTCTTCGACAGCTCCGTGCAGCGCGGCGAGCCCGCGGAATTTGCGCTTGACCAGGTGATCCCCGGCTGGACCGAGGGCATCCAGAAAATGACCAAGGGCGGCAAAATCAAACTCTATGTCCCGCCGCAACTGGCCTACGGCGACGACGGCCGGCCCGGCATCCCGCCCGGCTCGACGCTGATCTTCGAGGTCGAGCTGCTCGACATCAAGCCAACGGCGGCGGGCGCCGCGGCCCCCGCGCCGACGGCGAAGTAAGCGGCGAAATTTGATCAACAACAACCAAAGCTCCCGGCGCCAGCCGAGGGCTTCTTGATGGTTGGGAATCACCCATGGATTCAAAACGGCCATGGATGTAAATCCCCTGATCCCCGAACCCCTCGATTCGGCGGACGTTCCGTGGTTGGTCGAAGTTGAGTTGGTTCCGGCCGAAGGCCGCGGTGCGGGATGTCCCGGCTGACCTTACACGGTTCCTTGCCGGCGCGGAAACCGCCGGCTTTCACGGTAACCTATTGGGTTACTCGACCAGGAAAATTTCCGCGTCGATCATGCGGACGACTCAACGGAGCCATGCGGCTTTCCCCCGAGACTGCGCCCGGGAAAAATGGCTGCGCCGCCGCGAGCCCCAATCCTGGAAAACATCTCACGTGGAGGCGCGGAGACGCGGGGCGCCGAGCGTGGTGGATTCGCCGCGCGAGTGTCGATGCCTTGGGGGTGAAGTTCGGGCCATTTCATCGGGGACTTTCATTCCCCTCCTCCGCGCGCTCCGCGGCTCCGCGTGAACACCTGTCACAGGCATTAAGACAAACATGTTGGTCTCTACACTCGGATAGTCAGACTAACCCGCGGCCGTGCGCGCGTCGGCGAGAAATGCCGCGACATCCGCGTCCTGTGTTTCCCACGAGCACATGAGCCGGTAGCCGTGTTCGCCGACGAATTTGTAGAAATGCCATCCGCGCGCTTCCAGCCCGGCCGCGACGCGCGGCGGCAGTTCGACGAACACGCCATTCACTTCCACCGGCGCAACCAGGGCGAAACCGAGGTCGCCCAGGCCGGCCGCGAGTTTCTGCGCCTGCCGGTTGGCGTGCGCGCCATGGCGCAGCCACGCGCCCTCGCGCAGCAAGGCCGTCCATTGCGCGCCGGCAAAACGCATCTTCGAGGCCAGCTGGCCGGACTGCTTCACGCGGTAATCGAATTCGCGGGCGAGTTCGCGATTGAAAAACACGACCGCCTCCGTGGTCAGCAGCCCGTTCTTCGTGCCGCCAAAGCAGAGCACGTCGATCCCCGCCCGCCACGTGCTGTCCGCCGGCGAAAAACCGCGTGACTGGAGGGCGGCGGCCGCATTCGCAAACCGCGCCCCGTCGACGTGGACGGCGAGTCCGCGCGCATGCGCAAAGCCGGTCAGGGCGCGGAGCTCGTCCGGCGTGTAAACCGTGCCGAGTTCGGTCGACTGGGTCAGGGACAGGGCGTGGATTTTCGGAAAATGCACGCCGTGGCCGCGGTGCATCGCCGGCTCGAGATCGGCCGACCGCAGTTTGCCGTGCGGCGCCGCGACGGGGATGACCTTACTGCCGCCGGTGAAGAATTCCGGCGCGCCGCATTCGTCGTTTTCCACGTGGGAGAACTCGTGGCAGAGAATGCCGTGGTGGCGCTGGCACAGCGCGGCAAGCACGAGGGCGTTGGCCGCGGTGCCGTTGAAGACGAAGAACACCTCGCAGTCGGTCTCGAACACCTCCGCGAGCCGCTTTTTCGCCTCCGCCGTGTGCGTGTCGTCGCCATAGCTGGGCACGCGACCGGCATTTGCCGCGGCCAGCGCGGCGAGCGCCTCGGGGCAGATCCCGGCGGTATTGTCGCTGGCGAAGGCGTAGTTGGGACGGGGGAGGGACACAGCGCGCGAGACTGTCGCGGCAGCGCGCCGTTGAACAGCGAGAAGTGACGACTTGCGTCGCGAAGACGCACAGCTAACGTAGCGGCATGGTCATTGACGCGATCAGGGAATTAAACCGCGCTGCGCCGTTTCGCCCTTACGCGCTGCGGCTGGCGAGCGGCACAGTGCATCGCGTGCCGCACCCGGATTTTATCGCGGTCGCGCCAAAGGGCAGCTGGGTAATGGTGTCGGACGAGAACGACCATCCGCATTGGATCAGCGCCTTGTTGATCGAGGAAGTTACCCCGCTGCCGTCAACGGCGCAGACAAACTGACCGTATCCACCCGCGTCGCAAAGGCGGGGAGATTTTCTCCGCCGATTTTCCGCTTCGCGGCTTTTCGCCATTGGCAACGCGAAGGCGAAAGCGTTGCCTGTCGCGACGCGATGAACGCAGCGCACGTCAACCTCTACCTGGTCGGCTTCATGGGCACCGGCAAGACCACGGTCGGCCGGACCGTGGCGCACAAGCTGGGTTTTCACGTGCTCGACAGCGACCACGAAATTGAGCGCCGGCAGGGAAAGACCATCCCCGATATTTTCGCGCAACACGGCGAAGCGGCATTTCGCGCGATGGAGCGCGAGTTCATCGAGCATGGACATCCGGCCGAAGGCACCGTGGTCGCCTGCGGCGGCGGGCTGGTGGTGCAGCCCGGCATGCTCGAACTGCTCAAGGGCAAGGGCGTCGTGGTCTGCCTGCACGCCTCCATCGAAACGATCCTCGCGCGCACCGCCCGGCAACGCAACCGGCCGCTGCTCGAAGTCGAGAACCCCGAGCAGCGCGTACGAACCCTCTATGCGGAGCGGGAGCCGATCTACCGGCAATCGGGCACGGTGATTCTCACCGATTCCCGGCCGCTCCACGACATCGTGGCGCACGTGATGCGTGCGTGGCGGCGCGACGCGGTGGATTTCGCGCGCGGCAGGCCATGAGGCGCGCGATCAGCCGTTCCGGGTTGCCTGACCCCGCCCCCAACACGTGACGAACGTGAAACAGGAGGAACTCCGCCGCCGCCTCGAGGCCCTCGGATTCGACGACGTCCGCTTCGGCTCCGTCGGAACGGGCGCGGGCCCGTCGCCCGCGTCCCGGCAGGCGTTGCGCGACTGGCTGGACGCGGGCCGGCAGGCTGACATGCACTGGATGGACCGCACCGCGGAAAAGAGATTGTCCCCCGAGCTGGTCCTGCCCGGCGCAAGGTCGGTCGTGATGCTCGGCGTGAATTACTGGAGCGACGCATTGCAGGCTGGAACCGCGGTGTCCTCAACGCGCGTACCGGCAGCGCGCGGTGGGGGCGCCGCGCTTCCAACAGAAAGTCCTGTCGCGCCCATCTGGGCGCGGTACGCGTTGCACGAGGACTATCACGACACGATCAAGCCGGCGCTCGCCGCCGCGGGCCGCGTCCTCGAGGAAATCCACGGCGTCGGCCCGCAGGATTATCGTTACTATGTCGATACGGGACCGATCCTCGAACGGGATGCCGCGGCCCGGGCGGGAGTGGGTTTCATCGGCAAGAACGCGATGCTGATCTCGCGGCGCCACGGCAACTGGCTGCTCCTCGCCGCCATCCTGACGCGGATCGAATTCACGCCCGACGAGCCGGTGCGGAAAAACCCCGGCGATCGCCCGGTTGGACTTCTCTGCGGCAAATGCACGCGCTGCCTCGACGCCTGCCCGACGGACGCATTTCCGCAGCCCGGCGTGGTCGACGCCCGGCGCTGCATCTCCTACCAGACGATCGAGAACAGGGGCGTGATACCGCGGGAACTTCGCGCCGGCATTGGCAACCGGATCTATGGCTGTGACGTGTGCCTCGAGGTATGCCCGTGGAATCGCTTTGCCCGCGAGGGCCGGCGGATGCTGCTGTCGGCGCGCCACGATCTGGTGGAGCTCGCGCTGCCGGATATCCTCGCGCTCACGCCGGAGCGCTTCGCCGCGGTCTTTCGCCGCACGCCGATCAAACGGCTGAAGCTCGCGGGCCTGTTGCGGAATGCGTGTGTCGTCGCGGGCAACAGCGGCGATCGCTCGCTGCTGCCGCAACTCGGGCGGCTGGCGGCGGCCCATGACGCGCCGCTCGTCCGCGCCCACGCGGTCTGGGCGGTGTTCCGCCTCGGCGGCGGCGCCCGGCTCGGCGAGGCGCGGGCGCGGGAGCGGGACGCCATCGTGCTCGCCGAATACGCCGCCGGGGTGGCCTGACATCGCGCTGTGACGTTCCCCGCAAAAAACCGCCAATGCTGATTGTCATCCATTAAATGACATTCCCCTCTGAACGATGACGAATTCCCAGTGGCGGACTTGACGCTACTTGAACGCCGCACTCATCACGGCCACGACCGACGCCGGGGGACGAATTGGTTTGCCCTCGCGGTCGACGAACACGTGCACCGTGTGCCCGGTGGCGAGCAATTCGTCGCCGCGACGCACTTCGTATTCGAGCCGGATGCGTAGAATCGGCCTTTCGCGCAGGGTCGTCACAATTGTCACGGTGTCGTCGTAGACCGCCGGCCGGATGTATTTCGCGGCCACTTCCAGCACCGGCAGCAGGTAACCGTCCGCCTCGAGCTTCCGGTAGGGCAGCCCCATTTCCTTGAGCAGGTTGGTGCGGCCGATTTCGAACCACGGGAGATAGCTGCCGTGGTAAACCACCCCCATCATGTCGGTCTCGGCGTAGCGGACCGTCACGGCCGTGCGGGATTGAATCATGGGGCCGTCCATGCGGGGTTGAAGAGCGCCTCGGCGGATTCCTTCCAGCAGTTGCGCGCCGCCCAATCCCGGCCCGCCGCACCGAGTTTTTTCCGGAGCGGCGGATCATGGATGAGCTTTTCGAACGCGGCGGCGAGCTGCGCCGGGCGCTCCGGCGGCACGAGCAAACCGGTCACCCCATCCACCACCGCCTCGGAAACCCCGCCGACATCGTGCGCCACCACGGGCAGCCCGTGGGCGGCCGCCTCCAGGTAAACGAGCCCGAAGCCCTCGATGCTGCGATCGAGATTCACGCTCGTCATCGCGAAGATGTCGGCCCGGCCATAGACGCTGGCCAGTTCTTCGTCGGGCAGGTTGCCGAAAAAACGGACGGTGAGCTCCGGTAACGCGGCCGCGGCGGCGCGAAGCTGGCCCTCGTAGTTGCCTTTGGTCCCGGTGCCCACGATCCAATACTCCAGCCCGCGCCGGACGCCGGGCGGAAGGAGTTGCAGCGCTTGGAGCGTGTGGAGCTGGCCTTTCCGCGGGTGCAACCGGCCCACCGTCAGGACAACGATCTTGTCCTTCGGCACCGTTGGCCTGGGCGGCACCACGGCAAAGTCGGACCGGAGTGCGCCGGGAGTCAGGAACATCTTGTCCGCGGCCTCGGGAAAATGGCTGAGCAACAACTCCTGCGTGAACGTGCTCAGGGTGCTGACCCGGGTCGCGTGATCGATCAGCTGGCCGGCCAGCCAGCGGCGCAACGGGCTGCGGGCGAAATTCAGGATTTCCGAGCCATGAAAGGTGAGCACCAGCCGCCGCGGCCGAAACGCCTGGAAGAACTGCAGCAGCATCATCGTCATCATCGGCCCGGGCTCCGGCAGGTAGACCGTGGCGGCGCGGAGATCGCGGCGGTGGCGGATGAGCTCGCGCGTGAGCTGGACCTGGCAAGTAAGGTCATGCGTGCCTTTCAGCGGCATCCGGCGCAGGCGGAACGGCCAGTCGGTCTTCTCGGCCGCAAGGGGCGCCGACTGGGCCCAGACCTCCACATCGTAACCGAGGGTCGCGGACGCGCGGGCGATTTCCTCCGTGAACGTGGCGATACCGCCACGCTTCGGATAAAATTCGTGCGTGATCAGAAATATCGGATGGTGGAGGGCGGCGAAGGAGGATGCGCTCATGCGCGGACAGAAGGATGGTGCGGGAAAAGCGCCGGCCGGGCGTACAGAGAAGCCGGGAGAGTGAGTTAGGGGTGCGTCCCGAAACTGGCAAGCGCCGTTCGCGGGCCGGGAAATCGAGTCGAACTTGCTGGCACGCGGAAACCTGCGCCGGTTTGGTGGCGACCACGCGCTTCGCGGCCGAAATAATGGGTTTACTTTCCATCCGCCCGGTAACATACGAGAAGTAAGCTATGCCAGAAACCGCAGTTACATCCCTTCCCGGCACGAACAAGCCGTTGTCGGCGACGCCCAAGCCGTTTGCGCCCGAAGACGAGGTCGCGCTGCGGGAGGCGCTGAAACGCTGTTCGCCGTCCACCTTCGAGGCGGCGGTGCAATTCCGCAAGACCGGCAACGCCGAGCACGTGCCCGCGGTCGTCATCGGCATCATCGAACGCTTCGTCGAACCGGACCTGCGCATGAAGCTGAAGGACGCCGACGACGACCTCCGCCTGATCGAGGACTTGGGCGTCGATTCGCTGACGATGATGGAAATCGTCATTCTCGTGGAAGATGTGCTGATGATGACGATCAACAACGACGAGCTGCGCAATCTGCGTACGGTCGGCGACGTGAAGACGTTCATCGACTGCAAAATCCGCGGACTTCCGCTGCCCAAACCGACCAAGTTCATCCCGATCGAGCACATCGGCGCGGTCATGCCGATGCAGCCGCCGTTCCTCTTTCTCAACGAAGCGTCGGTCAGCTCCACCTCCGCCAACGGCAAATACAAGATTTCCGGCCAGGAATACTTCCTGCAAGGCCACTTCAAGGATAACCCCGTGATGCCCGCTTCGATCATGCTCGAGGCGCTCGGCCAGCTCGCGGTGCTTTATCTGCTCGAAGGCGTGCCCACCGAGCCCGGCAAGGTCGTCAGCCCGCAAACGATCTTTTTCACCGGCTGCGAAGGCGTCCGCGCCCATCGCGTGTGCCGGCCGGGCGACATCCTCACCCTTTCGATCAAGCCGAAGCGGATGAAAATGCCGCTCGCCACCTTCGAAGGTTCGATTCGCGTCGGCCCGGAGAAGGCCGTCATCGCGGAAGAAATCACGCTCACCTACGCCTTTGTCGATGCCGTCATTTCGCCCGTTCCGATCAGCGGCGTCGCCCAATCCGACGTGATCAACGGGGCCCAGGCCGCGCCCGCCCCAACGCCACTCCGCGCGGCAATCAACGCCTAGGTTTTCGCTCCGCCAGAACCTGATAAATTTTCCGCCCGGGCCGGAAAATCATGTCCAGAGTTTTCATCACCGGCCTCGGATTCGTCTCCTGCATCGGCAACGACGCCATTACCGTCACGTGCAACCTTCGCGAGTTGCGGCATGGATTCGAACTTTTCCCGCCGTTCCAGCGCGACGACATACCGTGCAAGGTCGCGGGCCCGGTAAGGGATTTCTTTACCGATTCCCCCGACCCCGAGGACTGGACGTTTCCGGCGCGTTACAAGATCAAGCGTGAGTTGCTGCGCTCGATGGCGCCGAACGGCCTTTACGCGCACTGCGCCATGCTCCAGGCCATCGACGACGCCCACCTCACCGAGCCCGACATCTCCAATGCCGACACCGGCCTCTATGCCGCATCGGGCGGCTCGCTCTTCCTCACCCATTACTTCCGCGAGCGTTTCCTCAAGGTCGGCGTCATGCGCTGTTCCCCCATGGGCATCGTTCAGTCCATTGTCGGCACCCTGAACTTCAACCTGGTCGCCGCGTTCAAGATTCTCGGCGCGTCGTGCGGTTTCTCGTCCGCCTGCGCCTCGTCGGCGCACGCAATCGGCTACGCCTTTGACGATATCGCCCTCGGCCGGCAGAAACGGATGTTCGTCATCGGCGCCGAGGACGGAAACTTCGACGCCATCATGCCGTTCGCCGGCATGAGAACGCTTTCGCTGCAAACCGACCCGAACATCGCCTCGCGTCCTTTTGACGCCGCGCGCGACGGTTTTGTCGGCACAGGCGGCGCAACGGTCCTGGTCCTCGAAAACGAGGAAGAAATTGTCCGCCGCGGGGTGAAACCTTACGCGGAAATTCTCGGCTGGGGCCAGGCCTCAGACGGATACAACGTCGCCATCTCGCACCCCGAGGGCAGCGGCTCCGCTGCGTCGATGAACAACGCCCTGCGCGCGAGCCGTGTCGCGCCCGGGGACGTCGACTACGTCAACGCCCACGCCACCTCCACGCTCATCGGCGATGTCTCCGAGGCGCGGGCGTTGCGTGCCGTCTTCAAACAATCGGCGGAACGCCCCGCGGTGAGCAGCACGAAAGCCCTCACGGGCCACGGCCTTTCGCTCGCCGGCGCGATGGAAAGCGCCTTTTGCGCGCTCGCGTTGCGCGAGGGCTTCATTCCCGGCAACGCTCATCTCACGCGGGTCGATCCCGAGTGTGGCGGCTTGAACATCCCGCGCACCACCGAGAACCGCGCCGCGAATATCGTGATCAAGAACAGCAGCGGTTTCGGCGGCGCCAACGTCGCCCTCGTGTTCCGGCGGGTGTGAGGAGTGAAAGGGAGAGTGAGAGTGAAGGTGAGAGTGAGAGTGAGAGTGAAAGTGAGAGTGAGAGTGAGAAAAGAATGGCGAACGGTCCACCGACGTTCACGTTCACCCTCACTTTCACTCCCATGACGCGCGTCTCCGATCTCCATCGCACGGCCTTCGTGACCGGCGCCAGCACCGGTCTCGGCCGGGCGTTCACCGAGATGCTGCTCGCCGACGGGGTGCGGGTCTGGGGCACGTCGCGCGACCCGGCGCGCCTTGCGTCATTCGCCGTTCGCCATCCGTCGCTTTTCACTGCCGTCGCGCTCGAATTGCGCGATGGGGCGCGGGCCGAGGCGGTGTTCGGCGAAGCCGATCGCGCCGCGGAGGGATTCGATCTCGTGATCAACAACGCCGGTTACGGCGTTTTCGGCGAGTTCGCCGCCACGGAGTTCGCCACCTGGCAGGAGCAGCTCGAGGTGATGCTCGTCAGCCCGGCGCGCCTCTCCCACGCCGCCCTGCGCAGCCTCCGGGCGCGGCCGGCCGGCCGGCCGGCCGGCGCCCTCGTGAACATTTCGTCGCTCGCCGCCGAATTCCCGCTGCCGTTCCAGGCCGCGTACAACATCGCGAAATCGGGCCTTTCCGCGCTCAACGAAAGCCTCATGCTCGAAACCACCGGCACCGGCGTGGTGGTGATCGATTTTCGCCCCGGCGACTATCGCACCGACTTCGACGGCTCGGTGCGCCGCCCGCAGACGGACCCGACACCCCGCATGGCGCGCGCGTGGTCCGCCTTCGAGGCCATGATGCGCAGCGGGCCGGCGCCCGCGCACGCCGCCGCCGCGCTGCGCCGGGCACTGCTCCGCCACCGCAGCGGCACCGTCCGCACCGGGCGATTCTTCCAGGCCGTGGTGGCGCCTTTCCTCGCGCGTTTCGGCTCGCTGGCGCTGAAACGTCGCGTCCAGGCCCGCTATTTCGACGTGTAGTTTTACGTCCATGTCCGCACTGCTATCGGTAGGAGCCTGCTTGCAGGCGATTTCCAATGCGTCCGTTTGCCCATCGCCTGCAAGCAGGCTCCTACCTTCCTGACCGCGCATGTCCAAAATCCGCATCCTCGTTCTGACCTCCAGCACTGGAGCCGGCCACGACGCCCGGGCCGAGGCGTTCGCCGAGTGGTGCTTTCAGCTTTACCGCCACGACGTCGATGTGCGCATCGAGCAGATGCTCGAAAAATCCTCCGTCGTGAACCGCAGCGGCGTGCGGCTCTACAACCGGCTGCAGCGCAGCGCCCCGTGGGTGCACAAATTGTTTTACGCGATCGTCGAGCTGCTCAGCTACCTCAACCGGCGCGATGTCACGTTCGGGGCGGGCTACTACCTCGCGGTGCTGCGCGAATACCAGCCGCATCTGGTCTTCAGCGTGCACGACCTCCTCAACCGCGGCTACTTCCAGCTCGCCCGCCGGGTGCTGGGCGCCGCCAAGGTCCGCTGCGCCACCTATTGCGGCGAGTTCTCCGGCGGATGGGGTTACTCGCGCAACTGGATCGAACCCTCGGTCGACCTCTATTTCTCGCGCACGCAAACGGCCAACGACTACGCGGTCAAGAAAGGCATCCCGCCGGAAAGGGCGCGCGTCCGCGGCTACCTCATGCTGCCGCGGTCGAGCCTCGAGGTGCTCAGCGTCGCCGAGCGCCGCAGTTATCGCGCCGGGCGACTCGGGCTCGATCCCGCGCGCTTCACGGTGTTCCTCGCCACCGGGGGCAACGGCGCGAACAACCATCTCGCGCTGCTCCCCGTCCTGCTGAAGCACGCCGCCCGGGTGCAGGCGATCGTCATCTGCGGCCGGAACAAGGAGACCTACAACGAACTCGTTCACTGGCGCGCCACCCACCCGGAATTTACCTGCCACATCGAGGGCTATTCGGAATCCGTCCATCTGCTCATCCAGGTCAGCGACGCCATCGTGACGCGCGGCGGCACGACGACCTGCGCCAAGGCGCTGCATTTCAAGTGTCCGATCATCTTCAACGCGTTCGGCGGCATCATGCCGCAGGAGGAGCTGACCTGGAAATTCTTTCGCAACGGCGCCGCATCCGAGAAAGTCGAGCATGCCGCCGACTTCGAAAAAATCATCGACACCTGGCTGGCCGATCCGGCCGCCTACCAGCGGGTGCGGGAGAATTTCCTCCAGCTCCGCTACGAGGAGGATCCCACGCTCTTGATCGACGAGCTGGTCAATCTCGCGAACGAGGTGGCGGGGGCCAGCCTCAATCGCCGCGCGTTTCCGCCTGGCCGTGCCGCGAGCCACGCCGCCGCACCGTAGGCCCCGGCTCATTTCGCCGCGGGGCCCGGGCGATCGTCGTACCAATAGCTCCGCTTCGTTGTAGGCCGGAATTACGACCGAGAAATATGGCCGTGAGGCAGGCACGTGGGGCGCCGCTATCTGGCTCCTGAATCGACGGGATGACAAGGCGCGTTTTGCGCTTCCGCCCGGACCGTCGGCAGCGGGTGTGTTTCCCCGCACGACCCGCCGCGCAATCCGCGGTCACGAGGATGGGTCTCATTTTTCGGCGGTTTTCTCCCTTGGCCCCCGCCTGTCCACGTCCTCGCAACCGCCGGAGTGTTCGCCGCCGACGGCGCCCTTCACCTCGCGCCCTTCGGCAGCTGGCAGGAACTGCATGAGCACTGGCGCCAGACGATCGTGCAACGCTTCCTGGCCGCCGGCGGCCTCGCCCCATGGCAGGTGGCCCGCCTCAACGAATGGCGCCACAGTGCCACCGGCAGGACACGCGTGCGCGACATTTTCGCAAAATTCCGGTGGTACATCAGCGCACCCGTCACGCCGATGCTGCCAACGCGCAGCGGAAACGTCCACGACTGGCCGGCATAAGCGCAGAGCTTCTTCCCGGAGTCCTGAAATACATCGCCCTCCCACGCGAGGACCGCGCGACCGTAACGGCGGACATACCAGGTGAAGCCCGCGCCATAGAGATCGTTATTCGCACCGGGGACTGGTCACGACGGGGTCAGGCCGCTAGGTGCTAGTCACGTTGCCCCGCGCTCGCGCGCCGACTTGGAGGAAAGCAAGCCGGCTATGTACCCAATTCTGGGGTAATAGCAGACTGGCATCGTTGGTACGGACGAAGTCGGCTCGTGGCATGGCCCGACGGTTGCGAGTCCAATTTCCCGGCGCGAGGTATCACGTGATCAATCGGGGCAATTTCCAGCATCCCGTTTTCGCGTCGTCCGGAGCGACACATGCCTTCGAAAACGCGTTGGGGGAAGCGTGTCAGAGATACCGGTGGCGGGTGCACGCCTATGTTGTCCTCTCCAACCATTTTCACGTGGCGCTGGAAACACCGGAACCGAATCTCGTCGACGGGATGCACTGGCTGCAGACCAGCTTCGCAACGCGACACAACCGGTTTCATGGGCGCCACGGTCATTTGTTCCAAGGCCGTTACAAGTCCCTCCTGATTCAAGACGCCGCGTACCTGGCTCGGGTCGTTGACTATATCCACCTAAATCCTGTCCGCGCCGGATTGGTGCCGGCGGATAGGATCTCCGAGTATCCGTCGAGCAGCTTATGGCGGTTTCTGCAGCCGGACCCGCCGGCTTGGCTTGTTGCGAGCGAATTCTTGTCGGCGAACGAGGCAGGAGGCAGCGCACACCCGTGGCCGGACCATCTCGCCCGACTGGTGGCCGTGGCCAGCGACCCGCGCGATGACGACCGCATGTGTCGTGGCGCACTATCGGCAGGCTGGGCCATCGGCACCGCGGGATGGCGAAACGCTCTGGGCCGCGAGTATGCGAATACCGTCCTCGTGCCTGACCTGGCCGGGGATGAACTGTCGGACTTGAAGCGAAGCCTTTGGCAACGCGAGCTCGAGGCTGGGTTGTCCGAACTTGGCAAAACCCTCAGTGATGCCGAGCGCGACTTGAAGGGCGCACAGTGGAAAGTGTCGCTTGCTCTGCGCTTACGTACCGCAGCCAACGCTCCGCATCGGTGGATTGCAGAAACCCTCAAGATGGGGGCGGTGTCGTCGGTCCGTGCCTACCTGTCGCAAACTAGCGTCTAGCGGCCTGACCCCGTGCTTGTTCCCGTGCTTGTTCCCGCCGCTCCTCTCCCGTTCTCTTCGCTTCGCGTGGTCAATCCCTTCGCTGCGCGGCGGGCAAACGGCTCACCTACCCCGCGGCACGGCCTCAAGCAAAAGCGCGAGCGCCTTCTTGAGGTCCGCTTCCCCGGGTGTGCTGCCCTTGTAGTGCCCCAGGCGCACGACCACGAGATCGTGCGAGGGGATGATCATCGTCGTCTGCCCGCCGGCTCCCGCCATGTAGTACGCCTCCTTGGGGACGGGGTACCGGCCGTCGCCGTTGATCCAGAAAAAACCGCCATAAACGGGGCGTTG
>JACQWL010000182.1 GCA_016209255.1 Verrucomicrobiota bacterium
GCTCCCCACGGCCAGTTCCACTTCGTCCGCGCCTTCGCCATCCGGCGCCGGCCGCTTGCGCCGGTCCGCCTGGGGCGCGTTGCTGGTCGTCGCCATCGTCCTCGCTTACCGGCCGGCGCTCGACGGTAACTTTCTCTGGGATGACGATTCTCACATCACGGCGAACCCCGTGATCATCGGACCGCTCGGGCTGAAGGAGATCTGGACGACGGCCGCCGCGAACTATTTTCCGCTCGTCCTCACGAATTTCTGGCTGCAGCACGCGTTGTGGGGGCTCGCGCCGTTGGGATATCACGCAGTCACGATCGCCTTTCACGTGCTGGCCGCGCTGCTGCTTTGGCGCGTGCTGCTCCAACTGCGGGTCCCCGGCGCGTGGCTGGGCGCTGCATTGTGGGCGCTGCATCCCGTCCAGGTCGAATCCGTGGCTTGGATCTGCGAGTTGAAAAACACGCAGTCCGCCGTGTTCTTCCTGCTGGCGATCCGCTTTTTCCTGCGCTGGCTCGACACCCGCGGAGAAACAACCGGTGGCAGCGGTGACCGCGCGTATTATGCGCTCACGCTCGCGTGTGCAGTTCTCGCGATCCTGAGCAAACCGTCCACGGTCATGCTCCCGCCGGTGCTTTTGCTGCTGGCGTGGTGGCGGCACGGGCGTGTCGGGTGGCGGGATGCGCTGTGGCTCGTGCCGTTTTTCGCGCTCTCGGCCGCGGCCGCCGGCTGGACGATCTGGGAGCAGAAATTTCATTCGGGCGCCTCCGGACCGGAGTGGAACCAGACGGGGCCGGAACGCCTCGTCATCGCCGGACGTGCCGCGTGGTTTTACCTCGGCAAACTGCTTTGGCCGCACCCGCTGGCGTTCATCTACCCGCGCTGGCAGATCGACGTTGCGCAGGTGCTCACGTGGCTTCCGACCGCTGCCGCGCTCGGGGGGATCGCGGTGCTGTGGTGGCGGCGCCGCGGCGGGTTGCGGCCGGTGCTGGTCGCTGCGCTGTTTTTTGTCGCACTGCTTTTTCCCGTGCTCGGCTTCTTCGACGTCTACTTCTTCCGCTATTCGTTCGTGGGCGATCATTTCCAGTACCTCGCCAGCATGGGCCCGCTGGCGCTCGCGGCGGCGGGCATCGCAACCGGATGGCGGTGGATCAGCGGCGACCCGGTGGGTAGGAGCCTGCTCTTGTCGCGCCGAAGCCCGGCGAAGGCGGATGCAGGCGATGTGGGAGGGGCTTTACGCCCCGATTCGTCGCGCGATAAACCCGCTCCCACCGCAAATCGCCTGCAAGCAGGCTCCTACAACTGGCTGCGCCTTGCGGGAGTCGGCATGCTGTTGCTCGGCCTTGGCGCGCTGACGTGGCGGCAGTGTCGGGTCTATGGCAGCAACGAAGCGCTCTGGCGCGACACCCTCGCCCACAACGACGGCGCGGCGATGGCATGGCTGAATCTGGGCGATACGCTGGCGAAGCAGGGCCGCCACCAGGAAGCGATCGATTGTTTTACCCGGGCCACGCAGATCAAGCCGGCCGATCCGGACGGGTGGAATGACATGGGGTGTGAAATGATCCTCGCCGGCTCGCCGGCCGCGGCGATTCCCAAGCTCGAGCGGGCCCTGGCGCTGAAGCCCGGATTCGCCGCGGCGCACAACAACCTCGGCAACGCCCTGCGCGCCGTCGGGCGCTCCGCTGAAGCCATCGCCCATTATCGGCGCGCGATTGCGCTCAAGTTCGACTATGGCGAAGCGCACAACAATCTGGGAGCCGAACTTGCCGAAACCGGCCGGCCCGCCGAAGCGGTTCCGCATTTCGAGGCGGCACTGCGCATCAACCCGCGCCACGCGGAGGCGCATGACAACCTCGGCAACGCGTTGCGCCAGCTCAGCCGGCTTCCCGAGGCGATCGCACGGCACGACGAAGCGCTGCGCTTGCGGCCCGATTTGCCGTCGGCCTTGAGCAATCTCGGGCTCGCGTTGGCCGCCAGCGGACGATTCGCCGAGGCGATCGCGCGCTACGAACGCGCCTTGCAGCTCACGCCGGCGAACGTCCCGGTCCGCGCCAATCTCGCGAAGGCGCTGGTCGCGTCGGGTCGCGCGCCGGAGGGATTCCGGCAGCTCGAGGAAGCCCTGCGGCTCGCCCCGGCGTCGGCCGAGGCGCACAACAATCTCGGCGCCGCCCTCGCGGAAATGGGCCGCGTCCCGGAGGCGATGGCGCGATTCGAGGAAGCGGTGCGGCTCGATCCCGGTCTCGCCTCCGCCCACCTGAATCTCGGCGTGGCGTGCGGAACGGCGGGACGCTGGGTCGAGGCGGCCCGGCACTTCGAACGCGCCGCGGCCCTCCAGCCCGAATCGCCGGCGGTGCTTGGGCAGCTGGCCGTGGCGCTGGTGAACGCGAACCGGCTGGAGGATGCGGTGCCGGTATTCGAACGGGCGCTGCGACTGAACCCGGACTCCGCGGAGTTGCACGGCAACTTCGGGCAGCTGATGCGCGCGTTCGGTCGCAATCGCGAAGCGTCCGAGCATCTCGAAGAGGCGGCCCGCCTCCAGCGCGCCGCGCCGCGCCGCCGGTGAGGAACGGCATTTCTCTGTGCTCTCTTGTCCGGGCTCTGTGCACTCTGTGACCTGATGTTTGGTTCCTTTGGTTGTGGCTCCGCCGCGATGCGAAATACCCGGACTATCCCGTTCTGGATTGCGGCGCGCGCCTGCCGGGCTCAACTCACTGCCACCCGCTTTTCTTTTATTCCGGATGAACTCCCCCGCCGCCCTCACTCGCCGTGATTTTATCTTTACCGCTTCGGCTGCCGCCACGGCGGCGATGCTGCCTCTTTCGGTGCGAGGCGCGCAGAAATCCGCCCCGGCCCGCTGGCCGATCGGCTGCTTCAACCGTCCGTGGACGAAGTGGAGCTACGACGAGGCGCTCGATGCGATCAAGGCCGCGGGCTACCAGTGGACCGGATTGTTGTCGGCCACCAAGACCGAGCCGTTCACCAACGCCACGGCCACGCCGGAGTATCTCGCGGCGCTCAAAAAGAAGATCGCGGCGCGCGGTCTGAAGGCGAACATGACCGCGCTGCGGATCAAGAACAACGCCCCGCTCGCCGACGCCATTGCCGACACGCGCCAGCAGCTCGTCAACGCCCACACGCTGGGCCTGCAGTTCGCGCTCACCTTCGGCGTGAACAAGCCGGCGGACTACGGGCAGTATTACAAAGTCATGGCCGATGCCGCGGCATTTGCGCAGGAACGCGGCATCAAGCTGGTGCTCAAACCCCACGGCGGCGGCAGCGGTGCGGCCGAGGAAATCCTCCGCTCCATGCAGGAGGTCGGGCACCCGAATTTCAAAATCTGGTACGATGCCGGGAACATCATCTTCTACACCGGCAAGGATCCGGTCGCGGAGCTGGAGCGGATCGCGCCGCACGTGACGGGATTCTGCGCCAAGGACTGCGCGGCCCCGAAGAGCGAGGTGATGATTCAGTTTGGCGCGGGGAAGGTCGATTTCGCCGGTGTCTTCAGGAAGCTCAAGGCGGCCGGCTTCGACGGCCCGATCATGGTCGAGGGCTGCGCCGTCGGCACGACCCCGCAGGCGACGATGGAAAACGCCCGGGCCAACCGGGAGTTTTTGGAGAGAGTACTTGCTTCTATCTGATCTGAATTGCCGGGTAACTGGGCAGAAGGGTGGGAGGCGGTCGAATTTCACTGTTCCAGATGAAACTCGCCCGTTGACCGCGAGGCGGCAGAGGGATTATCTTTTCGCACCGTGAGAGAAACGATCGAACCACGAATGCACCCCGGCGCGCCGCCGGTGCCGGCCGTCTTGTTGGGCTTCCGCCCTTGAACCCCTCCGCGATCCAGGCCCCGGAAAATCCAGTTTCCTCTCAATTGACCATGAAATCCACACGACGACACTTTCTGAAAACCACGGCCCTGGCGCTGGGGATGCCAACGATCATTCGTGCCTCGGCCCTGGGGAAAAACGGGGCGGTGGCGCCCAGCAACCGGAGTGTGCTCGGCGGCATCGGCATCGGCCCGCGCGGGCGGCAGGTTCTCGGCGCGTTTCTCAAGCAACCCGAGGTGCAGTTTGTGGTGATTGCCGACGTCCAGAAAACGCGCCGCGAAGTGGTCCGGGTCATGGCCAACCGGCATTACGGCAACCAGGATTGCGCCGAGACGCGGGAGATGTACGAAGTCCTCGGCCGCGCCGACATCGACGCCGTGCTCATCGCCACCGGCGATCGCTGGCACGCAATGGGCATCATCCTCGCTGCCAAAGCGGGCAAGGACATCTATTGCGAGAAACCCTGCAGCATGACCATCCGGGAGAGCCAGGAACTGGCCGATGCCGTGAATCGGTACGCACGGGTTTTCCAGGCCGGCACCCAGCGTCGCAATGTCGATAATTTCCGCGTCGCCGCGGAACTGGCGCGCGGCGGCCGTCTCGGGAAAATCCACACCGTCCACGCCGGGATCCTCGCGCTCGAAGAGAGCCACAAATGGTTGCCCGCCGAACCCGAACCGGCCGTCGACGTGGTCGACTGGGACCGCTGGCTTGGCCCGGCCCCGTGGCGACCCTTCAACAAGGACTACGTGAATGGACGCTGGCGCGGTTACTACGATTTCCATGGCGGCGCGGCCCTGCCCGAATGGGGTGCGCACACCGTCGATCTCTGCCAGTGGGGGGCCAGTGCGGACGACACCACTCCGGTCACATTCGAAACCGAAGGGCAGACCATCCACGCCCGGTACGCCAACGGCGTGAAACTCGTCATGCGCCGCGCCGGCTTCAAGGGCGAGGGTGATTGGGTCGTCCCGGGGACCTGCCCGGTGCGCTTTGAGGGCGACGAAGGCTGGGTCGAGGCGGCGGACTCCGGCAAGATTGCGGTTTCCTCACCCGCGCTTCTGGCGGGAGGCCCGCCCGCGGAAATGGCGGGAACCGACCCCATCAAACACGTCCGCGATTTCCTCGATTGCGTCAAATCGCGCGCCAAGCCGGCGGCCAATGCCGACGTGACGCGTCGCGGCCACATCGTCTCCCATGCCGCCTCGATCGGCTGGCGACTCGGCCGCAAGGTGCAATTCAATCCCGTCACCGAATCGTTCGTGCACGACGCCGAAGCCAATCGCATGTGCAGCCGCGCCCGCCGTGCGCCGTGGCACGCCTGAATCAGAATCTTGTGAGTTGTCCCATGATTGCCATTCGATCCCCCATTCCTGCCCTGTTGATTCTCTCGTTGGCCGGCTCCGGCACGGCGGCCGAGACCCCTGAGGCGGAGGCACTGGCCGTGCTCGCATCCGGGGCCGGGGTGCATGAAAAAGCCCGCGCCTGCCAGGAACTCGCGGTGGTCGGTGGTTCCGCGTCGGTGCCGGCTCTCGCCGCCCTGCTCGACCACGAGCATCTCGCCGACTACGCCCGCAGCGGGTTGGAAGC
>JACQWL010000009.1 GCA_016209255.1 Verrucomicrobiota bacterium
ATGGCCGGCGACGAATACCGCAAGCTCCACGGCCGGCGGTGACGGCCACCACCGGCCACGCTCAGTCCCGTTACCTTTCTGAATTGGCACCACTCTGTCACTTGCCTTCGCCAAGACCGCCAGATTACAGAGTAACCTATTGGGTTACCCGACCCATGAAGTTTCTCACGGATAATTAGGAATACTTAACAGAGTGATGTTTGACGCCTCTTGCAGGGGCGTCGCATGACGACGCCCGCGGGCGCCGACGAGCGGCGCCCCTACAATCCCAATTCGGCGGAACGCGGTTGGTCTCAACTTGAACGCGGCCACGCTCACTCCTCCCCCAGCGTCCGCTCCGCCCGGTGCGCGGCGGACGCGTGCCCGCCGCCGCGGCTGCCCCGCGTCTCATCCCGCGGCTTGCCGACGAGATCGAAAAAGATCGGGCAGCCCGCGAGATCGAATTCCTTGACCACGCCGGCCTCGAGATAACGCCGGTACTGTTCCGTGAACTTCTCCTCCCGGTTGCAGAACAGTTTGATCCGGAACGGGCGCGTGCCCGTGTGCGTCGCGTAGTAAACGCGGAAGCGGCGGCCGGCGATCGCGGGCGGCGGGTTGCGCTCGGCGAGATGCCCGAGCACCTGGTTCAGCTTCGCCGTCGACATTTTCTTGTCGAGGGTGCGGTTCAGCTTCACCGCCGCGTTGAGCATCCGATCGACCTCGTAGCCGCTCATGGCGGACACAAAGATCACCGGCGAGCCCGGGGTGAAGAAAAGCCCCTCGAACAGCGCATGCTCGTATTTCTCGCGGTAGTCGCGCTCGCTCTTGTACGGCGCGAATCCGCCCTGCACCTTGAACGCTTTCTGCATGAGGTCCCATTTGTTGACCGCGATGACGATGGGTTTGCCCTCCTTGATCGCCTCCCCGGCGATCGCCTTGTCCTGCTGTGTCACGCCGTCGACCGCGTCGAGCACGAGGAAGACCACATCGGTGTTCTTGATCGCATCGAGCGAGCGCAGCCGCGAAAAATACTCGATCGGCGAAGCCAGCTTGGTCGCCGCCTTGATGCCGGCGGTGTCGATCAGGCGGAAGGGGTAATCCTTCCCGTCGCGGCCCTTGAAGGTGAACGGCAGCTCGATCGCATCGCGCGTCGTCCCGGGCGTCTCGTTCACGATCAACCGATCGCTCTTGAGCAGCCGGTTGCTCAGGGAGGATTTCCCCACGTTCGGCCGGCCGATGAAGCAGATGCACAGCGGATCGCTCGCGGTCTTGGTGGTGGCGGTGTCGTCCTGCGCCGGCTCGGGCCCGAGCGCCGCGAGGATGGCCTCGCGCAAAGCCGTCTCCCCCTGCCCGTGCTCGGCCGAGACGCGCAACGGCTCGCCCAACCCGAGCCGGTAGGCGTCGCTCAGTTCAATTTTTTCGTCGTCGAAGTCCGCCTTGTTCACCACGAGCACGACCGCCTTCCTGCTCTTCCGCAGCATCTGCGCGATCCGCTCGTCGATCGACGACAGCCCCGCGCGGCCGTCGACCACGAACAGGATCAACGACGCCGTCGCAATCGCGAAGTCCACCTGCTGCTCCGACGCCCTGGTCAGCGCCGCCGGCGTGTCGATGCCCTTGTAGCCGATGCCCCCGGTATCCAGCAGCGTGTAGCGCCCATCGGCGATTTCGGCCGAAATTACGTCGCGCGTGACGCCCGGCTGGTCGTGCACGATGGAAATACGCTTCCGCGCCAGCCGGTTGAAGAGCCGGCTCTTGCCGACGTTGGGCCGGCCGACGATGGCGACGATGCGGTTCATTGCCGAAGTAGCGAGTAGCGGGTAGTCAGTAGCGAGCACGAAAACCAATCGAGGGTCTCGTTCAGGATGCTCGCTACGCACTGCTCACTGCTCGCTGCCTCATCGGCGCGAGTGCGAGGCGGCCGCCGGCCAGTGGCGCCAAGGATACCGGACCCCGGCCCCGGAAACTATGGGATTGAAACGTCCCGTGGCATCCCCGTTGGTTGATCCCGCGTTGCACATGAAAACCATACGGATCGGAATTGTCGGAACAGGTTTTGCCGGGGAGTTTCACGTCGAGTGCCTCAGGCGTGTTTACGGCGTGCGCGTCGAGATTACCGGGGTCACATCGCCGCGCCTTCAGCGCCGGGAGGCTTTCGGCCGCGCCCACGGGATTCCGGTGTTCGAAAACGCACTGGCAATGCTCGAACACATTGACATTCTGGACATCTGCTCACCACCCGCCGCACATGAGGAAGCCATCCTGGCCGCGGCGGAGGCCGGCAAGGGCGTCATCTGCGAGAAACCGCTGACCGGATATTTTGGGCCCCCCGGAGCCACCGAGGAATACCGCGGCGACCGGGATTCCAAGGTCACCATGCTGGCCGAGACCATCCGGCGGCTCGAGCGTATCGCATCGGTCGTCCGCCGGAAGAACGTGTTCTTCGGCTACGCCGAGAATTTCGTCTACGCGCCGAGCGTCCAAAAGGAGCGGGAAATCGTCGAGAAGACCGGGGCACAGATCCTGCGCATGACCGGCGAGGAGTCCCACAAGGGTTCCGCGTCGCCGGTCTACGGGATCTGGCGTTTTGGGGGCGGGGGATCCTTGATCGGCAAGGGCTGCCATCCGCTGGGGGGCATGCTTTACTTGAAACGCCGGGAAGGCATCGCCCGCGACGGAACGCCGATCCGCCCGAAAACGGTCAGCGCCCGCACCCACCAGTTGACCCGCCTGCCGGGCTACCGCGATGCCGGTTTCCTCCGCACCGACTACCACGACATCGAGGACTACGGCATGATGCACGTGACCTTTGACGACGGCACGGTGGCGGACGCTTTGACCAGCGAGATCGTCCTGGGCGGGGTCTACGATTACATCGAGGTTTTTGCCAACAACCACCGCACCCGCTGCCGAATCAGCCCGACCGAGCTGATGGATCTCTACAACCCCGGGGAAAAACAATTCCAGGACGTTTACCTGATCGAAAAAGCCAGCACCAAGGAGGGTTGGACTCCGGTCGCGGCCGACGAGACTTTTACGATGGGCCACCAGAATGAGATGGAAGACTTCCTGACGTCCGCCGCCGCGGGTCGCGCGCCCCAGGCCGATCTCGAACTCGCACTCGACACCACGGCGGCCATCTACGCCGGGTACGTGTCCGCCGAGCGGGGTGGCGCCGAGATGGACATCCCACGGCTTTGACGAACGTTGGGCTCGCGCGAATCCCGCCACTCTCTTTCCGCCCCGGACGATCGGCTTCAAGGGAAGTGCATTCAACCCCTCCCCATGAGAATAGAGTTCATACACGCGGCAGAAAGCTCGCGCAATCGCCGGGGCGTCGCTCGCCGACGCCCACGCC